>CAZDRM010000001.1:0-70118 GCA_964507745.1 uncultured Lachnospiraceae bacterium
TTGGCAAAAGCTGTCTCTACAAATTCCCTTACAGTTCTTGTTTCGCCTGTAGCCACCACATAATCATCGGGCTTGTCCTGCTGCAGCATCAGCCACATTGCATAAACATAATCCTTAGAATGTCCCCAGTCACGTTTTGAGTCCATATTTCCCAGTTCCACATAATCCTGTACGCCCAGCTTAATTCTTGCCACCGCATCTGTAATCTTACGGGTAACAAACTCTTTTCCCCTTCTCTCGGATTCATGGTTGAAAAGAATTCCGCTGCATGCGAACATGTCGTAGCTTTCCCTGTAGTTTTTGGTAATCCAGTGTCCATACAGCTTCGCTACGCCGTAAGGGCTTCTGGGATAAAAAGGCGTTGTCTCCTTCTGGGGAATTTCCTGCACCAGACCGAACATTTCTGATGTGGACGCCTGATAGAATCTGCATGAGGGCTTTACCATACGGATTGCCTCTAACATATTGGTAACGCCTAAAGCATCAATCTGAGCCGTTGCCAAAGGCTGCTCCCATGAAGTAGCCACAAAAGACTGTGCAGCCAGATTGTAAACTTCATCCGCATCGGAAACCTTCATGGCATTTACCAGAGATACCACATCGGTCATATCCGCATATATAAATTTGATTTTGTCTTTTATATGCTCTACATTGCCGTAATCCACAACGGATTTCCGTCTCATGATACCATACACATTGTATCCTTTTTCCAATAACAATTCTGCCAGATAAGAGCCGTCCTGCCCATTAATTCCTGTAATCAACGCATTTTTCATTCTCACTTAATTCCTCCATAATATAAGTATAAACAACTGTGATAATTTTATTATAGAACCTCAAATAAATCAAGACTTTCAGGAAACTTCTTCCAGTGAGTCGGATTTCCCCGCTATTTTAAGATAATTTTAATATCTGCTTTATGTTCGTGCACTTGATTTATTCAGGGTTCTATAATAAAATGATAGTGTTTATTGCATGATACATGTAAGAGAGGAAAAATACATGAATAGCAAAAAATTTTTGATAACCGGCTTTTCCGGTTTTGTAGGCAGACATTTTCTGCAATATTTATACGAATGCCCGGAAACTTTTGAAGTCTGTGGCATCGATATTAGAGAGCCCGCCTTTGATTGTTCCGTATATAAGGATAAAATCAATATACGTTTTAAAGAAGTCAATTTATTAAACGGGGATGAATTAAAAACGGTTTTAACGGAATTCAAACCGGATTATATTCTGCATCTGGCATCCTTCAGCAGCGTTGCCTACAGCTGGCAGCATCCTGAAGACTGCTTCGTTAATAACACCAATATTTTCTTAAACCTTACCAATGCATTAAAAGAAACCGGTTTATCCTCCAGGATTTTATCCATCGGTTCTTCCGAGGAATACGGCAATGTTTTACCGGAACACCTTCCCCTTAAAGAGGACATGCACTTAACGCCGGTCAGCCCTTATGCGGTAGCTCGGGTTTCCCAGGAAATGTTGTCCCGGGTCTTTGTGGATCATTACCATCTCAATATTATCCTGACCCGTTCCTTTAACCATATCGGTCCCTGGCAGGATGAACGCTTTGTAGTTCCCAGCTTTATAAGAAGGATTTTAAATATCAAGGACAGCGGGGCGAAAGCAGGTGTTATTGAGACCGGAGATACTACAATCATCAGGGATTTTGTAGATGTAAGAGATGTGGTAAGGGCTTATTATATCCTTCTTACGGAAGGAACTCCCGGAGAAATTTACAATATCTGCTCCGGCAAGGGAATTCCCCTGTCAGAAATAATAGAAATTGTGGGGGCTATAACAGAAACGGATATTAAAACTAAGGTAAATCCCGAATTTGTCCGTCCCGATGACAACCGCGTTATCATCGGTTCACATGATAAAATTACAAAAGAGCTGGGCTGGAAGCCGGAAATCTCTTTAGAGAATACTTTGAGGGATATGGTTGCGGAAATGGATTCCGATTCCAACAAGTAATGGAATATACGATACGAATTAAAAACGCCTTTAGAGCTTACTGCACAAAGCTCTAAAGGCGTTCTTATTTTATTGTCAGGATTTCTCCTCATGGTATTCCTGTTCCGTGTTCACGTTCCAGACATTCTGCTTATCCGAAACACCTCTTATAATATTGCGGACCGCCTCAAAAGCCGTGGCCATGGAATGATCCATATTATTGTATCTGTGCTGTCCGTTTCTTCCGATGCAATAGAGATTCTCAAATTGATTAAGATATACGATAATCTCATCAATATGGTCATAGGTATCGAAATATGCCGGATATGCCTTTTTGACTGTTTCCTTGTGGTAATCCTTAACCTGGTCTATGGAGTCAATTACCCCCATCCTTACAAGTTCCTTGGCACCGAGTCTTGCCCATTTTTCTTCAGACAGCTTCCAGTACTTATCGCCTTCCGTACAGAAATATTCCAGTCCGATCCAGACCGTATCTTCCGGTTTTGCCACCATATAAGGGGACCAGTTGTTAAAAATCTGGATTCTGCCCAACTTGACTCCCACATCCTGCACATAGATCCAGCAGTCGGGGACAATATTACCCAGAGTCTTTAACTTTGTCTCATTTTTCAGGTTTAATTTATTAAGAAGCAGACCTACCGTCACAAAATCCCTGTAGGGAAGTCCTGCCGCATATTTTTGTATATTTTGCGGAACGTCATTCATACCGGCTACCAGGTCCTTTAAGGGCATGGATGAAATGATGTAATCTCCGTAAATCTCCTCTTTACTGCCTTCTTTTTCAAAGGTAACGGCGCATGCTCTGCCTTCCTTCGTCTTTACATTCGTAACAAGACAGCCTTTCTCAATCCTGCCGCCCAATGCCACAAACTTGTCCGCCGCAGTTTCCCACAGCTGGCCTGGACCGTATTTGGGATAGTAGAATTCCTCTATGAGAGAGGTTTCCACTTTTTTGCTGTTTTTCTTTCCGGGAAGCATCTTACGGAATACGTCCTTGATAATTGCCACAATGGACAGCCCCTTTACTCTCTGAGCCCCCCATGAAGCATCGATTTCCCTAGGGTGTCTTCCCCAGAGCTTCTCCGTATAGCCTTCAAAAAACATGGAATACAGCTTTTTCCCGAAACGGTTAATATAAAAGTTTTCCAAGGAATCTTCTTTTTTCTTGACCAGAACGGATTTTAAATAACTAAATCCCGCCGCCACGGTAGTTGCAAATCCCATATTTTTAATTGTCTGGACATTCATTTTAACGGGATAATCAAAAAACTTCTTTTTGTAATAAATTCTGGAAACCCTGTTACGAGTCAGCATGACAATATCTTCCGCTTCCGGATCCGGCCCACCCTTTTTTAGGGGCACGCTTCTTCCCAGCACTTTATCATCATAGGAAGGCTTTCCCTGACGGGGCATCAGCTCATCCCACCATCTCATAACCTCTTCATCTTTGGAAAAGAAACGGTGTCCACCGATATCCATACGGTTGCCATGATGCCTTACCGTTCGGGAAATACCGCCGATCTCCTGAGTTTCCTCCAGAATGATTACCTCATAATCCCCGGATTGCTTCAATAATTCAATTCCTGCGGTAAGACCGGCCGGCCCTGCTCCGATAATAATAACCTTATGCATGCTTTTCCTCTTTTATATGACGCTTTTGAAATATTCAATGGTTTTAACCAGACCTTCATCCAGTTTGATTTCCGGCTGCCAGTCTAATTTTTCCTTTGCCAGAGAAATATCCGGACGCCGCTTTGTGGGATCATCTCCGGGAAGGGGACAATATATCAGCCGGCTTTTGGAATCGGTAAGCTTCAACACTTTTTCAGCAAGCTCTATCATAGTAAATTCCCCGGGATTACCCAGATTAACCGGCCCACAGAATTCATCATTTTCCATCATCCTATATATGCCTTCTACCAAATCATCCACATAGCAAAAGCTTCTGGTCTGGCTGCCGTCTCCGTAAACTGTAATGTCCTCTCCCTTTAAAGCCTGAACAATAAAGTTGCTGACTACACGCCCGTCATCGGGATTCATGCGCGGACCGTAGGTATTAAAAATGCGGATAATGCGCACATCCACATCATGCTGCAAATGATAGGAAAAGAACAAGGTTTCCGCCACTCTCTTTCCTTCATCATAGCAGGAACGGATTCCCACAGGATTCACGCATCCGCGGTAGGTTTCCTTCTGGGGATGCATCTCCGGATCTCCGTATACTTCACTGGTGCTTGCCTGTAAAATACGGGCATTGTTCTTTTTTGCAAGCTCTAGCATATTTAAAGCACCCAAAAAACAGATTTTAGATGTTGCCACCATATCCTCCTGATAAAAAGGCGGACTTGCAGGACATGCCAGATTATAAATCTGATCCACCTCTGCCTCAAAGGGCTCCACAACATCATGCTCTACAAATTCAAATTCGGGATCAGATAGTAAGTGACTGATATTCTCCTTACTTCCCGTAAAGAGATTATCCAGACAGATCACATGATTCCCTTCTTTAATTAATCTGTCACAAAGATGGGAACCCACAAATCCGGCTCCTCCGGTTACTAAAATTCGTTTCATTTTTGTGAATATCCTTTCTTACTAAGCAAATAATACATTTCTTGCAATATTATATAACCTTTGTTTCCTTGCAGAACACACCATTCCCTGTCTCTTCTCAAGGAAACAGTACTGCTCTTACCGGGGCTCCGTCCGCCTCTTGCAAACGCAACGGCAGACAGCATAACTCATAATCTCCTTCTTTTGTCTCCCCTAAATCAATACCTTCCAGAATATAAATCTCTCTAGACAAAAAAATCTGGTGAATGCTCTTTCCTGTAACTCGTTTTCCCCGTGGTCTTTCTATTGTCATATAATCAATACCAACCATTTGTATTTCTTTTGCTGCAAGATACTCTGCTGCTTCATAATCCAATGTTGTATATTCTGTTAATACATGACTTCCAGAATAATTTATAGAATTATCCGTCTTGAATAATATGATTTTATAGCCGTCAATCTCTATATTTTTCAAATCCTTTACACTAATTTCTTTTTTCCCCGTAAAGTCAAGAACTTTTGCCTTTCCATTCATAGATTCTAATGTCATCTGCTCCAGAACCTTCCCGTCTGCAATTGTATGATTTGGAGCATCAATATGTGTTCCGGTATGAGTGCCCATGCAAATCTGTTTTATATTGCATGAATCCCCTCTTTCCATATCCATATGCGCTTTCATGGAAAATAAAGGATTTCCGGGATATATAGCCATCTTTTCGGATAAAGGATATGTTATATCAATATAGTCACGCGTCATAACCAAATCTTATTCTCCATTTCTGCTATTATTTATATCATTTTGAATTTCCATCAGGCATTCCGTGAGTCCCTGTCCAATATCACGGTAGCATTCCCCTACCAGTTTAAGACTGCATTGTGGTTTAAATGTATACGGGGTCATATCATAATGAATATTTGAATCAGCTTCTTCATATATAATATCAATATTTTTTCCTATAATCTCCTGTATGATTAAAAATAAATTCTTAGCTGGGAAAATATTATGTCCGGTCAAAGTTATATATTTATTTTCATATTTTTTATCTAAAATCTGAACGCTTAATTCCGCCGCATCTAAAACATCAATATATTCCCTCGTTTCATTTCCTGTTCCTCGAAAACGAATTTCTCCATTCTCTAATGCAGACTTTAACATTCTATGTACCCCGTTACTTTCATCAGAACGTTGTCCATACAAAGAACCGTACCGCAAAACTGTGTATGCCTGCCCGTATCTCCTGTTATATTCCTCAATATATATTTCGGCCGCCTGCTTACTACAGCGATAGAATCCCCCCTTATCACTGTTCACATAAAAAGAACTGGCAAAAACCAGACGTTTTACTCCATATCTGACACATGCCTCCAAAATGTTGCAGGTCCCTCTAATATTTAATTCAATTGAAGCAATGGGCGAGGCAGATGCTGCATCTAAATCTGCTATTCCTGCAAAATTATATACATAATCAGCACCCTCAACCGTATCACAGACAGCCTTCTCATCTAAAATATCGCCTACAACCATCTGCATTCCATCTCTTAAATATGGAGATGGCCTTTTATCAAATATAACCACTTCATAGCCATGTTCAAATAGAACATCCACTACATGACTACCAACAAATCCCGAACCGCCAAATACAATCGCTTTCATTTCATACCCTCAATTTTTTTAATAATTTTATCAATTTCTAAAATATTATCAACAGTATATTCTTCATTCTTAAATATCTCATGATTATCAGGAGTATTGCGCCCTATAAAATGAAGCCCTGTTATCTGTGCTGAGTTCAAATCCGTACTTGCATCTCCCACAAAAACAACTTCTTCAGGGGAAAATCTATAGCTTTCTAAAATTTCTTCGATAATTTCTATTTTACTTCCCGGCGTCCCATGGCACTCTTTAAAATATACTCCCAATTTTCTCTTCACAATTTCCTCCTGAAGTTCCGCTTCAGGAGTTCCTGACGCAACAAACATCAACAAATCCTGCAATTCATAATGCTTCTCCAGAAACTCTTTAGCTCCTGGTACAAAAGGACATTTCAAAACCTTGTCCAGCGTGATTTCCTGAAACTTTTTTCCCCACTCTTCTTCCTTCTGCCGGGTATATTCTTCGTTTAATATTTCCTCAAAAAAATATTGAAACTTAACAAATCTGGAAATACCCATATGCTGCATGTGATATTCTACAAACTGCTCTGCTATTTCCGCAGGATAATCGCTGACCATATCCTTAAAAGACTCTGTTTTAATATTTGCTGATTCTAAAATAACTCCGTCAAAATCAAAAATAACAGCCTTAATCATGCTTTTCCTCATCCTATCCCTAGTGCATCCATTAAATTCTTTACGGCTTCCATTTCCATTACCTTACGCCCCTCCTTTGCGCTGGAAGCTATATGAGGCGTCAGTATTACATTATTCTGCTCGCAAAGTGCTCCTGCGTATGGTTCTGTTTCATACACATCCAATGCCGCCCCTGCTATTTTTCCATTTTTCAACGCATTTTGAAGTGCACTCTCATCAATAAAGCTTCCTCTGGATGTATTAATAATGTAACTATGTTCTTTCATCTGTTCTATTTCTGCTTTTCCTAACAGGTAATTTCCCCCTGAACCGCCGGAACAGTGTAAAGTTATAATATCAGCCCATTTCAACAGCGACTGTTTTTCCATAAAAGTATCATCGCATTTCTGGTCGCACAAATCAGTATACGCAACATTAACGTCAAAAGACTTAAGCAGCGAAGCAACTTTTTTTCCTATTCTGCCAAAACCAATAATACCAACATTTTTATTTTTAACAAGATAATTAACTTGTTTGCTCCAATTTCCCTGATGCATTTCCTCATTCATAGGTATAATGCCCTTTAAAAGAGTCAAAATAAGCGAAACTGTTAACTCAGCAACAGAATCTACCGGGGCTTCCGGCGTATTACATAGCCGGATTCCAAAATCGATGCAGGCCTGCTGATCAACTGAATCCATTCCTACTCCGCACCGTGAAATTACTTTCAGTCCTTTTCTCTGTTCAAGCGCTTCCCTTGTAATACTTTCAACTCCTGCAATTACACCCACTGCACCTTCTGTCAGCTCTATAAACTCATCAGTTGTGAGCTTTCTTCCATAGGGATTTAAAACTATATCAAAATACTTTTCAGCCAATTCTAAAGGCTCCTTATCAGCCTTGCCGAAAGAACTTGTCGTAATAACAATCCTATCTTTTCCCATAACTTTTCTCCCCTGCGATAAAATGTATTTTGTAGAATTTAAAACTGCCACAATTCTTTTTGCAGCCATGCCCTTGCAATTTCTATATCAAGCTGGGTATGCACATCCTTCCCTGTTACCCAATTTCTGATAATCGGAATGCATTTGTCGTTCATCCACCACCAGCATGCCGGTCCTGTTTTTCCGCGGCAGGCCTTACATAATGCTTCATACCGTACACACCATGGCCCCTGATCATAAAAATAAATTTCAGGATAAGACTGACGATTTGTATCCACATTATCCTGACAAATAAAACTTTCCAAATAGCCTTCTTCATTTATTCGCATAGCTCTATAAGGATGGTCGTCCTGTGCCTGCCAGACAGTCATGGACGAATCAGCTTCCGGATGCTCTAACAAACATTTTATGCCTGCGTCAATGTCTTCTGCCCTATTAAGGGCTGTGTTTCCCAATAGAATTGTAATAATTCCTATTTCTTCTCCCAGCATTTCTTCCGCCTTCTTTGCTCCATGCAAAATTGCATCCCCATGATTGGTAAAAGCCTGTGCCAAATCATCCGGTCTATCAATAATACATGCACCATATTTCTCTGCCTCTGCCTTAATTAAGGGACACTCTGTAGAAACAAATATCTCATCCACCAGTTCTGCCTTTTTTGCCGCCTCTAACTGCCATCCCAAAAAAGTTTTTCCCTCTATTTCAATTAAATTTTTATTTTTAATGGATGTATTGCCACCCTTTGCTGTAATTAATACAATATTTTTCATAGCATTAAATCCCTTCAACTGTTACCGTTTTCTTATAATCTTGTTTATACTTCTCAATGGCTTCGTTAATTTCCAAGACCTACTTTGATATATTGAATCCACTTCTGCCTGAAGCCCTTGCTTCTCTTCTTGAAGCGTATGCTGTATCCTTCCTGCTTCCTCTGTTATTTTTTCAATTTCTAAGAGTAATTTATTTCGTTCAGACTCCAACTGCTTTATTTTATTTTCCGCTTCAGCATATATACGTTTTTTTCTGCCAATAAATTCTCTGTCTCCAACTGAAGTTTCTCTTTTTCCGTCTGATAACACTGCTCCATAAAACCTACAATCCTGTTCTCGTCAAAATTGAACCGCCAGAGACCTTTTATTTCTATTTGCAGTACCTTTCCCGGCTCAAATTTCAGCGAATAACTTGGATTGGGATTCTGACATACGGAATACATATCTTCTTCAGCCGTAACATATTCACAAACTAAATTATCCTGTGAATAAATAACTGTTCCCTCTTCTGTTGTAATGTAAAGTTCTATATCTTTTATTCCAAAAAAACAATTAGTACAGGGTTTCCAACGATATTGGTATTGCGGGAATTGATATTCGCCGGGAATAACATACACTGCCGAAAAAATACCATCAATTATAATTTCTTCCGCGCCTATAGATGTCAAGCAGATATTATTATCCCATATCTCCAAAATACTTAGGCATACCGGTGGGCGAACTTGAAGCAGCTTTGTATTCAATCCATAAATCAAATTACTGTCAATATTCTCCAACATTTCGGCATTTTCCTGTTTCCTGCCCAGAAGAGCATCAATCATACTCTTTAATTCTACAAACGTATCCGGGACATAGAAATTCAAATCATTCTCTTCTGCCAGTTTGCCAAATTGTTGAAAATAGTCCTCTACATTCCAGTCAATCGGTTTGATATAACGTTTGTATATGTGCCATAAAAATATGCTAACATAATTTTTATCCTCAAACATAATAAGGGGAGCCGTAAGCGAAGTACTTTCCCCCGAAAGACAGATTATTTTATGGTTGCTTTTCTTGTAAAAGTTAACAAAATAAATTGCTTCCCAAGGACTATCCTGTGAAGTCATAATTTTTGAATTCACATCATCATATTTCCCAGAAAACCCCCTCTCCATGGGATGCGGTTTAATTATCATACGTTCCTCTCCGCATATGGCCGCTACCTTTTGCAACAAATATTTTTCTACTACCCCTGTAGTTCTGGAATATAATGTAAAATACTGATCAAAATAAATTATTTCCGCTTCTTCACTTTCTTCTATTGCAAATACTCTACGCACTTCATTCTGAAGCTGCTCCCTATATGCGTCGTCACGGAGAGTTTCTACAAGTTCAATCCTGTGAATATCTATATTAGACGGAAGATGATACAATCGCGGCTCATAACACCAACCTTCCAGATTAACCGTTTCAACGTCAATTCCCACATACAATTCGCCCGGATTCTGCTTCTGCCACTTCAAAAAATCATTAAAAACCCTCACTCCTTCATCAATAATTTTTATCTGTGCTGAAACATCAAATGCTTTTTGGTATAAAACCCTGGCAAATCTATTCAACAATGAAAAAATATATACTTCATCATTTTTGTCCAAGCAATATTCTTCGGAAATCTTTACCAACTCTTCTTCATTCCGGAAAGCTTCCTTAATGATATGAACATGATCCCAAATCCCCAATGCTTCCGCCCTTTCTGCACAATCTGACGATTTGGAAGAATTATTCGAAACAAGCAGGAATGACTCAACTTCTCCCGAAGGACGATAATATATTCTTAACATAAAATATGCCGTTAATATATTCTTTTGAGAATCACAAAAAAAATAAAGTCTCTTCACTCTTTGTTCTCCTTTGGTATGTTTGTCATTATTGTACCCCATTGACATGGTAATTATCAAGGCTAAATGAACACTTTTAACGCAGTCTGCTTCAAAAGTGTTCATTCATACAATTATCATTTCATTTATTAAACATTTCACAACAAAAGTTATTGCACATTCCCGTCCCCAGTAAATCCACCGTTTCTTTGATCGCTTTATCACTTACTCCTAAACAGCTAAGCTTTTCATGATAGCAATGCTGCAATGGTCGCCTATTGGAAATTTTCTCAACATACCTGTCTCCTTTTCATAATCACCAATTGCCTTTTTTATACCTCCATATCCGGGATTATAATAATCATGTATCAGTATCAATCCGTTTTCTGCAAGTCTGGGAAAGAAAAATCTCAATCCTTCCAATGTTGGATTATATAAATCAAAATTCAAATTAACAAAGAAAAATTTTTCATTTTCCACTCCTTCTGTAGTCATTGGAAAGTATCCCGCCCTGACTACAGCCTTTTCCCTATAGGGCAGTTTACCCAATACCATGTCTACACTTGTATCGGCCAAATGCCCCCCGTCAAAAACCGATAACCCTTCCTCATGTTCTTTCACGGTATCTCTTGAGTCAAAGCCTTCAAATGTATCGAACAAATACAATTTACATTCTGGAAAACATGCATTGATTTCCTTGGCAAATTCTCCTTGAAACACGCCACCTTCCGCCACTGCATATCCATTAGCACTTTCTTTGTATAAATCTGCATAATCTCTGATAAAATTGATTCGTGCTCTGACATTTGTCGACACATACTCAGTATTAACTTTACCTGCCGGTATACCAAGTTCCAAAAGCTGTCTCCTGATAATATCCATAGCAGGCAGTGAAGCAATTATAATCTCATCAAAATCTGTTGATAAAATCTTTTGCGGGTCTCCGATTATCGGCACATTTTCAATATGCCCACCCCACTTTTGAACATCATTGTCTAAAAAACCAATCACAGAAAAGCGTTCTTTTATATCATCAAAAATTCTCCTGCCAGTACTTCCAGTGCCAAAAATATATACTTTCTCTTTCATAATATACTAATTCTCCCGCTTTCATTTTTGTTATTTTAAGAATGAATAACGTCCATTATCCCGAAATAAACCATTGTAAAAAATATTACTAATATTAATAATATTTCTTTATGAGTAACTTGTCAATAAAGCACTACTTTTAACATACCGAGATGCTGTTAACCTTTTATCCGGAACAGAAAAAAGAACCTCATCCAAACATATGCGGTTCTTTTTCTATTTTTAATATTTTAAATTATTTTATACTCTAATTTATCATCCCATGTAAAAGAATCTTCTCTACTGTCATCTCTCCCATATCATTGTAGAAAGTCCTGGCTTCCCAGTTATTAGAGCCTTCCAAAATACCAAATTCGATTTTTTTGCAATTCTTTCCTTCTTCTTTGATCACTTCGCTTTTTATAAATAAAATATCATGCAAACTTGCTCGGTTTTCTTAGACATTAATCCCACCAGCATTCCAATGCAGCAGGCGTTTCATAATCATTTGGATATATATCCAACCCACTTATTTCTATAATTTCTTCATCAACAGAACCATTATATATTATGCCAAACTCTACAGATGTAGCTAATGACGAAAAAGAAATGGTGTACGTTATCTTATCAGATTCAATATCAGCCTCTTCTCTAATTACTTTAACATCTGAATTTTCGACGTTAATATATATATTGTCATCTGTCAGTTTATCAAAGTTCTGTCCATGAACCACAATAGTATAATTCCCTTTTTCCATGGTGGTGTATGGGCCAAACTGAACATATCCGCCATGTAATTTCATAGGCTCATTTCCCGCATCAGGATCTGTTGTTGCCAAAGATGTCGAGCTAAATGATCGATATGGGACTATACCATCTTGCACATATGCTATAAAATCATCATATGAACTTGACCTTTCAAAAATAAATATCGGCTCTATATCTAATTTCTCCCTTAATCCTTCCGCCAAACCATCTGTTACTATACAAAATTCTCCACAACCATACAAAAAATCTCTTCCTAATTTTTCTATACTTCCAGGAATATATATGTACTCCAATGCTGCACAGTTCAAAACTGCTCCATTTCTCACGCAACCCACATTATCTCCCAGCCTTAGAGTTTCCAAGTATTTATAACCGTTAATACAGTTATATCCTATCTCCGTTATTTCATTACCAATAATCAGATTTACAACATCAGACGACAACAATCCATTTGCCGCCAGCAAAGCGTTCAGGTCAATGTTTTCCAGTTTTCCCTCTCCTCCAATATAAATTACATCATTTTCTCTTTCCTCAATATATAAACTTTCATTTTCCAAAGAAACAACTGTATCAGTTTCATCTCCTATCATGTTTTCTGTCACATATCCCGCTAAACATATAATTACCAGAAGAATCCCTAAAATACCTATAAATATTCTTTTGTCGCTTTCTCTTGTCATGTCAATCAACGACTCCCTCCTGTATCAAAAGAGACACATCATGAAAATTACCAAGTGCCTTTATTTCCTTGATCAGACCGCTTTGCTCTTTAAGTCCCCGAATCTCAATAATCAAGTTTACCTCTTCATTATGAATGCTTTCCGTTCGGATGTTCCAATATTTTGTGTTTGCATTCAATATGTCTTTCAAATCGTTTTCGTCATATGGATAACTTCCATCTAAGACAAGTATCTTGTTGCGTGGCAATCCCGGTATTTCATCCGTTAATAAAACCACGATACCTGTAATAAAAGTAAGTGCCACTGCAATATAATACAAACCTGCCCCGGAGATTATCCCCACTGATATTGCCCAGAACAGAAATACCAAATCTAACGGATTTTTAATTGCCGTACGGAATCTGACTATAGAAAGAGCGCCAACCATTCCCAAAGACACAACTATACTTGACTGAATCGTAAGAATTACAGCTGTTGTAATTACCGCCAGTGCAATCAGTGATACAGCAAATTCCTTCGAGAAAAAGTACTTTCTTGCCTTAAAATAGTAAACTGCGCAGATAACTGCAGATATTATTACACAGACCAACATTGATATTACTGCATATTGAAAAGTAATGTCCGTGTTTGCATAGGAACTCAAAAAACCCTTCTTAAAAATATCACTAAATGTCATTTATAATAGTCTCCCTTCCAAAGCTTTACAACCAAGATAAAATTTTGAAAATGCGCTTTGCTGCATATGCCCATTTTCAATCAGTTGATATATGACATCCGGCAGAAAATCATCATATTTTACTTCCAGCACATGATACCCAGTAGGAAGTACAGAAACTCTCGGTATTTGTTTATCGAATATATTCAACCATTTCCTGGACGCAGAGATATTGCGGTCAAATGTAACACGAACATTTCCTAAAGAATATACATATGGCTTCCTGACATATTCCCCAAGCAAAGTTGGTTTCAACAAACAACTATTTCTTGCCAGAATCCATTCGTCAAGAAGATAATTTCTGCCCATACACTCTAAAAGCTTTTCCCCCCTGAGCATCTTCATGCATGTATCATAATCCAGAATATACCCCTGCTTTCCCGTCATATCTCTTATCTTCATCTTTTTTTCAAGAGTTATTCTCTTTTCAGAACAGTTATATATCCTAATTCGAAACTTTTCCCTTGGAGCAACCCCGTTTTCATTTTCATAGAAACAGCTATGTCGGTAATCATCAAAATATACACTTCTGATAACATACTCCCCTGTATCTCCTGCATAAGGATCCGGCCTCATAAGGTTCTGAAGTCTCTTCTCAACAAGCTTCAATTCTGTATCTCCACATACATACTTTATTTCATGCCTGTATTTCTCATTCACTGCCCTTTTCTCCCATAAGTATCCTTTATGTATTCATATCTCAAAGCAAAAAATTCCCTAACCTCTTCACATCCACTGTAAAATTGGTTAATGCTCTTGTTTTCCCCGTAAAATCGTTCATACTCATTTTGCATTGGCATGGCCATATCTGCCTCAAATTCATCAATTAAAGGGTTGACCCTTTCAGGATTAAAATTATTGTCTGCCAAATAAACCAAGCGTTCCTCAAGAGCAGTTTCAAATCCTTCATTATCAAGGAGGCTTGCGAAAACCGGATCATTATGCATAGCCCAAGATATACCGTCCCATTCCACTTCTGTTTTAGCAAGGCTTAAGTTTACATCATACAGAATCCATCTCCATCTGCCATCAGAGTATCCGCCTGGAGAAATGGTTTTGGTCCTCCATAAAGCAGCATTAGTACTAGGCCAGTCTATATTTGCAATATAAATCTCTGTTGCATAATAATCAATATAACTATCCATATCTATCATCTGCAAAACAATTTCATAATTATCTGAATCTGCCATATCATTATCTGCTATATACTCAGTCATTGCAGTGTATAAATCCCTATCCGTGCTATTTCCCAACTCAATCGCACCTCGTGATTTAATCATAACAACATCATTACCAATCACGTCATAATTTTTTTCAAAATACATTTTAGAGTATTTCTCGTTTAAGAAATATGTCCCCCAGTATTCCCCATTCAGAAATAACTCATATGGAATATAACTGCGGGTAGAAAACGCCAAATCCGACGTAAGCCGGTTAACCAGATAATCCTTCATTTTTACCTGAGAATCTTGGGCTCCGGCAAATAAATTTAGGCTGTCCACATCATAACCAAATCCCAGTTTTACCCCATCCAATTCAGATCGGTCATATGCATCAGTTTCATAAATATTTAAATTTCTTGGCAGCCATCCCCTGCTTCCACCACCTTGTATAGAAATCTCATACGTTCCGGACAAAATAAGTTCCTGTTCTAAATTCCAAAAAGCAATATCCGCCGCCCTTTTCCACGAATCTCCGCGTTGCCGATAATTTGCCTCTGCCCAAGTTGCCCAAGTTGTCCAATTATCAAATCGATCATAGGTTTGTAACTCTAAAAAATTATCAAATGCTTTTCCGGCAACATATATTCCCGTTTCATAATCAAATAAATTAACCGGATCCGTCACGATGGAAATAACATTTATATTATCATATCTATCCTTTTCCTCAAATCCAACAAAATATACTCCGGTAATAATATCACTGCAATTTCCTTTTTCGTCAATGCAAACGGCTCTGACCACATTGGCTTTGTCAACTAATGCAATAGGCACAGAATATACGTTGTCCTCTTTGACCAACCCCATTTCTTTTAGTCTTTCATCAAGGAATAATGAAACATCAGTAATTTTACTATATACATTGTCATTCAAACTTGCATCACTAATCAGTATCGGTCCTGTATAGACCAGCGAATTTTCGTCCGGGTCACTTGAGTCCAAAGTATAATAAATCGACCCTTCAAAACCATTTATTTCCAAGTAAAAATCGTCCTCATAAAATCCTGATTCTTTTGAAAACTCAATTTCTCGTTCATTGGTAAAATCTACACACGCCACAACAAACAATAAAATGAGCGCTCCTATACCCATCAGACATTTTATGATTCTTATTTTTTCATAATTCATCTGTCTTTATCCTCAACATATAATACCTAAATATATCCGCAAGGCACAATCCCCTTTTACTTGTATCACTTTTCCTATTCAATGTCAACAATTTCTTTATTCATACAAATTTCAAGAAATATGAAAGATAAATA
The DNA here is from genome assembly GCA_964507745.1 of uncultured Lachnospiraceae bacterium. Classification (GTDB taxonomy): domain Bacteria; phylum Bacillota; class Clostridia; order Lachnospirales; family Lachnospiraceae; genus UBA2882. The sequence continues at coordinate 16,106 of CAZDRM010000001.1, forward strand.
TAAACTTATAATATGAGGGATTAATAATTTATACACTCTATACCATGTATATTTTGCACAAATTTTTATAGTTTCCCCTATACAGCATTCCGCACAAAACTCCGGATATTATTACAAAAAGTAAGCGCAAAGCCCCTGCCTAATGCAACATTCAAATGCCCTAGCACAATCATGCATATTGCTATTCTTTTCAAGGCATTAAATGCACCATTTCTCTTCATAATTACCCCTTCCTTTGTATAACAATTCTTTCTATTTGCATTTCCCCCACTCCGTTGTAAAAAGTCCGTATTTCCCAACTATTTGTACCTTCTTCAACATTCAACAGCACTTCTCTAACTACAGATGTTTCATCCAATTCCCATACGTCATACAAAATGGCATTTCCATTATTATCATAATATGCCACATCTGCATAATTTCCCGCATCACTTACCTTATAATAGATACAGACCTTCCATGTTCCCGGCGTTAAGTTCATTGCAGCTCCCGATGTCACGCATCCCTCTCCGGTTGCATAAACAGTCTTCTCCTCTATGCTTCCATTATTTATTGTGAAATCTCCGGGTAAAATTTCATATTTCACATATTTAATAGAGATATAAAACAAGCCAATCATAATTATCGTTAAACCGGCCATTTTTAAGCCCCCCCGTTTTTAATACGAGTCTGCCTATAAATTTTCTAAAATTCCCCCAGATTATCAGTATTGTGATAATAAGTAACAGAAATCCCAGATTGCTCATTAAAAATGTAATCCCCTGTATGTCAAAATTGTACAGTAAATGTTCCAAAGCCAACGCTCCCAGATAGGTATCCAAGGATGCATTGGAGCACCACTTGATAAAACGATAATTTCTTTTTATATCAACATCATATAAAAGTCCAAAAACTGATATACTAATCAGGACCGTTCCAATTCTTCCATACTTAATCACGCTGCCGGAACTTACAATCTCTCCCAGATACATAGTAAAGTAAAGCACAGTAGTACTCATGACCGTAATACATAAAAGAAATGCCAATTGTTTTTTATTCAGGCCGACACCATATTCGGCAATCCACTTACCTGCAAAATAGTATAATAGAATATACATCATCCCAGCAAATCTGGTCAAAAAGATTTCAACATTCCATAAAGCGCTTATGCTCTGCGGCAACGCAGTGGTCAAAAATAAAAGGATAAGCAGATGTTTCTTTTTATCCTTTTCCAGCATCTTCCATAATCTATTAAAAAACGGCATAAACAGCAATAATAGAATGTAATACCGCACATACCATTCTCTATAAATAATATTATCTATTTTGAATAAATTACCAATAACCGCCTTTTCTGAGTAAACAGATTTGTATTTATACATTGTAACCCAGATTAAAAGCAGCGCATAAAACACATACGTATTAAATGCAGAGTATGCTCCTTTATAATTTTTCCCTATTTCAGTAGACGCAGACAAAAAGCCGGTTATAATAAAGAAAATCGGCACGCAGGTAACTGCAATTTGCATAAGAAACATTATTAAGAAATTGTACAGCTTATTGTCCTGCACCGATTCGAAATATCCCGACCATCCTATGTAGTGCAATATGAAAACCAACAACATTGCAAACAATTTGCAAAGATCGATTCCCTTTTTCCTTTGCATAAGCACTTATCTCCTGTTACAGTTTTTCGATAGAAGAAACCAAATATTTCTGCTTTTTAAATACCAGTTTCAACAAAACATCTAGATACTTGATAATGATTGAAAACAAAAGAAAAACAGCAAAAAAACCGACAGATATCAGCCCCATTAAAGGAGCCCATCCTTCAACCGGTTTATTTTGCCCAAAATATGCCACAACCGTATAAATTGCTGTTCCAAACATAAATAGCAACATTAAAAATGTGCAGGTTACTGCTACCTTATAAGCAAGGTTTGTGAAGAGAATCAATGCGTCCACTGCCTTATTGTTCTTTTCAACGTCCTGATATATTCCCCCTTTAGATATCACATCAGGCAAAACATCATAATCCAAATGTGCTATTTTCAAACCGCTGGATGTATACACCGCTTTCCGGTACGGAATCGTCTTGCTATAAGCGGAAACACGATTGACTGCTCTCCGAGAAATAATTGAAAATCTCTCTGTACACAATTCATAATTACTGTCTGAAAAGCGATTATACATTTGATAGAAAATTCTGGATGTTAAACGACTTGATTTCTTAGGAGGAATTGCACTGACAATATCATAGCCCTCCAGAGACTTAAAATACACATCCATGATTAAAGACTTATCATAGTCCATATAACAGGAGTCAAATTCAAAGACAAAATCCCCGATTGACAAATCTATCCCCGCATTCATGGCAGCCTCGAGGCCATGGGAAAATCCCATATTAATAATCGTGATATTCAAATCAGGAAACTTTTCATCTGTGGTGCGCAAAGTTTCCAGTGCATCCTGGGAAATTCCATCATTAACGCATATAATTTCACTTCGTTTAAAATTATCCTGTAGCAAATTTGCCAGCATTTCAAAAAAGGGGACCGCATTTTTTTCATTTTTGTGCAGATAAACCACTGCGGAAATAAAATTGTTTTCTTTATTACTTATCATTTAACAACACCTCATCCAAATCATAAACTGTATTTATTTTTCCGGATAACACACTGACAAATCTTGGAGATGATGAAAACTCCTTGATTACAGTAGGCCGAGAATCATCTATTTCAGAGGCCTTTAGTATAGGCTTCATAGAAAAAAGTGACTCCACATACTCAAATTTCAATTCATCCTTTAAATATTTTCTGGCAAGACTTGACATATAATCCCACGCTGTATGTGGTTTGGCATCACAATCATTACAGTTCCCAAGCTGCGCAGAGGAACACCATTCCTTTCCTCCTTTACAGCGTTTCTGACATTCAAAAGCCGGGAAATCTTCATGACTTGTTATGTGCGGAGTAAATGTTACCGCCGTTAAGGAATGGTACCCTGTCTTTCCAAATGGCATAATTGAGAAAAAAGGACCGTCCATTACAGTAATTCCCACATTCTCTAATTCCTTGCTAACTTTGCATAAAATAATTTCACACAATTCATATTTAATCTTAAATGGCTCAAAACCAGCCTTTGCATTAACCTGATTTACCGAAGCATACGTAGTATTCAAGACAAAGCTGCTTTCATATTTTTCCCCATCTGCCATCGTTACAATATAATCTGCCCCGTTATTTACTATGGTATCGATACGTGCCCCATAAACCATTTTAATTTGTGGATATTCCTCAATTTCTTTTAATATTTTCCGGCATAACATTTTCGCATCATAAGTATATTCTTTAGTTAAGAAAGCACCGTCACATTTTCCCTGTTTAAAATACGTTTCTGTCGTTATCTCGTCGCAGCGTATATTTGCCGCCCGGCAAAATTTTTTAAACTGCTCCGCATTTGTCCATGAAAAGTCAGCAGAAGTTGCATAGACTTTATCAAAATCTGATAAAATGCAATCCCCATAGTCCTCATTAAACCGCTCAAAATAATAAGCGGATTTTATTGCCGTGGAATAAGAACGGGGATAATGATATCCCTGATGTACCCTGGCCTGATTAATATATGTTGCTCTTTTAAACGGCTCATTATCCCACTCTAAAACAATGACCTCCTGTCCATGTTTTCCACATAGCAACGCAGAATATAAACCATACAAACCACTGCCGACAATAATTTTATCGTACCTCATGCCATTTACCTCGTACAAAGTTGCTTAATTTTACACATAATGCCTGAACCTTTAAAATATCGTTTAAATTACCCATTTCAACAGATACAAAATTATGATATTCCGCTTCCTCTAACATCCGACATAATTCTTTTTGCATTTCATCAAGCATAACCGGCTTTAACCCCGGCTCGCTGATATGAACATGATTAATAAGGGGCAGGTATTTTTTTACATCAGAAATATTTTCCCCATTGTAAATCACTGTTCCTAAATCGTAATTTAACATAAATGCCGGTTTATCCACTGCCCTGATTAACTTTACAGCCTCTTCTGTTTTATTAACAAAATTCGTATTATAAATCGGCGGATTGGCCTCCATTGCCAGATTGGTATGATTAATCCGGGCCAATTCTGCTAGGTTCCCGAAAAATTCAACTGCCACCCTCTGAACATCTACATTGTATTCTTCAAAAACATTCCTGTTTTTAGGACAGCCGAATACAAGATTTTTACATCCAAGCGCATCTGCAAATTCAAATGCCCTCTTGGTATAATCAATCAATTTACTTCTTTCCTCTTTTTCCCCAAAAACGCGCTCAGAGCATCCATACCAAATTGACTGCATAGAAGCAATCTGAAGTCCAAACTTCTCCTCCAAACATTTCCTGAACTCTTTCGCCTCTTTAATATGAGAATACGGATTTTCTTTCCAGATTCTGGTTGGCGCTATCTCAAGTCCGTCAAAATTATTTTTTTCCAAAAAGGCATACATTTCCTCATCATATTCCGCATTCCATGCAATATTTGATATTGATAATTTCATATTCTTCTCCTGTTTTACAGTTTTTCCAACTCACTCCATACTTCCTCAGATATTTCCGTTCCCAGTCCCCCTATTGTATCAATCAACTGCTGAGGGCGACTGGCACCAAGTACCGGATAGATTTCTTTTCTGATTCCCCATTGAATTGCGGCATCTGTAGGACAAATTCCATATTTCTCACACACATCCAGAAAACCGTCAATTCTTTCTTTATTTTGATTATAAAAATTCATTGTTTTATCGTAGTTTAAAGCCTTACTTTTTGCGACTCTTGAATCTGCCGGGATTCCATTCCGGTATTTTCCGGTTAAAAGTCCCTGGCAAAGAGGCGAAAAGCCCAGCATTCCTACCTTGTTTTCATTACAAAAGTCCCTTACACCATTTGTCTCTGTTTTCCGAACTGCAAAAGAATAAATACACTGCTCCAGTACAGGTTTTTCCATTCCCAGCTTTTCACAGACAGCGTGACATTCCTGCAACGCTTCCTTCGGCCATTCTGATGTGGCCCAATATCTGATTCTACCTGTTCCAATCAAATAATTGAAAGTTCTTACCACCTCTTCCATAGAAGTTTCCGGGTCGTAACGATGGGCATAATAAATGTCAACATACTCCATTCCCATTCTTTTCATGGATTCATCAAATGCCCATAAAATGTGCTTTCTGGATAGTCCCTTATGATACGGTGTATCTCCTACGGGCCACGAGCCTTTTGTTGATACTACATATTCCTCTCTTGGATAATCCTGTAAAACCTTTCCCACAATTTTTTCTGCATTTCCCATACCATAATTATTGGATACGTCAAAAGAACGAATGCCTAAATTCCATGCAGTATCTATCAGTTCTTTCGCAAACCCTGTATCCATGCTTTCCGTCCCGATGGTCAAGGCTGAGCCAAAGGTTATCTCTGTCAATTTTAATCCCGAATTTCCCATACGATAATAATTCACTTTTTAATCTCCTTCATTCAATCATTTTTTAAAAGTTTTGAATTCCCCAACAATATACCGGTATCTCCACTAATAAATAAACAGTTGATATTATGACTTTCTTGGCAAATATTCTGCAATAATAGAGGTTGGCCTTCCTTTGACTTCCAACATGATTTGTCCAACATACTCTGCAATGATCAGCAAGCCAACAAACAACAAACCAAATAGAATACTCATAATCAAAATGATGACCCACATCGCTCTCCACATATTTCCGGTTATAACAATTCCCACAATGGAAGCAGCAAAGAGTATAAAATCAATTGGGAGAAACCAGAATAACTTACGCAATGGTTCAATAGAAATCCCTGTAATACTTGCCAATGCATAAGGAATCATATTTTTTAAATTATATTTTGTTTTTCCCGCATATCTTTTATCCCTGTCGTATTCAAGAATTTCTGTTTTCATCCCCACATAGGGAACCATAACCCTGAACACGCTGTTAACTTCCGGCATGGACAATAAAATATCCAGAGCTTTTCTGGATAACAGACGAAAATTTGCTGCGCTTTTTTCCAGTTTCAATTTACCTGATAAAGAGTCCAATACCTTATAATAACAGGCTGCCGTAATCTTCTTAAATAAATTATCATTACTGCGCTTAATTCTGCTGCATACTACAACCTCAGCTCCCTTTTCCCATTTAGCAATCATTTCCGGTAGTAATGCCGGCGGATCCTGAAGATCTGCATCCATAACAATGACTGCATCTCCCTGTGCCTTTTGCAATCCGGCATTTACCGCTCCCTCAAGCCCAAAATTCCTACTCAGGCACACAAGGCTGATATGCCCAGGATGAGTTTGCTGTTCAGAAAGCATTTGAGCATATGTTCCATCTTTAGAACCGTCATTTACCAATATAATCTCATAATCATATTGTTCTTTTACTCTCCCTAAAGCCGCCAGTGTCTCTTCACAATACTCATGTACCAGCTTCTCTTCATTATACATTGGCGCTACAACTGAAACTAATTTTTTCATTTACTCTACCTTTTCTATTACCATGGATTTAAATTCTATTCCCGGAACATTTACATACATTCTAAGTTCACATCGGTCATCGGCATCATCAAGTACTACTCCTTCTAATTTAACCTCTGTATTTCCAGCATAAAACTCTGCTGATGCAATAACGTTCAATGATAAACACATATCTACCATCCCCAGCGCTTTACCACTCTCTATGCTACCGTCATAGTCATACTGAAAGGTTACATTATAAACTCCTTTTTCAATACGCTTTCCCGGTCCATATACTAAATAGCCTGATGCTGTAGAAACATAGTTATCTTTACTTTCTGCCACGGCAGATACTAAAATATCCTCCTGTCCTGTCAACTCAAGTTCCTCTCCTGCTTCATCAGGAAAGAAAGCATCAGGATATGTGATCAGATCATGAAACAATTCCGGATAATCCCCATATATTTCATCAAAATGCTGCTGTAATTTTTCATAATCTTCCCTGTCATAATGAGAATTTCTTATATAAACATTAGCTATAACTCCGTTATCCAGTTTAAACCTGTCCACAAAATCATAATGCCTTCCCAAATAAGAATCCGAATCCAAGATTAGTTCTGTAAAATAAGTAATGATCTGTTGCGTTTCCTCTGGAGTATGAATCTGTTTTGGCTCTCCGACAATTACTACATCTGTCCCAAACAATTCCACAGGAAATCCATCTCTTAAATCTACATTTTTTGTATCATAGAGATGTGGAACAGGATTATTATTAAGAGGCAGTCTCGCCTTCTTTAATGTATCAGAATTTAAAATTTGCGAACTGGATACAACATACGCCCACTTTCCATTTGACTCATTTGCAAGACTATTAACACAATCTATCAGGCTGTTAACATCTTCTAAGTCATTCCTCACTTTTGCCTCATAATACCTCGTTGAAAAAAGATTACAAATATTCACTCCGTTGAAAACCGGTACGTAACATATTATCATGCTGGACATTCCCCAAGCTATCCCCACTGTTGTCAGAATAATGCCTTCTTTCTTCTCCAACCGTTCGGCCAGACCGAATAATCCGATGCATGCCATTATCATTACCTGAATCACAATCAGGTAATATTGATGCCAATTCATCTGCAATTCCCGCCATAATAAAAACGTGGCAAGTATTACATTAATGAAATACATGGCAACAACGGCAACCAACCCCTTATAAAATCTGCACATAAGAGGTGCCAGAACAATTGTCATAAATAGTATTCCCCAGCCAAACACAATCAATATTCTTCCAAATTTATCAGCATATGAAACATCATATGCCTTATAAGCATAATAGAAATTATTAAATACTGAACGCATTAAAAACCGATTGAAGGCGGTCAGCAGAACCGCAAGAGATATTCCGCCTATTACAAACATATCTATTACATAATTTATGAATATTTTCTTTCTTTCCTCTTTATTATTTGCAAATTGATATATTGCAACAAATAGGACGGAAAAAACGTAGCCTACGACCCAATATGCAAAATGGCGCCTGAATAAAACCAGAAGCAACAGTCCAATGGCAATCAGCACACACCTTGAAACATCTATTCTGCAAAAATCAAAATCTAATGACAACATTAATACACCTGATATTAGTAATAATATCGGTGGGTCCATAAATCCATCCAGTAAAACATAATAAATAATAGGCGTTGCCCCAATAAATAACAATATATTCCAGAATTTTGACCTGTTAATCTGAAATTTCCTCAGTATTTTATATGTCAGCAGGCTTATCAAAAACAATGCCGGACACATATAAAAAAACTGATTAATTACCACATACCTCGCAAAGGAATTTCCCAAAAGTCTTAATGGCAGTGCAATTAAAATCGGCATAAAACGATTATAATCCTGTTCATTAATTGAATGATAAATCCCTTTTAATGCTCCTAACGGTGTTTCAAACAAGTCGTGGGATACACTGATTGCCGTTGTCCACTCTCTCCCATAATCCCAATAGTATATGAAATGATTTTGTTTTATCAATATACAAATTATGCCTGTAACGCCAAATAGAATAAAAAAAGAAAAAATCCAATCTATTCTTGTCAGTGCTTTAATCTCAGATAATGCATTTCCTTTTTTTAATGCGCCCCAAATATATAAATAGAATAAACAGGGTGCTAAACAGGCAATCATAAAACCTCCGGCAACATTCATTTATTGCTGTCCTCCTGCTTCCTAAAAAAATCTATTGTCTTTCTAATTCCTTCCTCAAAATCCACCTGAGGCTTATAGCCCGTATCCAACTGCAGTTTTGTAATATCTACTACCGAATTATCAATCCTGTTGGTTTTATAGGGCAAATCCCCAATTCCCAATTCTGCATGAGGATTGATTTGATTCTTTAATATTTCCACATACTCACGCATTGGTCTGGAAAGGCCGCTTCCTGTTATATATACCTGATTTGCTCTTCCCTTTTCTCCAACCAAATATAAAGATAATATCAAATCATCAATATAGATATAATCCCATTTTTGCTCCAATTTTGTAAAAGAAGGCCTTTTACCTGCTAACAGCATTTGAATTGCATAAGTTATCAAATTATTATCCGTTCTGCCGGGTCCATAAATACTCGGAATCAAAATCCAGTTAAAATCCAGTTCATTTTGCCTGGCATACAAATCACAATATATATGCACCGCAGCTTTTGTCGCACTATACATATCCGCCGGAGAAACTGCCTGTGTCCCGTCTACCGCCGTATCTTCATACGCATACTCGCTTACGGAACCTGTGCAAATTACTTTTTGACAGCCGTGCTCTTTTGCCAATTCCATAATAAACATGGCATACTCAATATTTTTCATTTGCAGCCTTCTGTCATTTTTGTAAGTTGTACTAACCCCTACCCATGCCAGATGATATATAGTGTCAAATTTCTCATTTTGCAGTTTTGTTTTTACATCATCTGCATCATCCAGATTTCCTTCAATAAGCACAAGATTTTCTCGTTTTTTCAGTTTTTCTGCTTCTTGCGGTAATACTAATGCTATTACCTTCCTATTTTCACATAATAATTTTTCAACTAATGCTCGTCCAATAAATCCGGCTGCGCCTGTAACAAAAACCTTTTCCACTTTTTATGCCCTCAAATATTCTTCAATTTCCGCATCCATAATTTCCGGTATATTGCCACCCGTCTGATATACCTTGGTCCATTCAACCACTTTATTTATAGCCGTATCGATATGCCAATGCGGTTTCCATCCAAACACTCTCTTGATTTTAGAACAGTCGAGCTTTAAAAAATTAGCTTCATGAGGTCCTCCCACATTTTGATTTTCCCAAGAAGCCTCTCCCCATTTGTTACAGAATAAATTCACTAAATCGCCTGTCGTTAAGCAGTCGCACTCATCAGGTCCCACATTATACCATCCCTGAAGAGTCTTATCAAAATACTGCGCTTTCGCAATCATCAAATATGCAAACAATGGTTCTAACACATGCTGATATGGTCTGGTAGAATAAGGATTTCGAACCCCTATGGTTTTTCCATCCATTACAGCACGAACGCAATCCGGTACGACACGGTCATTGGCAAAATCCCCGCCTCCGATTACATTTCCTGCCCTTGCTGTGGAAATTGCCACTTCTCCATCTTTAAAAAAACTATTATAATAAGAATGTGTTACTAATTCCGAACAGGATTTACTATTGGAATATGGATCATATCCATCCAGCATTTCATCCTCACGGTACCCCCATTCCCATTCCCTGTTATAATATACTTTATCAGTTGTAACATTCAGAAATGATTTTACCGTTGTTGATTTTCTGACGCATTCCAAAATATTTACCGTTCCCATGACATTCACTTCATAGGTGTATTGTGGCTCCTGATAACTGTCCCTCACAATAGGTTGTGCCGCCAAATGAAGAACAATTTCCGGCTGTGCTTCGTTAAAAGCCCTCAATAAACGCTCAAAATCCCTGACATCTCCGATAATGCTTTTTATGTTTCCATCTATTCCGGCCATTTCAAACAATGCCGGCCGGGTCGGAGGCTCTAACGAATATCCCGTCACATCCGCTCCGGCTTTAATCAAAATTCTGCATAACCAGGTCCCCTTAAATCCTGTATGCCCGGTTATAAAAACTTTCTTTCCTTTATAAAACTCCATAATATCCATATTATTCCCATGCCTTCCAAGGAGCGGTTCCGTCAGCCCACATTTCTTCTAATTTTTGTCTTTCTCTTACAGTATCCATACATTGCCAGAATCCATTATGCTTATACGCCATAAGTTGCTTTTGAGCTGCTGCTTCCATCAATGGTTTCTTCTCAAAAACAGTATCATCGCCGGTAATATAATCGAAAATCTCCGGCTGGCATACCATGTACCCCATATTTACCAGACTTCCGTCATTAGCTGCTTTTTCCCTAAAAGCCGTAATCTGTCCCTCTTTATTTATCTCAAGTACACCAAAACGTTGTTCCACATTATATGCCGACACAGTAAGCATTTTCTTGTGCTTTCTGTGGAATTCATATAATTCTTTAATATTGACATCAGAGACCCCATCTCCATAAGTCAGCATAAACGGCTCATTTCCAATATATTTTTGTACTCTTTTTACCCTTCCTCCTGTCATAGTATCAAGCCCAGTATCCACAATGGTTACCTTCCATGGTTCAGAATAATTATTATGCACTGTCATGGAGTTGGTCTGCAAGTCAAAGGTAACATCTGTGTTGTGCAGATAATAATCAGCAAACCACTCTTTAATTACATGCTGCTTATATCCGGCACAGATAACAAATTCATTAAAACCATAAAAAGAATACAGCTTCATAATATGCCATATAATTGGCTTGCCTCCTATTTCAATCATCGGTTTAGGCTTATAAATACTTTCCTCCGAAATTCTTGTTCCGTATCCGCCTGCTAAAATTACAACCTTCATTTTCAAATCGACAGTTTAACCGTCTTCCTCCTTTATCTGCTATTTCTATCTTTTCAGGTGCTAATCCCTCTAAGTTTAAGATAAGTTTTTTTGAGCTTTTCTCTTGCATGACTTCCGCTGGGGAAAAAAACATTAACAACAGGCATAATTATTTTTCTTTTTATTTTGGTTTTTAAAGGCATCTTTACAGATTTTGGTTCTATTACAGATTCCTGACATATGATTAGCCGCCTTTCCAAATCATTAATTTTTTCTCCCCATTCACGTTTCATTTGATATTCCGGACTTTTTAACAACAGCAATTCGTAAAATGGGGTTTTCTTGGCATATTTCCAATAAAATTCATAAAAATCCGCATCTATTGTTTTATAAGGCATCTGCTTATCAGCATAATGGATAATTTTAGGATTTTTTCTTGCTTCCAAATATTCGTCATAATATTCACTGGGCAACCAGTAATCACATACATTTGCTAAATCTTTACTCATAGACAGTACATTCCAGCTGTTATGAAGTATTTTAATTTTGCCTTTACATACGATATTAAGCACATCCTGGTCGCAAAAAATAAATTTATTTTCACTGGCCATTTTAAGCAATTCGTCAGCATGACATAATTGATTAATCTTTCTGGTATTTATTAACTGTACTCCACCTTGAAAATAAGTCCCCACCTCCATAAGATTCCACTTTTTTAAATGCTCTTTAATAGAATTTTCATCATCTCCGCATTGAATGCTTATAATAAACGGATCCCTGCAAGCGGCAATGCATGCCTCTCCCAAATCTGTATTATATAATTCAGCTATATTTTCATTTACAATAATATCACAATCCAAATAGATAATTTTTTCGTAATTTTGCATCAGTTCCGGTATCAGCAATCTATAATAAGTATAATCTTCATAATCCTTATTATCATAAAAAGAATACTGTTTTACCAGTTCCTGAATATTATAAAAACGTATTTTGCAATTATGATAACTTGAAATCATGTTTTGAAGACGCCTTGCATTTCCGGCAGACATATCAGACACCAGTACAACTACATCATACGTACAATTTTCAGTAGAATTTTCTAATATAGAACACAGTGTAACACCTAAATATGGTGCATATTCATCACTAGACACAAATGTAATCGGAATAACAATGTCACTTTTTTCAATGGGCGGAATTATATCTCCTTTTTCAATTTTCAAAATATATTCCTTTTTTTCTGCTTCAAATAGATTTCGATAGCCATAGGTCATATATTTCCTCTCAAAAGGCTCATTCACAATTTCATCTATTGCATCATCAAATTTACGCATAATCTCCGTCCAGATATAATTTTTCTGGACATATTCACGAGCTTTTTGACTCATTTCCTCCCTTTGATCAGAATCTGATAAAGCCTTATCTATTGCCCGATGAAATTCTTTTTCATCTGTATATATAATTCCTGCTCCGCTTCTTTCACAATGGCCCCTTAATACACCGCACTCTCCATTTGCCATGGCAGGAACCCCAACTGCCATTCCTTCTAATAAAGCCATGCACAAACTTTCATATTTTGAAGGTGCAATCGTCAATACCGCGCCTGCCAAACCATCAAATTTATCCTGTTCACTAACAAATCCGGTGCACAGAATATCCGGCCTTTCGGGAATATCCATGTTGGTCTTTCCAATTAAAACAAGGGCAAGCTCGCCGGGATTTTTATCTTTATACGAAATAAAGTAATTAATCATTACATCACAACTTTTTGAAGCATCAACCCGCCCAATAAATGCCAGATAACTTCCTGAAATATGATATTTTTCCCTAAAACGTTCCGGTTTTACATCATCAGGAGTCTCGATTCCTACCGCAATAAAGTCACTGGGAACATTTTCATTGTGTAAAATACTCTGAACCATATCCCGTTCTTCTACCGCATTATACATAATTTTTCGCGGCAGTTGAAACAGTCTTTGATACATATTCAAACGAAGCCATGGTTCATCATGGGCAGTCGGAATAAACAATGCCTTATCCGCTACTTCAGGAAGTCCGTAAACCGTGTGGTAATAAAGATATGTTTCAAATATGAATACATCATAACAATCACGATTCTGTTTTATAAATTCTATCATTTGAGGGCAATATGGCCCCTGATAGTCAATCCAGGCATAAGCGTCCTTATCACTAATAGGCTGTCCATTGATAAGAGCAGGCAGTATTCTATTTGTAACTTCCTCCATCTCCTTTTCCCTACGCGGGAACTCCACCGGAAATCGATGCACTGTTATTCCATTTACAACATCTACCCCGGCTTCATAATGATTATCCCATGTCATATAATCCATTGCTGTAGTTGTAATAACTTGCACATCATATTTCTCAATAAGCCTCTCAGCAAAAAGCATCGCTTCATATTCCCCGCCTCCGCTGACTTCATTTCCATATCTCTGTACTACGATCCCAATTTTCCTCATGACTCAGATATCCTTTTTATTTGCTTCAAAAATGCATTTCTCAGTTTTTCGAGATTAAAATCATCTAATCTTTGCTGCTGTTTTGTGATAACTTCCTTTCGTAAATCCTCGTTAGAAACCAGTTGTTCTATAGCAAAGCTTACTTTTGCCGGATCTTTATCTTTTAAAAGAATACCGCTTCCCCCAAGAGTCTCCGGCACTGCAGCTGCCGCATAAGCGATAATCGGTACATCAAACAGCATTGCTTCCAGCAGCGGTACACAAAATCCCTCATGCTCACTCATACATAAAAGTACGTTGGCTACGGAATAAAATCCTAAAATTTCCTTAAAACTAATATGTCCCGGAAAAATAACATCATCTACTCCTAATTCCTCTATATACTTTTCCAAACAATATTGATAAGTTGAATTAAAGAAAGAGCCAACCAAAATTAAACGAGACTTTTTATTAACATATTTCTTATAATATGCAAATGTTCGAATTATGTCTTCCTGCTTTTTATTGGGAGCAATCCTTCCCACAAATAAAATATTTACCCAATTATCCGAATACCTATTTATTGTCTTCTGATCAGGCTCCTGCCTGAAATCGCTAAAATCCAAAAGTATAGGAGATACCGAAGTTTTGCCTGCATCATATCCCATTTTTATCAGATTATCACAATTAAACTGACTGACTCCCCATACATAGTCAAATACATCTTTTAACTTTCCGATTTCCTTTAAACCCTTTTGTTGGAATCGAGATTGAAAACTATCATATGGCAAAAAGAAATCCGACGGCGTAACATTATGATACATACACGCCTTTTTACATTTCCACCCCACAATCATAGTATTAATACTACTGCTTTGACACATTTGATAAATAACCAAATCATCCTCTTTCAATTCTGGCATTTTTTTAATGGAATAGACCATGGTTCTATCCAGCCGCGTATCAAAATTAACTGCATAAATGGCCGTCTCAAATCTATTTTCCTTTAAAATCTTGTAAATATTTATGGCATGATTGCTAATTGCATCTCCAAAAACAATATTTTCAATTACTTGAAAAATTCTCATCCTTTTACTCCTCGCGCTGTTTAGAAAAAAGCTTTTCTTTTAAATATTTATTTTCCTTTGATAACTGCTTGACCAATTCTGTAAGTTCTTCAATTACCTCTTTCTGGTCAGCCAGTTCATATTCTACTTTTCTTAATGTAGACGCAGCATGTGCGTTAAAAGAGTTTTGATCATATGTAATTGGATAAATCAAGAACACCAAAATTTTTCTAATTACCTTTCTCAAAAGAATCAAGAATTTACCAAGCAATCGATTGGAATCGATTGGCCTGTAATATGCAATTGTACAATTTTTTTCCAGCCAAAGTACTTCTTCCTCTATTGTAAATGGATAGTAAAGAGAGTCCGGAATTATTTCCTGCATTGTCGGAATATAATGACCCTTATCAGATTTTATCTCTTCTAGTTTTTGAAAGAGCACTTCAATGGTAGCATCCTGCGAGTTCTGCATTCTTTTCCTCCATACTTTTATTTTTCTCTTACATTTACATTTCTTCTACTTCATATACTATTCTATCACAATTACCTAATATTTCCATATTGTGCAAAAAATATCAGCCGTTTTTAATAACCACTCTATCTGTCAAGGGTATTTCTTTCACTCCAATCCCAATCATGTTCAATATAAGTAATCGCTCCTCCCGGCAACGTGGGCAATATATCAAATTCTGCGGCATGTCTAAAAACATCTATCGGCTCAGTGGTATGCTCCTTCAATATAAAATCAATAAAATATTTGTGTTGCATTAATAATACCTTTTTCAATCTGAACAATACTTTGCCGTCTTTACTGATATTTACCGCTTCCCCCGGTTCAAAATTAGTATTGGTGGCATAACAATAAATATAATCATATTCACGAATCACATCAATAGCAAAATACGCATCCTTAACAGGTTCATTGACTTTATAAGTTGCTTCTATCAAAATATCATCGCCCATATTAAACTGTTGTTGCTCTTCATAATTACTATTTAATACCCTTACTTCCTGAAAAACGACCTTTTGATTTCCTTCTCTTCCGCTTTCTTTTTGGCAATTCTCTTCTACTTCTTCAGTCGGTTTCTCCTCTTGCTCTTGTTTTGAGTTAGGGGTAACGCTGCTCTTATTTTTCTCTGCCCCCATATATTCCAGATATTTTCTATGAACCTTTCTTGTGTCCCCATCTGCCTTTATCAAGCCTTTTTCAATCCAAACAGTTCTTTCACAAATAGCTTCTATCTGACCTAATGAATGGGAAACAATAACAATCGTTACCCCACTATCTTTAATTTCTTTCATTTTTTTAAAACACTTTTCCTGAAAATTTGTATCTCCGACTGCCAAGATCTCATCAATCAACAAAATCTCCGCATCTACATTAATTGCAACGGAAAAAGCCAGACGCATATACATTCCGGAGGAATAGGTGCGAACGGGATTATCAATATAATCTCCTAATTCGGAAAATTCTATGATATCATTAACCCGCTTATCAATTTCTTTTTTGGATAACCCAAAAATAGATGCATTGATATAAATATTTTCTCTTCCGCTCATATCAGGATGAAAGCCGGCACCTAATTCAATCAGACTGGATACCCGGCCCTTCATCTCAATGCTTCCGCTGTCAGGATACATGATTTTCGTTAAAAGTTTTAAAGTAGTACTCTTCCCACACCCGTTTCTTCCAATCAAACCGATGGCTTCGCCTTTTTTAACCTCAAAGCTGATTCCCTTCAATACCTGACGGTTTTCATAACGTCTTCTGTTACCATGAATCACAAAATCTTTCACATTATTACTTCGGTCAAAATATACCTTAAAGGCTTTTGTTATATCCTTTACTTCTATAGCATTTCCTTCTTTCATTACAAAACCTCCGTAAAATGTTTTTCAATTTACAAAACATATGCCTATTATACCCTTTTTTATTGTTTCAGTCCACATTATCTTCCGGCATATTTATTGTTGACAAATAATTTTACCGCAAATATGATTATCTTAATAAATCTTTATAAATATGGACTTTTAGACAATATTTTACAAATTTGCAGAAAGAGGCAGCTGACATGGACAAAACCGACTACAGATTCAAATTTTTATATCTCATAGGCATCATATCCATTATTATCAGCCATTGCGGTTCTGGCAGAATAGACCTGTTATATAACTGGTTTCCCTTTAATTCCTTTTTTCTTGCGCTCTTTGCCTTTACATCCGGTTATTTTTTCCGTGAGAGCCAAACGGAACATGCAGTAAAATACATTACGTATAAATTCAAAAAACTGATCATCCCGTTATATATATACAATTTATTTTATGGAATACTGGTAGTTTTCCTGAGACAATTTGGTTTTACCATCGGCAACGAATTCTCTTTGCATAATTTACTGATAGAGCCCATAAAAACCGGACATCAGTTTGCATATAATCTTCCTTGCTGGTTTGTAATACCCCTATTTATGATAGAAGTGTTTTTTATTCTGTTCTATAAACTGCTAAAAATATGCCGCTTAAAAATAAATAACTGGTTCCTTTCTTTATTTGCCCTTAGCCTGGGGCTTATAGGCGTTTATATTGCCAAATGCGGTTATAACACCGGCTGGTGGCTGGTTTTAACAAGATTCTTGTATTTTGTTCCTTTTTACAGTCTTGGAATATTGTATAAAAATAAATTGGAGAAATTAGACACCGCTCCGAATATTCTGTATTTCTCTTTCATTTTTATAGTACAGCTGCTGATTATTACTGTTTGTGGATACCCCATATCTTACAGTATTGTCTGGTGTAATAATTTTTCAAATAATATCTTTATGCCTTTCGTCATAGGATTGACCGGCATTGCTTTCTGGTTCAGAATCGGCAGGATATTGGTTCCGGTGCTAAAGGACAGCAAATGCCTGAAAATCATAACTGATAACTCCTATTCCATTATGGCTAATCAGATAATGGGATTTATGTTTGTAAAAACAGTTTTTGCAATATTGTCCCAATATACCACATTGTGCAACGGTTTTGATATGATAGGATACAAAACCGACATTTGGTACTTTTACCGCCCTAAAGATATTTTCCAATGGGAAATCCTATACATAATCGCCGGAATTACAATACCCATCATTATTCAGTTCTGTATTAACAAAATAAAAAACATCATTGCTGTACAATACAGAAATCTAAAAGAAACCATCATAAAAAATAAATGAACGCTTTCATTTGACGTGTACCATTATATCAGGCTTCGATACAACTTATATATTTTATCCCCCGTGGCATACCATGAAGTTTCTTTCACATACCGGTCAACAGCTTCCGTATAGGTATCTGCGGCGGTCTTATCACTCATCAGGATTTTGACTGCATCCGCTATCAGTTCCCCTTCCGCTGACTCTATCTGATAAGTGCATTCTTTAAATTCGTCAAAAATCGGCTGTCTGGTGGTAATGATTGGCCGCTTAGCCGCCATGCAGAATCTGATTGCCCCGCTTGCCGACTCTTTTGTGGGCTTATAGGGCATTACCAACATATCACATGCCTGAAGGCGCCCCATGGATTCCTCATTAGGCAGGAAATCGGTAATAAATTTGACATTATCCTGCACGCCTAAACGCTCCGTCTCTGCCACACACTCATTATAATATTCTGTAGAATCAACGCTCTCATGAAGCGCGCAGACCGGCATATATAGTATATGCGGAAATTCTTCTTTTAAAATTGCCACCGCCTGTATGACTTCTTTAATGCCTTTGTGGGGCAGGAAAAACCCATAACTGCCTATTACCGGACTCGCAGATATTTTCTGCTGTTTCTGTACGAATTTTGCGCTTATTCCGGAATATACAATCTGTCCATGATTAATTACATGAATGATTTTTTCATTTATTCCGTAACCGCATAGCAGCTCCTTATCTTTTTCCTGATGCACAATCAATGCGGCGCACAGATTAAGCTGCTTTCTAATAGAACGCAGACTGACAGACTGCCCGTTGATTTCGGCGTCTTCCGTTTTATGGAAGGTAATTACTATTTTCTTTTCTTGGTGCAGCTGTTTTATTGCCGCCGCCAAATCAGCCAATATGAAAAAACCGTAATTAAACTGGAAATGAACGATGTCTGAGGAATCATTTCTTACCATTCTTATCAGCTCAGCTATATCTCCCTTTTTAATATTCCCCCATACTCTCTTTGCCACAAAAGGCTCGTCCCTTGCAATTGTCCTGGAAGTATAGTCAGGGTATATCCGGTACTCCACATTTTGCATAGTTGCTTCTACTTCCATTTTGGTGTATTCCGCAACTCCGCATTTACTGTTCCATGTGGTAACCATGGAAACCCTGGGTCGCACCTGCTTTTCCTTAACCTCTTCTATAAAGTCCAGCCATCTCCCTGCAACGGCTTCCCATGTAAATCCGGTGCTGATCAGATCATATGCTTTTTGTATCTTATCATCCAGTTCAAGCTTTTCCCTCTCAAAAGCAAAATCCCTGAACCGGGAAACCAATTCCTCTTTTTTGGGCTCAAACCACATGGAAATCTTGCCCTTTCCGTTTTGGGTAACATGAGTATCCGCTGGCGTCTGTTCAAAGCCTACTAAAAGAGCATTCTCTTCATTGCAAAAATCAGCCATGCCGCTGTTTGCGCTGACAATGACGGGAATCCTTGCCAGCATGGCTTCCGCCACCGGAAGCCCGAATCCCTCTCCTCTTGCCGTCTGCACATAGCAGTCCACAGCCTTATAGAGCCTGTTCAGTTCCTCATCCGACAGGTCGCAGTTTATCCACTCAACCTCAGGTCCCTCCGGATAACGGCTGCGCAGTTCCTTTAAAATTTCTTCCACGTTATTATGGGGATTGGAAAAAGTCTTTAATACAAGACATACATCATCAGCCTTTGTAAAGGCTTCAAAATAACCTTCCAAAAGCACGTCCACGCCTTTTCTGGGAAATGCCGAACTGATATGCAGAAATTTTGTTCCCTTCCTGGTCTTAAGAGGATAGGGCTTTAACTGTTCAAAATTCCGAACCAGCTGTACTCCTATTCCCATGGTCTTTACAGGTATTTTTATTCCGTTTTCTATGAGAATATCGGTAACGTAATCCGTCATTGTGCCGATTCCGCTTAAATACTTATTGAAATTATCGATATAATTGCCGGGAATAACGCTTTCTTCCCAGCCGAACGCCTGAAAATTGAGACCGCCCGTCACATCCGCCACTCTGGGCGGGTACATATTCCTGATGGTAATATCCGGATAAGTAACTCCTTTGGATTTTTCCCATAACCGGCGGGCATGGGGCTTATCCTTCAAATCCTCCTCTTTAGGAGTATAATCCCCCGGTCCCTCGGTACAATAAATAGAGATATTATCCTCTTTATCAATATCGTCTATGGCTTCCATCAGCTTCCGGTTCACAATTGCCAGACTGTAGGAGGATTCAAATGGTCCCTGAAGCTGTATGTTACGTTTTCTCTTTCCGCTCAGAATATTATCAATGATTTTGAAGAAAATTTCTTCCGTATTCATCTCTTCCAGCTGTTGGATGCGTACCATCTGCCGTTCCACAATTTTCTGGTACAAATCGGAATCCGTTAACACCTCATTGCACAAGGCTCCGATATAGGCATAATTTTTTTCATGAACCAGAATACCTGCGCCGTTCATGGTTTCCGGAATAGCGGAAGAACAATAGGATATTACCGGGACGCCCATTTTCATAGCCTCCAGCAAAGGAACTCCAAAGCCCTCGTGCTCGCTCATGCACAAAAATAAATCTGCCATTTCATAATAAGCCTTCAATTCTTGTTCGCTTACCTTGCCTGTAAAAAACACCTTGCTTTCCACGGCATAGTCCCGGCAGATTCCCTTTAATTCATTTATATAGCCTTCCATGCTGTCATCGCCCACAATAAACAGCCTGCTGTCCTCATTATAATAGTTGTTGTAAACGGCAAAAGCATGGAGAATATCCTTCTGGCATTTATTAGGGACCACCCTGCCTACAAATATAATATTTTTATAGTTTTCATGGTCTTTTGCAACAGAAGCTTCTGACTGAACATGATCAAAGCGGTCCAAAGAAATCTGTATGGGCATAACGTCCACATTCTCATATCCCATTCCCAGCAGTTCTTTTCTGTTGTAATTGGAGTCGGCAATGGCGTAATCCACATACCTCCTATATTCTTTAGCCTGCCACAGGCCCTGACGAATTGCTTTTTTAAGCCCTTCATCTTCAAAGAAATGTTCCGGCGTTATATTATGATAAATCAACGCCTTTTTATCGGGAAGCCCGATAATTTTATCAAAGCAGTTCATTCCCATAGAATGATGAACAAAAAGAATGCCATCCTTATTTCCTTTATATTTCTGAATGGGTTTTATTTTGTCCGAAAGCCTTTCATCTATATATTCTGCATATATTTCTGATTCATACCCTCTGCTGATGAGCAGTTCCCGGAGTTCAAGCATCATATTGGTTATGGCGTCGCCCACTGTGGTTCCTGAATGAAATTGATTAATCTGCATTACTTTCTCCCTTGTCCTCCTTCTGATATTTCGTCAGCATTAATTCCTGCAGCTCAACCATCCCTGACAAGGTCTGCATAACCGTTTCATTAATCTGATTCTGCTGTTGATAATAGGATGCAAAAATCCATCTTGTCATTTTGCGGTAAACCTTTTTGACAAACACAATAATTTTTCCGATTATCGGACGATTCGACGTAATGGGTCTTTCCACAATAGCATAAGATCGCTTTAGTTTATGCAGATTTGCGGATATATCAATAAGAATCTGCTTCTCATAATCACGACTGCTTTCAGTTTCAAAACCAAAAAAGCGCTTCGGAATCTCTTTTTTTAAGGCGCTTATTTTGACTCTTCTTATCAGTTCTTCAGAATCCATAATCCCCGGATCTATTTCTATCATTGTTTACCTCCTGAATCAATCATAATCGCATTACCTTCATTACAGAACCTCCGCAAAATGTTTTTTCAGCTTACCAAATGAAAACCAACCGATAAAAAGCATAACTATTCCCATAATCGTTCCCAGAATAAACGTATGGAGCTCCGGCGCCTGCTTGTAGTATAAAACATCTCTGTAAGCCGCAATGATAGGCGTCATGGGATTTAAATAGAAAACTCCCCGGAATTTTTCCGGCACCATATCCACAGAGTACATGACCGGGCTTAAAAACTGCCACGCCATTAAAACAATATTCAGTAGAAACTGCATATCCCTGAAATAAACCGTTATGCCGGAAAACAAAAGGGTCAGTCCAAAAGCTAAAAGAGTTTCCTGTAATATGATAACCGGCAGATACCACCATACGGCAAGATTGATCCCTTTTCCCGCTATGATCAAAACCGCTATGACAACAATAAATGACAGAAGCATATTGATCAGCTGGCTGAGCACATGAGAAACAGGAAGCACTTCTCTGGGAAAATATATTTTATTTACCAGACTCTGCTGACTGATAATGCAGCCGGCGCCGCCTCCCACGGAAGTGGAAAAAAATGTCCACGGAACCAGCGCCACAAACAGGAAAAGATAGTAATCCTCGATTCCCGCCCGCATAATAACCGAAAACACAAAGGTATATACGATCAGCTGCAAAAGCGGGTTTAAAAAGGTCCATAAAAATCCTAACACGGACCCTTTATACCTGCCTCTTAAATCTCTCTTTACCAGACTGGAAATCATCGTACGATAATCCCAGATTTCCTTGAACAATTTCATGTTTTATAAACCATACTCTTTCATTATATTACGAAATTCCTGAGAATTGGAAAATCCCTGCAGCACCTGATCCCTTGTCATGGCGCCGGAATCCAGTTTATTTAACCAATCATAATATCCCTGTATATCGTATTCCCTGCCTAAGAATGTTCTGTAAAGTACCTTAATATACTCCGCATTGCTTAAGTTTTTATTCAAAAACTCCTGAGAGTGGAAAAAGCCTATAGTAGCTGCATCCGTTACAGTCCATTTTTTGTCAAGGATACGGTCGCACCAATCGTTTAGGCCGCTGATGTCATATCCTCTTCCCAAGGCTTTTGTATACATACGGGCTACAAAGCTTGTAAGACCGGGATTGCGGTCGCGTCCCTGAACCTTTTTGACAGTTCCTCTTGTGATTCCGTAGAAGGCACATAAATCATTAAACTCTTTCGATTCCGCAAAGCCCTTAAAGATACCTTCCCTGGTAACCCCTGACTGCATGCATCCCAGCCAATAAGCTTTGCCGCCGGAGTCCGCATTACGATCCAGCATAACCCTATACAACAAATCAACAAACTCACTGTCGCTTAAATTGCGGTTCCTCAATTCCGGGCTGAAGAAAAATCCATAAGCCACATCTGCGCCGCCTCTTCTTTTGCTGACCAGAGAATTCTTCCAGTCAATCAGTCCTTCATCATCAGGCTGCCGTCCAAAACAGAGTGTGTATAATCTGGTTACAAAAGATGTGACCAGATCGTCATTGGTTGCCTGATCGTCGGTTCCTCCCAGATATCCCGCCGCGTCAAAGAATTCAACATTATATGAAATAATTACATCTTTCCCTTTCTTATCTTTGATTCCGCTGATAGCTACACTATAAACGCCGGAAAGATTTCCTGTTCCGCAGGTTGCTGTACCGGGCTTAAAAATAATGGCGTTGCTCTCCCCTGCCGCCTCAAAATTAACATTGAAATAAGGCTTTGTTATATCAAAGCGGTCTGTCGTGTTATCTGCCGCCGTAAACTTCTGAACTTTTCCGTTGGGTAAAGTAAGTGAAACCTTTACATTGTTTATATTCATTTTGCTGACATCAAACTTGTCCGGATTCAAAGTAACCGACCAGGGCGTATCTCCCTGACAGAATTCCTGAGGGAAGTTTCCTGATGCAGGCCATGAAATGAAATCATAGTCCGGCGGCAATACTCCCTTGTCCTCAACATACATAACGGCATAAGCCATATTGCTCTTATTTGTAGCATATCCGAAACCGGTGGATCCCATCCTGGGATCTAAAATCCATCTTCTATGCCCCACATTTCCCAGATTACCGGGCGCTTTATCTTCCATAAAGTTCTGGGTAAACCACGCAAGACTTCTCCATGACTCATAAGATCCGCTGGCAATATTGCTCTTCTGGGTGGCTGTTCTTCCCGCCACATAAAAATTATTATCCATGCCGGAGGGCTGAGAAGGATAATTGTCCAATGTATTATTTGCCGCTAATATTACCGCTCCCTGCTGAGCCTGAGAGGTATATACAGGATTATATCCTACGGAAGGCAGTCCGGCTATCATACGCATCATATTAACGCTTTCTACTGCTTTCTGTAAATGGATTGTTGACAACACCCCCGCCGAATAGGGCTTGGTTACAACCGGAGTGGTCTGGTAGAATGTATAATTCAGCCCATAGCTGTACAGATTCCTGTACTGACTGGCAATGGTAAATTTACTGGGCTTGGCCAGGGATAAGTCTCCACTGTAGGAATATACTTTCTCCTCTTCCATAACCACATCGTTTTCCGAAAGGCTGTTTTCAGAAACACCTGTAGGCGTTACTATCACATTTTCCCCGTTGGCCGCAATCATTTCTTTCGCGTTTTCCGGTTCGGATGCGGCCAGAACCGGTGTGGTAATGGATGTTCCCAGCAATATTGCTGCAAGCATACAGGAAACAAGTCTTTTTCTCATGTCAACATTCCTCCATTCATTTTGATGATTTGTTTATAATCCGTATTCTTTCATAATCATTGCAAATTCC
This sequence comes from uncultured Lachnospiraceae bacterium, assembly GCA_964507745.1. Taxonomy (GTDB): domain Bacteria; phylum Bacillota; class Clostridia; order Lachnospirales; family Lachnospiraceae; genus UBA2882. The sequence continues at coordinate 40,840 of CAZDRM010000001.1, forward strand.
TTCGAACAGGAAAATCCTTTTAAAACCTCTTCTCTGGACATTTCCCCTGAATCCAGTTTATTCAACCAGTACTTCATTCCCTCATCATCATACTCCCGATCTAAAAATGTCCGGTAAAGCACCTTGATATACTCTTCATTATTAAGGTTTTTATTTAAAAACTCCTGAGATTCAAAAAATCCTTTGGTAGATACATCCGTAACGCTCCATGTATGATCCAGGATCCGGCCGCACCAGTCGTTTAATCCGTTTACATCATAATCCCGTCCCAGCGCTTTTGTATACAGTCTGGAAACAAACATGGTAAGCCCTGTATTTCGATCCCTGTTTTCATTAACGGATACCTGTCCGCGCTCAATTCCGTAAACGCCGCAAACCTGCATAAATTCCGCCGATTCGGCAAAGCCTCTATATACGCCTTCTCTGGATACTCCCGCTTCCAGCCGTCTTACCCAGTATTCTTTGCCGCTTTCATCATACTCCCGGTCCATCATAACACGGTACAATAGCTCTACAAATTCTTCATTACTCAAATTGCGGTTTTTCATTTCCTCGCTGAAGAAAAATCCCCGGGCTACTACAGCTCCCGACTTTTCCCGCCTTATAAGGGCTTCCTTCCAGTCCTGCATTCCCTCTCCGTCGGGCTGTCTCAAAAGGCAGAGATTATACAGTCTGTCCACAAATGCCTCTATCTGGGCAACATCATCATAAACCCTCATATACTCATCCAGATATATTCCTGCGCGTTGCTGCAGAACAGCTCCCGGATGCACATTGTCGATATAGTAGTCCCAGAAATTGCTGCCGTCTATTCCGAAAGCCGTATTAAAATCGATAATGGTAACATGATTTCTTTCACATACTTTTTTGATGGCGTCCAGATATTGTTCAAAGGTGTTTCCGTTTTCATTTTTAATAGGATCGAACTGGGACCTGTAATAAAACGGGAGAATACAGTAACACTCTACGCCTTGGCTCCGAAGCCTCCTGATAGCCATATTCATGGCCCCGCATACCTCAGAGGTATTGGTGGAGTCCACTCTTCCTATGGGATAAGCCCTGGGAAAATCATTGGCCCCGAACTGGAAAAACGCCACATCATAATCGGAAATATCTATCTGATTCAATTCATAATTGATATTATGTCCCCAACGGCTTGAATAAGTAGCTCCTCCGATGGCCACATTGGTCACGTCGGCGCTGCGTCTCTGCTGGAAATAATACACATAGGAGTAAATCTCATTTCCGTTTCTATCCTTATAGCCGGCGGCAGTACTATCCCCTAAGAATAAATATCTGGTATGCGCTGCGCTTTCTTCTGACAAAAACTGTTCGTGAGTGTTGTATAGAGATGCATCAAGGCACTCTATCTCATCCGTCCCTTCTGTCTTTTCCTCTTCCGTACCTGTTTCCTGTTCCGTTTTCTCTCCCTGCGGCGCCAAACCGTTTTCTGAAACAAGCGCCGCATATACGTTGGTAACTGTCATGGCGCTTGTCAACAAAAATGCCGCCAAAAGTAAAATTCCTTTTTTCTTCATGATACTCTTCTCCGCATCTATAATCCGTATTGTCTCATAATATTAGCGAATTCTCTTGAATAGGAGAATCCTCTTAATACTTCGTCCCTTGTCTTCTGTCCGGAGTTTAACTGGCCTACCCAGTCATCCAGTCCGGCTTTGTCATATTCCCTGCCAAGAAATGTCCGGTAGAGCACCTTGACATATTCTTCATTGCTGAGATTTTTATTCAGAAACTCCTGAGAATGGAAAAATCCCGTTGTGGCTGCATCCGTAACGCTCCAGGAACCGCCCACGATCCGGTTGCACCAGTCATTAAGACCGCTTATATCATAGGGCCGGCCCAGAGCCTTTGTGTAAAGCCTTGATACAAACATGGTAACCCCCATATTGAGGTCACGCCCCTGATGTACCGTCACGTATCCCCGTTCAATGCCGTAAGAAGCACAGATATTGCTAAACTCTGCCGATTCCGCAAAGCCCTTGTATACCCCTTCCCTGGATACTCCTGCCGAAAGCCTTTCCAGCCAGTACGCCTTTCCCGACGCATCAGAGGATCGATTCATCATAACCTGATACAATAATTCCACAAAAGCCTCATCGCTTAAATTACGATTTTTCATTTCATCACTGAAGAAAAATCCCGAAGCTACCGTTGCGCCTGACTTGCTCTTGTCCGCCAGAGCCTTTCTCCAGTAAATGAAACCGTCGTCATCCGGTTTCCTGCCAAAGCAGAGGGTGTAAAGCCGTTCAACAAATCCGTTGATTCCCTTATCGTCAACCGCTTCATTGTCACTGCCGCCCACATATAAAATTGCGCTGAAAAAATCCGTGTTGTAGGAAATCTTTGCCGGCGCTCCGTCCTTTGTGTATAAACCACTGATGGTAACCGTATAAATACCCCATAAATCGTCACTGCCCAACACGGCTGTTCCCGGTCTGAATATAATGGCGTTTGCAATGCCGTATCCGCTTTTGTCAATGTTAAAGTATGCCTGATTCTTGTTTGCCACATTACCGGCGGCGTCTGCAGCGGTAATGGTCTGGCTCCTTCCGTCAGGCGCGGTTATCGTAACCTGTACATTGCCTGTGTTCATTCTTGCAATATCAAATTTGTCGGGATTAAGGGTTACATGCCACGGCATCTCCGTATTTGCAAATTCCGAAGGGAAATTACCCGATGACGGCCAGGAAATAAAGTCATAGTCCGGCGTCGTACCGTTTCTGTTCATGGCGTACATTGCCGAATATGCTGCATTTCTGCTGCTTAAGGCAAATCCGAAGCCCGTATATCTCATGGGCGGATTTAAAATCCAGCGCCTGTGCCCTACAACGGCCACATTACTTGCGCCTGAATCCTCCATATAACCCACAGTAAAAAGAGGCATATTATAATAAGAATCAGTGCCTGACATCCAGCCGTAGGCAATATTGCTATGGGATGTGGAGGCATAACCGTTTCCGTAAAACTCATCATCCATCCCCGCCGGTCTTGACGGCGTATGGGTAAGAGTATCATTGGCCGCCAGAACCACTGCCCCGTACTGGCTCAGTTTATTGTAATCATCATGAAGATATACCACGGGCAGGCCTGCTATCATCCTCATAAGATTTACGCTGTCCAAGGCCCTTTTCCTGTGTTCTGCGGATACCTGCCCCAGAGAATAGGGCGGCTTGGTGTTGGGTCTTATATCCAAGAGCGGATACTCTTCTCCTCCGTAAACGAGAAACAACACCCTTGATATAAGCGATTTGGACGGTTTCTCCGCCTCCAGCGCGCCGCTGTAGGAATAAACACTTTCTTCCTGCAGAGAAAGCCGGTTTCCCGACACATCATTTGCCGACAGATCCGTTTCCTGTAAAGTCCCGTCCTGTTCCGAGGTTTCATTATCTTCCCCATAGGACTCATCTGCAACAGCTTCGCCGGTGTCAATTCCTTCCAGATCAAAGCCTTCTGTCAGCCGGCTGCTTTCTTCGGCATTTACCGAGACCGGCGTCAAAATAGTGCAAACACTTATAAACAGCGCTAAAACGCCTGCTATAAATCTCTTCTTCATTCCTGCGTCCCCTCTCAAAAAGCAATTACCTCAACTATTATACTCCTTTTTATCATTTCAGTCCATATTTTGCCATTAAATCGGCAAATTCACGAGAGTCTGCAAAGCCTGCTATGATTTTGTCCCTGCTTTCTCCTTTGCTCAGTCTGGCAAGCCAGTAATTGAGGCCTTCTTCATCATATTCCCTGTTTAAAAAGGTTCTGTATAAAATTTTAACAAATTCTTCATTGGTGGTATTTTTATTTGAAAATTCTCTGGAATGGAAAAAGCCTTCTGTAGCCACCCTGTAAGGAGTCCAGTTTTGATTTATTACCCTGTCGCACCAGTCGTTTAACCCCTCCGTATCAAAGGACCTACCCAACGCCTTTTCATACATTCTGGCTACAAATGCCGTAAGCTGCTGGTTTCTGTCCCTCATCTGACCTGTAGGAACAATTCCCGGCCCAAAGCCGCAGTTTCGGCAGATTTCCGTAAATTCCGGCGATGCGCTGAAGCCATTCATGACATACTCTCTGGACATGCCGTTTTTCAATTTTAAAACCCAGTCCGCTTTTCCTGCCTCATCAGGCTTACGTGCCAGAAAAACCCGGTACAAAAGCTCCACATAATCTTCATCGCTTAAATTTCTAAGCTTCAATTCCTCACTGAAGAAAAAACCGTAGGCAACCTCTCCGCCGTTCTCCCTGCCGGATTCCAGTCTTCCGCTCCAATCGGAAAGTCCGGCAGTCTCAGCTTCTCTCCCCAGACAGTAGTGGTACAGCCTCTTTACAAAGCTCTCTGCGGAATCGGGAAGTACATCCATCTCTTCCGGTTCCGGCGTTTCCAGTTTAGGCGGTCTCGGCAGTTCCCCTGATTCATACCGCATTTCCACAGCTCTTTCCACCGCCTTATCTGCCGCCACGATTCCCCAGCCTGAATAAGCATCAAAGCCCGGAGAATATGTGTCTGTAGCTGTTTCCGCCAATATGGTTTTAACCTCTTCCACCGATAAGGAGGGATTTGCCGCCCATACGGCCGCCGCGACTCCCGAAACAACTCCCGAGCTCATGGAAGAACCTCCCATGTATCCGTATCTGTCATTAGGAAGCGTGCTTAAAATCCGGTCTCCCGGAGCGGAAATAAAATTATCCGTACCGTAGCTGGCATCGCTTCTTTTTATCCCGCTTTCCACTGTGGCGATAACGCCTATGGCTGAACTGTATGCGGAAGGATAGTGCTTCTTATCCGATCCGTCATTTCCTGCCGAGCATACAATCAGGATTCCCTGGTTATAAGCCTTCTCCATGGCCTCCTTTAAAAGCCTGTCCTCCTGATTCATTCCCATGCTCATGTTGATAATATTCACATCATGATCCGCCGCATATTGGATGGCATTTACCACATAAGAGGACAGCATATTTTTCCCGTCATGACTCTGAATGGCAATAATTTCCGCATAATTGTTGGAAATCCCCGAAACGCCCTGTTCGTTTCCCGTAACAGCGCCGATAATTCCCGCTATATGAGTTCCATGCCCGCTGGCGGAATAATCGCTGCTCATTCCGGGATAATCGGTGGTAACGGAGTTAACGCATAAAGCCCCATTCACATTGGCATTTAAGTCTTCGTGGTACAGATCGATTCCGCTGTCTATAACCGCTATCCGCACCCTACTGCAGGGCACGCTTTCCATCAGGCTCCATGCCCGTTCCATATTTAAATAATCCAGATACCACTGTTCATTATATCTGGGATCATTTACGGCTTCTTCCTGCATTTCGGGCTCTTCCGGCTCGTAAATATAATTGGGCTGGGCATAAGCCACGCCGGGAACATCCGAATAGAAGTCCACTGCTTCCTCCACGCTCATGTCATCCTCAATGTCCATAACCGCAAACTGTATTCCCTCATCATCGCCCGTTACTTCTTCCTCTATTCCTTCCAGACCGAGTGTGGCAATTCCAACATCCTCTAAAACAAGAATGATCTCTCCGGAAGCATAATCCACACCTTCTGTTCCCTCAAGGCCCTCTGTTTCTCTAATCCCTTCTGAATTCGTGGTCTTTTCTGCTTCACGAGACGCTTCTTCCAATATCTCGTTTGCAGAAACAGTTCCTCTTACGTCTGCAGAAGCAATTTCTGCCGCATTTGCAATTACTATTCCCTTATCGCACAAAAGGGTGGCAATTATAATTGCCACCGCTATTTGTTTGAAATACTTTAATTTTTTCATCGTTTTAAAGTACCCACCTCTATTCCGTATTCCTTACACAGAGCGTTATATTCCACCGAATAGGCAAAGCCTGCCAAGACCTGACTTCTGCTCTGTCCGGCGTTTAAGCGTCCTACCCAATCGGCCTTTCCTGCCGGATCCGACTTTCTGCCCAGCAGCGTCCTGTAAAGAATTTCCACATATTCCTCGTTGCTGAAATCCGAAATCCGGAACTCTTCGCTGTAGATAAAACCTTCTACAATACCGCATCCGGTAAGACCATGCTGAAGCCTGTAGGTCCAGTCATTCAGGCCCCATTCATCAGCTTCCCTGTTAAAGATATTCCGGTACAGCCTTACCACGAATTTTGTCTGTCCGCGGTTTTTATCCGCAGGCAAAAGACTGGTAATGGAACCTTTTCTGATACCAAAGTAACTGCATAGATTGGTAAACTCCGCGGATTCCACAAAACCGGCGAGAATGCATTTTCTGGTCACGCCCGCCTCAAGTTCCCCGAGCCAGTAAGCCTTGCCGTCCGGTTCCGGATTTCTTCCCAGAATGGCAGTATAGGCATACTCCAGATACTGTTCGTTGGTCAAGTTACGATTTTTCATTTCCTGACTGTCAAAAAATCCCACGACGAGATCGGCAGCCGTTGAACCTGTACTCAATTTATTTTTCCAGTAGTCCATCCCTTCCGCATCAGGCTTTCTTCCCAGAATGCTGGAATAGAGCTGGGTAATAAATTCCTCGGACACCGGATAGCCGCCGGGACCGGGCGTTACACTACCGCCGCCTCCTGTTCCTCCGCCGGGCATATTCAGATATACCGGAATCTTAAATACATAATTATTATCAAGAGCACCCGCATTGGAATAAGCTCTTCTTACGGAAACGCTTTCTGTCATAGGCGCCTGAATATTCTGCATATACTGGTGGGAATACAGCCCGTAATAGGATGCGTCCACATCAAATTTCTGCAGATACAGGCTGTCCTGGCCTTTGGAAATATAACTTCCGCCAACCACCTGAGCGCCGCCTAAAAGAGAAGCATATCTTGTATACCATCCCTGGCTCTGTGCATAAGCGATGCCGTTGGCCAATATCTCCGCATCCGTTGCACCGTTGGCTTTTACATTAAAATAATTATACGCACCGTAGGCACCGGAAATTAATGCGGAATCTCCTCTGGTCCCCTGCTCCTGCAGCACACGGCTGGCAAGGTGATAAGGACTTACTCCCGTCATGCTTCCGATTTCCACAAACACATCCCGATACAGGCCTCCCGAACCGTCCTCTAAGGACCGTCCGTTCATCCATGAATTCGCTATTATCGCCGCTACTCCCGACGAATTGTGAATGCTCTGGTTATAGGTTAACTGCTCAAAAGCAAAAATATTATTTTCATTTAAATAATTAATAGGGTTCAAGCAATAGCTGACTGCTGTTTCCGACGCACGGAACCAGCTTGCCCCGCTCTTGGGTACATACTGTCCTGTTGCCGGGTCGTAATCTCCGGGATCCTTTGATTTCCAAGAATCATCTGATGTTCTGTAAACAAGGCTTCTGTCTCCCTGCCTTTGTGCCGCCAGCACCTCAGACCACTCCAGTCCTGTATGGAAAGGAACAAAGATCCAGTTGGGATGGGCCTGGCTCAATGCCGTCAAAGCTGCATGGTAACCGCTGGGAAAGTTTTCATAGATAGCTTCCAGATTAGACATCTCCGCACGATAAACCGCACCGGTTACCTTTACTAACTCCGTATCCTTCCACTCATTGAATTCCGCATCATTGGTTACAATATAAGCGCTTTCCACATATCCTTTCACAGGACTTCCGTTTTCATAAGCGGTTACCAGATAAAGAACACCCAGTTCATCATCAAAAACCACATCGTTTATAGTAAGCTGGGTTCCGCTGACAATGCTTCCCGTCTCGCGGGCTCCTTCTTCCGGTTCCGCCTTTAATCCGTATTTATCCGTATTATAGAGTAATACATATACAGGCTTGCTGTTGAGGATTTCCAAAAGGGACTCCCTCACTTCCCCGCACGCCCTGCTGTAATCATCCGCATCATTTTCACTAACACTTCCGGCCTTTGCTTCCGCCTGCAGCTCCAGGTCATTGCCGCTTACCGAAGAAGCCAGCGCAGTCAGAGGACTCTGCAGTAAAAGTACGGCCGCAAGTAAAAATCCTGTCACACGTATTTTCTTCATAATTTCCTCCTTTATCCGTAGCTGTTTTTGTGCCACACAGTAACTATACCCTATATCTTGTAGATTTGCAAAGGAAATATCTGCTATTTTGTGATATTTATTAAATTTTTAAGATTTTGAGTCACTTTTTTCCGGCAAAAACAGTCATTTTCGTATTTTTTTATTTTTTTCCATTTTTTCCATTTTTTTCCAATTAAAAATCTTCTTTTTTATGGAACAATATATAATTCAATATTCCTTCAAATTCATATTCCTGCGCTCTCTTTTTCCTGCACAATACATTTATTTATCAGGTCGCTTAAACCGTCCAATATGCTGTCCCACCGATAATGGGCATCTACATATTTCCTGCCGTTTTTTCCCATCTGTGTTCTTTCCTCCTGATGCATCAGTAAAAAGTCCGCCGCTTTTTCAAACTCTTCATAGCTTTCATAATAAAGTCCGCCTTTACTTTTTTGGCAATGATTCTTTAAAACCGGACTTTTTCCGTTTACCACAACGGGAACCTCCAGTTTCATGGAATCCAGGACAACAATGGACAGGCTTTCATATTGGGACGGAAGCATCAGAAACTCCGCGCCGCTCATCCCGTCGTATTTTTCTTCCTCACTGACAAAGCCAAGGGAAAGAATGTCATCCCTTTTGGGCACCTCAATCATTTCCTTTCCCATAAGGACAAGCTTAAGGCCGGTCTTTTTCTTGTCCTGATATCTGCCAAAGTATTCAAATAACTGCTGACAGTTTTTCCCGTAATCAATCCTGCCTACATAAATAATGTATTTCTCCAGCCCGTGCTTCTTCCGAAAGCCTTCTCCGTCCGTCTTGTCCGGAACCTCTATTCCGATTCCCCCGATCCCACAAGGAATATGGCTTGTCCCGAAGGTTTCATAGACCAGCTTCTTTTCCTCTTCCGTGTTGAAGAAATAGCCCTGCGGCTGCCCGAACATCTCTTTGTAATGCTTCATTTTTAAAAAAGGCTCATCATGGGCCGTAGGAATTAAAATACTTTTATCCGCCACCTTCCCTAAGCCCATAACCGTCAAATAATATAAGTATGTGACAAAGATAAATACGTCATATTCATCCCGGTGGTCCTCAATATACCGGATACAGGCAGGACAATAGGGACCCTGTTCCTCAATCCATCTTTTTTCCATTTCCCTGCTGAAAAAGGGCAGATATTTCCTCATCCGGTCCAGCCATTTAAACTTTTTTAAATTGCGGCTTTTGTCCGTTTTGAACCTTCTGACGGGAACGCCGTTTACCTCATCCGCACCTTCCTCATAGTAATTGTCCCATGTGTCATAGTCCCTTGCGCAGGTAGTGAGAACCTCCACATCATATTTCTCCGAAAGATGCTCCGCCAGTATCCGCGCATGATATTCAGAGCCTCCGTTTACCTCAAGTCCGTATCTTTGATTGACAATAGCCACTTTCCTTTTCTTCATGCTCCCAGCTCCCATTTAATTTCCGCTTTCGCCGGAAATTTCACTGAAAAACTTTAAATATTTGTCAACAATAACATCCCATGCAAAATTTTCTTTTACATAGTCTCTTCCGTTTTTCCCCATCTGCTTTGAAATTTCTTCATGACTCAGAAAATAATCAAGGGCGCCTTCAAAATCAAAATAATTCTTAAAATATAGGCCTCCCTTTGTTACTTTAACAAAATTTTTGGTTACCGCACAGTCCTCCAAGACCAGAACCGGCCTTTCGCAAAGCCAGCTTTCCATAATAACCAGGGAAAAACTCTCATTTCTGCTGGGCTGACAAAATGCAACCGAAGCAGCATAGGCATCATATTTATCCTGCATCTCCACAAAACCTAAATCTAAAATTTCTTTTTTCATTCCTGCCGGAATCAACACTTCTCCGCCGCCTAAAAGAACCAATTTCAGCTCTTGATTTTTCCCCTCTTTATGGCGATTTTTATATTCATGAAAATAATCAATTAACGTATAGATATTTTTTCCTTTATCTTTCCTTCCTGCATATAAAATATATGGCTCGCGAATTCCAAACTTATTGCGGAATCTTTCCCCGTCAAACTCTAAATGGACATTCATGCCATCTCCGATATCGGCTGTCTTTACGCTGCTTAAATCAAACAATTTTTCAGCGAGTTCCCTTTCCGGCTTTGAATGAAACACCATTCCCGCCACTTTAGAATAAACTTTGCGAAAGCATCGCATATAGGCATAGTTTTCATCGTGAAAGCAAGGAATTATTATAGCTTTTTCCCGACATTCCTGAACGCCAAAATAGGTTGTTCCAAACATATATGGCGTAAACACAAAAACGCCGTATTCATCCTTATGCTCCCTGATATATCTATATAAATCCGGGCTGTTGACCATTTCATTAACATATACTTTTTCATCTTCCCTGCTTAAACGGTTTTGTCCGTGAAGCAGTTTATAATTTACCTCATCAAAAGCCGCTTTATTTCTTCCTTTGACCGGGAACCTTTGAACCTTCAGTCCGCCTTCCTCATAGCTTCCCGGTTTATAGTAATCCTTTCCCCAGTCGGCGGAAAATTCTTTTACACAGGTAGTCAGAATTTCCAACTCCACGCCTCGCTTTACCATGTGTTTGGCAAGACCGCGCAAATCCGCCTCCGCTCCTCCCGGTATTTTGTCTCCGTACCAGGGAATCACAAATCCGATTTTTTTCATCCTCCTACCTCCCTAACGGCCCGCCAGGCTGCCGATTCGTTTCAGCAGCTGTTCTTTTATCCTGCTGTTGTCAAAATCCTTTAGCCGTTCTCTCTGGTTATTAAGCACCTTTTTCCTTAAGTCCTCATCCGTTAAAATCCGGTTCATAACGCCTGCTGCCATCCCCGGCTCCGAATCCGGCAGCAAGATCCCGCTGCCGCCGAGGGTTTCTCCTACAGCCGAACTGTTTTTTGCCACAACGGGCACATCAAAAAACATAGCCTCCAGCAAAGGCACGCAGAAGCCTTCATGGTCGCTCATGCACAAAAACAGATCCGCACTTCTGTAATACGCCAGAATGGCAGGAAATTTTATATGTCCGGTAAACATTACATTTTTTGTTCCCAGGGCTTTTACATATTCTTTCAGACTGGCATAATAAGCGGGAATCAACTCGGGATTTCCCACCAGAATTAATCTCGATTGAGGATTATAATATTTTTGGTAGGTATCAAAAGCGGCTATGATGTCCTCCTGCTTTTTATTGGGCACGACCCGTCCCGTAAAAATAATGTTGGTAAGGCCGTCATTCATTTGTTCCAGAACCTTCCGATCCGGCTCCTTTTCATAATCTTCAAAAGGAATCAGAATGGGAAGCACTTCGATTTCGCATCCGTATCCTAAACGAATCAATTCACTTTTATTATAGGCCGAGTCCGCAAATGCAAATTCCGGCTTGTCCGAAAGGCCTGCCGCTTCCTTATAGCCGGCAGTACAGGCTTTTACCGTTTCTTTGTTATAGCCGAAAAAGAAATCGGGAGGCGTAATATTGTGGTATTTCACTATTTTCCTGCATTTAAGGGCGCCAAACCGGGAGTTCAGTATGTGTCCGGTGGATAAATGGTAAATCACAATATCTTCCGGCTTTATAAAAGACAGATCATCTGTACTGACCGCTATATCTGCCCCCAGCCTTTCATCAACATAATCCGCCGCCACAATACTGTCATATCCGGCTTCTTTTAAACAATTATGAACCGCAATAGCATCATTTCCCACCGCGTCCCCAAAGGCCAGAATCGGAATCATATTAATTATTTTCATGGCTTCTCCTAACCTGTTATTTTCATTCAACTGTTTCTTTCCTTTAGCTGGTTCTTTCCTTCAGTTGGTTCTTTCCTTCAACTGGTTCTTTCCTTCAACTGGTTCTTTCCTTCAACTTATTCATTTCTTCCTTCAGCTGTCTTACCTCTTCTTTTAACTCTTCATTTTCTTTTGCCAGACAGTCCAGCATATTTATACTGTCCACAACCGATGCGTTAAAGGCTACCTGCTTTACAATAAAGGGTCTTGCAACCATACGAACGGCTTTCAGGATTGTTTTTTTTACCGCCCTTTTAAGGAAATTTTTGCTTTGCTGGCCCTCCGGAGAGATATCCCACATTCCGTTTAAATTTACCAGTTCCCGGTGCATCATATCTTTATCATATTTTTCCGGCAGTTCCAGGAAATCCACAGCCTGATTTACATCCGCAAATTCCAGGGGCTGGTTTTTTATGCCCTTTTCCTCGATTTCGTTCCTGATTTCCTCCATGATTTTATCCACATTAATTTCCTGCATCCGTCTTTCCTCCGTTAAGCATTTCACAAAACTGCCCCATTATCCGGCTCCATACATAGTTTTCCTTTACATAAGCTGCAGCTTTTTTCCCCATTTCCTCATTTATGTCATAATCAAGAAGCCCTGTAAGCTTTTCCTTAAATTCCTCATAATCTGCATAGGAAAATCCGCCGCCGCTTCTTTCAACATGCCCTTTCAGCACATTACAGTTTCCGTTCACAAGAGCCGGATTCCCGTAAGCCATGCCCTCTAAAAGGGAAATGGAAAAGCTCTCGTACCGGGAGGGCAGGCAGATAACCTTGGCTCCCTTCATCCCGTCATATTTATCCTCATCGGAAACAAAACCCACATAACGGATATCTTCTCTTTCAGGTATCTCCATAAGACTCTTTCCCATTAACACCAACGTCAGACCTTCACTCTTTCCCACCGCATTTGCGCTTGTTTCCTCACGGCATTGGTCCTTATAACGGATAAAATGATCGACCAATTCCTTACAACCCTTATTCTCCTCTATTCTTCCCGCAAACAACAGATAATCGCCGGATATGTCATACTTTTCCCGAAACCTGTTTTCATCGGCGTTTTCTTTTACGTCAATCCCCATTCCAAGCACCCGGTTAGGCACGCTCTTATTATGAAAGTGTCTTTCTACAAAAGCTTTTTCTTCTTCCGCTAAATAAATAATCCCTTTAACCCTGTGAAACAGCTCCTTATAAATATTCATATAAATAGGCTCTTCATCATGCGCCGTGGGAACAAACCATGCCTTATCATAAACCTCTTTCGCTCCGAAATAGGCAGGATAATAGAGATAGGTCACGAAAATAAAAGCGTCATATTCATCCTTATGCTCCCTGATATAAGAAACCAGCTCCGACACATAAGGGCCTCTCGCTTTTAAACGCCGTTCCTCCAGCCATTTAAAATGAATATGAAAATTCCGCATCAATATCCCGGCGGCCCTCTGAATTACCCGGTTTCTCTTATGCTTTACGGAAAATCTTCTTACGGTCACGCCGTTGATATCTTCAACATCGTTTTCGTAATGATCTTCCCATGTGATATAGGAAATGGCCTTGCTGGTCAGCACCTCCACAGAACCTGCATCTCCCAGATATTTTGACAGTCTTTCCGCCATGGCTCTGGTATAGCTTTCGCTTCCGCCGGCAACTTCTACGCCGTATCTTTGATTGATAAATGCTATTTTCATTCTTGCCTCCATGGGTCAGACAGTTTCGTTTTCTAATAATATCTCAAAAATTCTCTTTGCGGTTTCCTCCCATGTAGGAGGAATAAAATTCTTAAGTTTCTCTTTTGCTGTCTGATAGGTTTCCGGCTTTAAAACTAATTCCGCCACCATATTTACCAGTTCTTCCGGTTTGTCCTGTCCGAAATATAAGGCGTATTCTCCGCCCACTTCCATATTGATGGGCGTATCCGCCGCAATGACGGGCACACCCCGTACCATGGATTCTATAATGGGCAGTCCATACCCCTCAATATAGCTTGGAAAAGCAAGGGCATAGCAATGCTGGTATAAATAATCAATTTCCTCATCGGAAGCCCCGTTTACATGCCAGATGCCCTTTCCGAAATCCTCATGCCTTTCCATTCTTTCCAAAAAATCATCTACGTTCCATCCTTTATGCCCCGCAATAACCAGATTCATGGGAAGCTCCTTTAAACCGCCCTCATAGGCATCTAAGAGCAGCGTATGATTTTTTCTGGGGTCAATGGTTCCTACCATTAAAAGATAGGGGCCCGATTCCGCTATTTTGCTTATATCCGTTGAGATACCCTGATTTATTGTTCTTCCTGATATTTTTTTTGATGTCCTCTTAAAATCTCCGCCCAAAGGCACGATTTCTATAGGAGGGCAAGGTGCCTGCAGCCTGCCGCATAATTCTTCCACCGCGCCTTTGGTGGCATGGGAAGTCACTATGATCTCATCCCCATACTCCACCACAGCTCCCACAAAATCCAAAAAATTAAATACATCATCTGACGGACAGAACTGGGGATGGGTAACCCCTATAATGTCCTGTACAAAAGGAATGATTTTCACGCCTTTCGCCTTTAAGAGGGGATAGAGATAACTCCGCCTCACTCTCGTTTTCCACACGGTATCCATATCAAAAAATACGGATTCCTTTTCCATTCCCCAAAGGGGAATATGTTTTCCGGTCCGGAGCTTCCTGCGGTTTCCTTTCTTTTCCCTGCAGAAGGCTGCAAATTTTTCCCCATCAATGATTTCAAAATCATCCCGCTTCTGATGATACTCAAGAAAAATAAGCTCAAGCTTCGGATTATGATACAATTTTTTTGTAATCTCCATAACAACTCTGGGAATTCCCGTAAAATTGGTTCCCACAATTACCATAGAAATATCGATATAGATTTTTTTCATAGCATCTCCGTTTAACAAAATAATCCCCGAATCCTGTTTTGTATGCCTGCCGGCATTTTTTTGGCAAGCTGTCTTAGAAAAATGGAACTTTTTACCCTCGACATTCCCTGTAAGATCCGGCCCTTGAGCCCCGGCTTTATATCCCCGTAAGGACTATTTAAAACCTTTATATCCCGAATGGCAAAAGCCCCTTCCCCTGCCGCCGCATTTAATACTTCCTCTTTGCTTTTTTTCTCAAGGCTTTTCGCCTTCTGTTTATCCGGAAGCTTTTGAAAAAAAGCAAGCCAGATTCCATCTATAAACTTCTTTCCTTCCAGTTCCGAAAACGGACGAAGGTCAACTTCTTTGGGCGCGCTTCCTATGGAAGCCTCAAAGCTTTCTCTCTCACATCCGAAAGGCGCTCCGTTTTTGGAGGCTTCCTCCGAAACCAAATCAAAAAGTCTGCCAAAAATTTCCGTACCTTGTCTCACATTTGTTTCTGATTGACCATTTAACTGTTTTTGTTGTTTTCCCGCATCTGTGCTATTTTTAATTCTCTTGTTTTTCTCTGCGGTCTCATAAAACAGCTTTATATACTGCCTTGCAATCTTTTCCTTGCTGTAACGCAGAACGGCTTTTTTGTTTTCCTTTAAAACCGCACTCATATCCTCTATTAAATCCCCTGAACCGGATATCATCTCTGACATGGCCCTGCATAACGCTTCTGCGTCCCTTGCCGGTTCATAATAAGAAACCCTTCCCATGGTCACTTCATAAAGGGAAGTTTCCTTTGAGGATATAACGGGGCATCCTGCCGCCATGGCCTCTATAGGGGTCATACCAAAGCCTTCATACAAAGAAGGGGTTACAAACACTTTCGCATGATGGTACAAGTATTGCAGCTGGCCGTCCGACAAAAATCCGGTCAGGACAACTCTGTCCTGTAAGTGATTTCCTTCTATATAGTCTGCAATTTCATTTGTGCCGTTCCACTTTGCCCCTGCTATAACCAGCTTCAGAGAATTTGGAACATCCGAAGTTTTTGTCAGCATATGAAAAGCCTTCACAAGTGTAATCAAATTTTTATGCTTTGCAAGGGAATTGACGCAGAGAACAAAATCTCCCGTCTCCCCCTTTAATGCGCTTACCTTCTCTTCTCTCTCCACCTTAAAATCAATGGGATTATAAATGAGTGAAAGTTTTCCTTTTACATATCTTCCAAAATATTTTTTGTAAGAACCTGCCACATAGCGTGAGATAGCCACTACCCCGTCCGCCTTCTTTAAGGCTTTTTTATAAAACAGCTGAAAATAACACCTTTTTAAGGGACTGAAATATTCAGGATAATATTTGTATTGAATATCATGAGGGTTTACGACAAGAGGCATCCCCCACCTGTTGTTAAGCCCTGTCTGAAAGGTGGGAAAATACAGCAGATCCAGTTTTTCCTCCTCCGACAACCCGGGAAGATAAAAGGTCTGAAACCATATGGTCCTTACGGCATGAGGACCCTTTATGTCATAAACCCGATAGGTAAGATTAGGAAACATTTTATGATAATCCTTATAAATATCTCTATGGATAAAGTAAAGAAATTCATCCTCTGTTTCCCCTAAAGCTTTTAACTCTTCAAAGCCCTTTATCAAATTTTTCATAACCGCTTCCGTTCCGCCGTTTTTGTGGTCGGGACGGATAAAGGATAAATCGATTCCAATTCTCATATCTGCCTCCATAAATCAACAAATCGCTGTAAACAACAGAATATGTGACTCTCGCCGCATTTGTCCAATGAGTGTCCAGGTTACCCGAGAATAAATTTCCCTGCTTCCATCAGGATACATTCCATAAGATACAATCTGCCATAGCCGTTATCCCGGTAACAGCCGTACCGGTCCTTAATCCGTTTGACAGACAGCTTAAGGCTTCTTTTATTGCTGGCTCCTCCCATACTGAAATCGGCAAGAACTCTGTTTATAACCTGAATCTTTTTTCCTGCCTTTTTCATGGCGAGATAAGCCCCGTAATCATCATGGATTCCCTTCTGTCTGAAAGGAAATTCCCTGTAAACAGCTGTTTTTACAAACATGGTGGGGTGGTTCCAATGTCTCGATGTTTCATACCGGGAAAGCTTTGCCTTTTTCACAATACGGCTGCCGTCCGCCTTATGTATGACAATATCCCCGAAAGTAATATCGCACTGCTTTTTAAGCATGGTCTTCACAGAAAGAGCCACAGCATCCTTTTCATACCAGTCGTCGCTGTTAATAAAGCCCATAATCTCCCCTTCTGCCATGGCGATGCCTTTATTCATGGCATCATAAATGCCCCGGTCTTTTTCCGATATGATCCGGTACAAATACCCCTTCTCAAGAGCCTGCTCTCTGTAGCTTTCCGCAATCTCCACAGTTTTGTCGCTGCTTTTTCCATCTATGATCAGATATTCTATCCTCGGATAGGTCTGGTTCAAAACGGATTTAATTGTCTTTTCAATGGTCTTCTCACTGTTAAATGCCACAGTGACAATCGTTACTAAGGGTTCCATTTTTCTACCTTCAATTCCTTATCATAACAAAGATTTCCAAAGGCCTTGTTGACCAGTCTGCCATACTTTCCTTTTGTTTTTCCGATGCATCTGATGGCAGGATTTAATACCCTTGTCAGGCGCACTTTCTTTCCTTTTCCCGCCGCAATGTCCTGTACCATTTTTGCCGTATGCCCATATCTTGCATCCTGGGGAAAATAAACGCCGCTTTCGGGATTTTGTATTATCTTTTCCACTGTTTTGGCAAGATTTTCCACAGACAGAACGCTTCTTTCATTTTCTATGGCTGGAAACACCGGCATTATCTTTGCAAATTTTTCCAGAGTGCGATAATTCCCTTTACAGCCCTCCCCGTAAATCATGGGCGGGCGCAAAATCGCTATTTGAAAATCCTTATCGGCAAGGGGTCTTAAGCCTTCTTCCGCCTTTACCTTACTGTCCCCGTAAAAATTGGCGGGCGTAAGGGGCGTGTCAGCCTTTATAACCCGTTTTTCCCCTATGCCTCCGCTTTCGCCGTATACGATAATGCTGCTCATAAAAACAAATAAACCGACGCCCTGCTCCTTTGCCTTTTTTGCCGTTTCCACAGCCAGATGACAGTTTACGTCGTAATATCTTTTCTTTTCTTCTTCCGATACCTTTTCCACATCCGCATGGGCGATTCCCGCCACATGAAATACGGCATCATATGGCGAAAAGTCATATTCTCTCCAGGCATTTCCCCTCATATCAATGGTGTCCACCTGATAGGACCTCTCCACAAGATACCGCTCCACATTCGTTCCTATATAACTGTCTTTACCGGTAATCAGTACTTTTTTCACTCTTTCATCGCTCCCGTACCGCCTTCTACAACGCCTTCGCTTTTCAGCACGCTTAAAAAGGTTCCAAAAAAGCAGCGCAAGTCCATGAAAAATCCCATTTTCTCTTTATATTCCCCATCCAGCCTGGCCTTTACGGGGATTTCCAGCTCATCCCTGCCGTTAATCTGCGCCCAGCCCGTCAGTCCCGGTCTGATGTCATTTGCCCCGTACTTATCCCGCTCCTCAATTAAATCGTATTGATTATAAAGAGCCGGTCTGGGACCTACCACCGCCATATCTCCCTTTAAAATATTGATCAGCTGGGGCAGTTCATCCAGGCTTGTCTTACGCAAAAATTTTCCGGTCTTTGTAATATACTGCTCCGGATTTTTCAGAAGGTGTGTAGGCATGTCCTTGGGCGTATCCGTCCGCATGGTTCTGAATTTTAAAATCATAAAATGCTTTTTGTGAATGCCCACCCGCTTCTGTTGAAAGAATACCGGACCTTTTGATTCCGCTTTAACAGCAACGGACAATATCAAAAAAACAGGGGAAAGCACAAGCAGTCCTATAAGTGAAAGCAAAAAATCCACAATGCGTTTCCATTTCTGATACATGTTCTCCTCCTGTTAATACGTTTATAACGCCCTTATTCCTGTACCTCTTGACCACAGCTTCATTCCCGCATGCTTTGATTGCCGTCTCAATTCTCCTTCTCTTCGACGTTATCAATGGTATAGGTAGGCACAATTCGGCTGACAACCTCTTTGATTTCGGGAGAGTCTTTTAAGGATGCCTCTTCAAGAGCCTTAAGCCCTTTGGCAAACTCTTCCTCATCCAGCTCAATAGGCTTGCCGATGTGAATCATCTTGTTGGCCGTAGCCGTCAGCCCCTCTTCATCCATCAAAAGCTCCTCATACATCTTCTCGCCGGGACGAAGCCCCGTAAATTCAATTTTAATATCCTCGTCCACCTTGTAGCCCGAAAGCTTAATGAGGTTTTTGGCAAGGTCTAAAATCTTAACCGGTTCTCCCATATCCAGCACGAAGATTTCCCCGCCCTTTGCATAGGCTCCTGCCTGCAGTACAAGGGAAACCGCCTCCGGGATCGTCATAAAATAACGGATGATATCCGGATGGGTAACCGTAACCGGTCCTCCTGCTTCAATCTGCTTTTTGAACAAGGGAATCACACTGCCGTTACTGCCCAGAACATTGCCGAAGCGCACCGCTACAAAGTCCGTTTTTGAATGCTTGTCCATGGTCTGGATGATCATTTCACAGATTCGCTTGGAGGCTCCCATAATATTAGTTGGATTTACCGCCTTATCCGTAGAAATCATAACAAATTTTTTAACGCCGTATTTATCAGCCGCCACAGCGGTTTTTAAGGTTCCGAAAACATTATTTTTAATAGCCTCATTTGGGCTTTCCTCCATTAAGGGTACATGCTTATGTGCCGCTGCATGGTAGATAATGTCCGGCCTGTGTTCCTTCATAATACTGTTCATGCGGTGGGTATTGCGCACCGAAGCAATCAGTACCGTTAAATCCAGCTGGGGATGCTCTCGGTTTAATTCCTGCTGTACCTCATAGGTAGTATTCTCATAAATATCCACAATTATCAATTTCTTTGGATTATGTGATGCCACCTGCCTGCATATTTCACTGCCTATAGAGCCGCCGCCCCCTGTAACCAGAACCGTTTTATTTTCCACATAACCAAGAATTTCATCAATATTGACTTCTACGGGTTCCCTGCCCAAAAGATCCTCAATATCCACTTCACGCAGCTTGGATACATTAACGTCCCCGTTAATCAACTGGTATACCCCCGGCAGAATACGCATTTTGCAGCCGGTATCACGGCAGATTTCCAGAATTCCCTTCATCTGGGATCTCTTTGCCGAAGGGAGGGCAATAATAATCTCGCTGACATTATACTTTTCCACATTATCCAGTATGGTATTCCTGTCTCCTACAATAGGCACGCCTCTTAAATACTTGCCGTGGCAGATAGGATTGTCGTCTATGACGCAGACCGGATTCATCCTTAAGTAGCTGCTGGTCTGGATTTCCTTAATAATGGTATTTCCCGATGCCCCGGCTCCTACGATCATGCAGTTGATATCCGAAGCCTTCTGCATGCCATGAATCCGCCTGTGCTGCAGCACGCGCAGAATGCGATAGGAAAAACGGGTACCGGCAGAAAAAGCCAGCATAAAAAATCCATAGAAAAATGGATAGCTGAAGGGCATCCTGACTCCCATAACCAGGAAAATGACCGGCTGAATCAGGGCGCAGATAAATACAGCTACCAGTATATTAAACAGCTCCGAATCGCTGGCATATCTCCAGACGCTCTTATAAAGCCGGAACAGCCAGTATATCAGAATGGTAATGATCACATTAATGGGAAAGGCCTCCATGACCGTATTAATAAACAGCCTGGGAATATCCATAAATTTAAAATCGTATCTGATATATAATGACAATATCCCCGCCGCAAACATGCCGCAGATATCCATAAGAGTCAGTATAATTATTCTATTGAGCGGTATATCCAGAATTTTATCCTTAATAAACTTTTTCATAGCTTTCATTTTAACATTATTACTTCCTAAAGTAAATATTTCTTAGCCTTCATCCCCAATTTCATCCCAGATTTATACATTTTTCGATTTGGATTGATACATATATGATTTCGGATTTTACAAAAAAAGGTACTCTGTAAGTTTTTCCAAAAAGAGGAAAAATCATGCAGAAGTACCTTTTATAATCTTATATTCCTTTTAGACTCTTTAAGCCGCTTTTATCATTTCAGCCCGAAGGAAGCCTTTAATTGTGCAAACTCTTTGGAGTTGGCAAAGCCCAGCATAACTTCATTTCTGCTTGTTCCACTTGCCAGTCTGTTCATCCAGTCATCATATCCTGCCTGGTCATATTCCCTGTCAAAGAATGTGCGGTAAAGAACCTTCACATATTCATCATCGCTTAAATTCTTTGCCAGAAATTCCGGGGAGTTAAAAAATCCCCTTGTGGAAACATCATTGATGGTCCATTGCCCGCTGGTAATGCGGTTGCACCAGTCATTTAACCCTGCAACCTCATACTCTCTGCCCAGAGCCTTTGTATAAAGTCTTGCCACAAAGGTGGTAAGTCCGGGGTTTTTATTCCTTCCTTCTAATCCGTTAACATTAATACTTCCTCTTATAATGCCGTAATCATTACATATGTTACCAAATTCTACGGATTCCGCAAAACCTCTGTATACGCCTTCTCTTCCTACGCCGTTTTCGAGCTTATATACCCAGTCAGCCTTTCCGCCGGCATCGGAAGCGCGTCCCATCATGACATTATATAATAATTCCACATATTCTTCATTGGTAGTATTCCACAGCTTAAATTCATCACTTAAGAAAAATCCGCGGGCCGCTTCCGCTCCGGAAATCTGACCGTTGCATAACCTGTTAGTCCAGTCTGCAAGACCTGCTTCTTCGGGCTTTCTTTTCAGGCACATTTCATAAAGTCTGGTAACAAAGGCTTCTACCTGCTTTCTGTCAGAAACCCTTCCGTAGCCGGGAACTATCTGCGAATAAGAGCTTACTCCTATAATGGGCAGTGTCCGGGCCTCCACCCATGACGGGTCGGAATCCAGCTTTGCAAATACATCTTCCGCAAGAACGCCTGCAATGGAAAAATTTAATTTTCCTCCTTCATTTTGCTTATTGATAATAAAGCAGTCCACCATGGGGTCATATTTTGCCGCATAGTAGGAATATGCCAGACTTGCGGCCTGGATATCGGTTCCCATATACTGTGAAAATCCCTGTTCTGTCAATAAAATCCTGTGCTGGCTGCCAAAAGTATTTTTTACATAGTCTGTCAGGATATTTAAATTGTTGCCATCCACGAACATGGCATCCGCTCTCTTAGGATTTAAGTCAAGCTCCGGTGCATCCGGCATATGGGCAAGCTCTACCCAGATATCCGGCTGTGATAAGATAGCGGGATATAAATGGTAGGAAATACTCCAGTCCACATTCGCCTGTCGCGCCGCAATGGCGGCATTAAAACGATTTAAATAATCTTTTGTGGCAATTCCCCTACCCTCATCATTATGCTGCCAGCTATGTTCCAGAGAAACGCTGACTCTCGATACAGATGTTTTGGAACGGATAGCGTTATAGAGAATCATATAAGCATCCGCATATAAATCAGCATTATACTGAGGGTCTGATGAACCGCTAAAGTGCCATGAATTGGGCATATTCACTTCATTGCCCAAAATAAAGTTATCCACATGACAGTCTGACTTACACCAGTTTTCCGCCATCCATGCAAACAGTGCCTCATAATAATGCCTGCCGTCTCCTCTTACATTAGGCGCGTAATACGGCGCATTTTTTGTATTATTTCCCCTGTTAGCCAAAGCTGTAGGGTCCACCAGAATTTCTTTTCCGTTTTTGCAGGGAACAAGAATAACAACACTGATTGTCGCGCCCTTGGCATTAGCATTTCTGATCAGCGCGGATTTATCGTCCCTAAAATAATAAGTACGGCCGTTATAATCAAATCTTTTATCCAGAGGACTTGACCCGTCTCCCATAAAATCTGTAACCATCATATTAACCAGGGTATGCTGTCCGCCGTAACTTCCCAGATAACTTGCTCCGCTGAAATCTCCCTGAATACCCTTTTTGGTGGTAGTCTTGAAGAAAGCATCCTCTGTTACATAGCTGCCGGCCTCCTCAGAATACACATATTCCTCATCATCAGCCAGCCACTCTGTGGGAATTCCGTTATAAGTCTCCAAAGGGTCTTCCCCTTCTTTACCCAGCTTGATTCCTTCTTTTACACCCTCTTCTTTACCTGTTTCCTCTTTGTCAGCGTCCACAGCATTCTTTTCACTGTTTTCGGAAACAGAGGTTTCATTTTCCGGTATTAAGCCATTTGTTCCCATCTGCTCTTTTGCAAATGCGGTAACTCCCGTTCCCGCCATAAGCGTCATCGCGAGAAACAGGGCAAATACTCTTTTTGATAGTTTTTTCGTCATAATTCTCATGTCTGCACCTTTCCTCCCAGTTTCATTTTTATAATTATCATATATTTATATTATGGAAGTCAAGACTCTTCTTTTGCCAAAATATACGGACATTAAATAACTTTTGGCTAAAGCACTATAAAAAACATCCTGAGTCAGGTAATTTCCCGACTCAGGATTGTCAACATGCTCTTCACTGTTACTTTTATCAATCCGATTATAATCCGTAAGTTCTCATCAGCTGCGCAAACTCCTTAGATTCCGCAAAGCCTCTCAGCACTTCTCTGCGACTGACGCCGGAATTTAACTTCTGCAGCCAGTAAACATAACCCTCCTGGTCATATTCCCTGTCAAAGAAAGTCCGGTAAAGCACTTTTACGTATTCACTATTGGTATGGCGCATATTCAAATATTCAGGGGACTCAAAAAATCCCGTAGTAGCCATATCCATAACAGTCCATTTCTTATCGCAGATTCTGTTGCACCAGTCATTTAAACCGTCAATATCATACGCTCTTCCCAGGGCTTTTGTATACATTCTGGATACAAAAGTAGTCAGTCCCGGATTTCTGTCACGGCCCTCATTGACAGTTACGGTTCCTCTTTTTATTCCATAAGAATTACAAATCATATCAAACTCGGCAGAATCCGCAAAGCCTTTGAATACGCCCATACGTCCTGCGCCGTTTTCTAATTTATACAGCCAGTCCGTTTTTCCGGCCCAGTCGGAGCCTCTACCCATCATAACATTATATAAACGCTCAACATACTCGTCATTGGTATGATTCATAAGCTGGAACTCATCACTGAAGAAGAATCCTCTTGCTGCTTCCGCCCCTGTTGTCCTGCCGCTGCACATTCTGTCTGTCCAGTCCTTCAGACCTTCCGGCTCCGGTTCCCTGCCCAGACACAGTCTGTAGAGCCTGGTCACATATGCCTCCACCTGCGCCCTGTCAACCGCAGGTCCCTTGGTCAGACCCAGATAATTGGCAATACCTGTAGCGTCCGCAACGCCCAGACGCTGCAAATTGCTTTCACTGGAAAGGAAAGCCGCATCGGATCCGTTTGTCAGGAACGCATGCTCCACAATAACGGCTGTAATACCCGCTTCTTTGGAACGTCTGATTACGCCGTAATAATCCGCCAACGAACCGTCCGGATATTTTGTACCGTCTCCGGAATTGCGCGTCTTGATTCCGTTCTGGTTCAATCCAAGCGCTCCTAACTGCCTGGAAATGTGCCTTGAAAGGTTTGCTCCGTCAACTCCGATAGCCGGATTGTAATTGGCATTGGGATAATAAACTTCCGAACCCTTTGCCGACGACGAACCTGCTGAATTTAAATGGATACTTACAAAATAGTCGGCTCCCACACGGGCTGATGCTGCAACTCTGTTGGCATTACAGTCAACCGAACCGGTTCCCGGATAAGGACATGCTGTCCCTGTACGTGTCAGATATACCTGTACTCCTGAATATTCTTCCAGCTCCGCTTTGCAATACTGGGCAATTTTTAAATTAAGAACTTCTTCGCTTAAGCCGTTAGCCCTTGCTCCCGCATGAGTAGCGTCATGGCCCGGATCAATCACTACAACAACATCTCCGCTGTCTTCTGCTCTCATCCTGCCCTTATCGCCGTTTGCAAGAGCGTCTCCGATTTCATTTGCCGCTATCCTGGAAACCTGACTGCCGTTTCCATCCAAAGACACAACCTGTAATTCCACATCGGACATATCAAAATCTACACTCTCCGGCATAAGCGCGCCTTCTTCGGCTTCAGGCACTTCACGGTCCACGCCGAAATAAACGTTCGCCATACCTGTGTCCGCTATTCTGACGGAAGACTCACAGCCGTCTTCTGTGGTAACATTCACGCTTTTTATTTCATAAATTCCCGCATCCTCTTCTGAAAAAGGAAGCTCAAATAAAATGGTGTTTTCCAATGTTTCTTCACTGGAATAAACAAACTGTTCTTTTGTATTGTAATTTTCTACCGTTAATGCGCCGCCTGCAAGACGGGTATTCTCATCTCCGAACCCAACCAGCACCATCTGGCTGCCCGGAGAAGCAACATAACTGTTTTCTATATATAAGAAGTCTAACTTTCCTTCTTCTCCATAAACCTCTTTTTCCGGTTCAACTTCTGTGTTCTCATCTTCTCCGGCTTCAAGCAGATTTTCCACCGGTTCTAATCCGTTCCCTGACACTTCTTTTGCATAAACACTTTGAGGCATCATTCCAAAAAGAATCGTAAATATCACGAAAACCGCTAAAAACCTTGTTACCTTTTTCAATGCACAGCACCACCTTGTTGTCTGATATTTGTTTGTCTGTTACGAAACTAGTTTATTATATTATGTAAACGAATGCAATAGAAAATAGTGGGAATTTGTTAAAAAAGAAATGATTTAGACGTCATTTTTCCTTTATTTTCCAGACTTTTTCTTGTGTACTATTCGAACTAGCACACCCAGTTTATCACTATGGACAAACTTCTGTCAACAAGGTTATATGACATATTTTATTAAAAGAAAATAAAAAATCGGATATAGCCGATAACAGGCTAAAAACCTCTATTTATCCATATCCACTTCAATAGAGTGAAATTCATCACAATCAAAAAACTCCGCCAGCGTTATTCCCAGTCCGTTACACAGTTTGATAATGGTAAACAGTCCGGGGTTGGCTGTTCTGTTTTTCATAATATTATCCAGTGTGGTTACGGGCACAGACGATTTTATGGCAAGTCTATATTTGGATATTCCTTTTTTCTTGCAAAAATATCCGATTCTTTTAGCCAGTATTTCCTGTTTTTTCATACCATCACTCCTTAATACCACAACGCTGCAGTTTTTTGCTTTTGTATCTCTTTATTCTCCATAATACTCGCATTTTCCTCTATTTTTTATTGCTTTTAGGCATTCGTATTTGTTGGTTTTTGTTGGAAAATGTTGTATAATGTTGTATAATGTTAGAAATTTAAAGGAGGATAATATAAATGGAACGAGAGCTGCATATTCTTTTAATCGAAGACGACCCTGATACCTGCAGGAATTTTGCCGAATATATAGATACCAAAAGCGAGGTAATACTTACCGGCATTACCAACAACTCCTACCGAGCAATAGAGCTGGTTAAGGAAGGAGTACCCGACGCCGTAATTCTGGATTTGGAATTAAATGAAGGACAGGGAAACGGCCTGATGTTTCTTCAGGAACTGGAAACCCTTTCTCTCCCTTTCAAACCTTATGTTCTGGTTACAACCAATAACTCCAGCGCCACCACTTATAATTTCGCCAGAAAGACAGGCGCGGATTTTATCATGTCAAAGCATCAGGAGGATTATTCTGAAAAACGCGCCGTGGATTTTCTGTGTATGATGAAGCAGACCATTCAAGGCAGTCGTAATGCGCCGGATTCCGCAAAGCAGGCTTCTTCCTCCGCTCCCTCCAACAAACAGCTTATGCGCCTTATTTCTCTGGAACTGGACGCCGTAGGCATAAGTCCTAAAGCCATCGGCTACCAATATTTATCCGGAGCTATTTTACTGATTATACAAGGACAGCCTCACAACATCTGCGGCACTCTGGCAAATCAGTACAAGAAAACCGATTCCAGCGTGGAACGGGCTATGCAGAATGCCATCAATAAGGCGTGGAGAACTACAGATATTGATGATTTGCTCAAGAACTATACTGCTCGAATCAATTCGGATAAAGGGGTGCCCACCTTAACGGAATTTATCCACTATTATGCAAATAAGATAAAGAATCGATTGTAGGAGCAGAACCGAATGCTAAATCATTAAATCATAACGAAACAGATGTCGGGAAGGAATATAATATCCGGGGATGTTGCGTAAATGGTAAAGCGGTCGGGAACCTAGTTCCCGGCGATTGCAGGTTCGACCCCTGCCATCCCTATTTTGATAATTAAGTAAAATAAGGAATCCAGATGCTATGAGAGAATAATTATTACTTATGATAAGTTGGACTTCTGATATAGATTTACTTTTTAGAGGGAAAAGTATAAAAGCATATATTCCGACAGCTTATAAGGGTTGTTTTTGCCGGTATATATGCTTTTATAATGGTGTTTTCATTGATTTGATTTTTGGTGTTTTTATATTGGTGTTTTCATTGTTTTTAATATGCTGTTGGCAATAGAAACCTTTTTCTATCTGCCGTTGAGAATATTCAAAACTATAATCCACCATTCCTGTAGCATTTTCCTCACCTCTTATTCTTTCTTTTGTAAAAAGAATAGGAAAAATGAGAAAAATTCTATATTAGATACCCGTATGCACTTTTTGTGATTTTTTATTGTGTATTGTCCCAAACTGACAGTATATTGTTTTCATTTACAACGGTAACTATAATAAAAATATATCAAGCTTTGTTTTCCTTGATTACGGAGGATAAAATGTTAGTTTTCATTAAATATCTTGTACTGATTATCTGCAGTTTTTATACATATCGCAAATTATTAAATATTTCCCGTCTCCAATGCCGCTATGCGTATTTATTCATAGGAATTCCCTGTTTGTCCTTAGGGATGGTTTTTTTAGAAACCATATTCTTTCCGGCCATAGATTTAATTTTGATTCTATTGTCCTTCTTCTTTTTGTTACGCACGGCAAAAGTCACTCCTGAAGCGACTATTACAACAACTATTATTTCCTATGGGGTTACTTATATTATCTTTTCTTTGTCTGCTTCAATCTTCAGCGCAATTCTGATTTTTGTTTTCCATGTAACCAGTGATTCCTATAGTCATCTGCTTTCTCAAGCCTCTACTGCTCTCATTCAGATAACAATCACGCCTCTTCTTTTCCGTCCAAAGCGTTTCAGAAAAGGAATGCCTTTTATTTCAAACAAATTGAATAGCTTCTCGCTTATGATTATCAGTCTCATGACCTTGTTCATCTTTGAAATAGCTAAAACCGGCAGTCAAAATCTTATTTATCTCTTTCCCTTTCTCCTGATTTTTCTTCTGGCACTCTTCATCTATATGTCTTGGAAAAACAACATAACTAAAACCTATCTGGAAAGGCTTAAGGAAAAGGATCTTGCAGAACTAAATTCCACCCTTTCAGAAAAAGAACAATATATCAGAAAATTAGAGGAAGAAAACAAAGAACTTTCCAAGATTATACATAGCGACAATAAACTGATTCCCGCCATGCTGCTTTCCGTTCAGGAATTTATAAAGGATTCCTCTTCTCTGGTGCCTGCTTCTTCCGAAACCGGCGCCCGGCTGTTAAAGGATTTGGAACAGCTTTCACTGCATCGTAAGGATATTCTCCGCACTCAGAATGAAAGGTGCCGCAGCATTCCCGAAACAGGCTATTCTTCTGTGGACAGCATTTTGAAGTATATGAAGCAGAAAGCTTATGAAATGAATATCAACTTTGATATAACCTTTTCCTGTGATATGAAGGCTATGATAGATAATAATATTTCCGAAAATGATTTGAATACGCTGCTGGCAGATTTGTTGGAAAACGCCATGATTGCCACCAAATACGGAGACTGCCGGCATGTTTTGTTAAGCGTCGATATGATTGATAATTTTTACAGCATCAATGTATTTGACAGCGGCATTCCCTTCAGCAAGGAAGTGCTGGTCAATCTGGGAGTCAATCATTATACTACCCACGAAGCCGACGGCGGAAGCGGCATCGGTCTGGTTACCTCCTACGAACTTTTGAAGAAATATGAAGCCAGCCTTGCCATTGAAGAATTTGTTAAAGATTCAGGACTTTATACGAAAAAGCTCTCCATCGTTTTCAACCGTTTAAACCGGTATACGCTTTTTACCTACCGAAGCGGAGAGGAATTGGACTTTTTAAACCAAAGAACGGATTTACTTGTGGTACACAAAACAGGAGTGGGGGTATTGTAATCCCGTCTTGGAATAATTGTCCGGGCTTTTCCTATAATCTCAAAACACTCTTTATAGTCCATCAGGCGGCTGTCGTTAGCCATCTTTTTTCTTTATTCTCACAAAATGCTGTATTCTCGGCACAATTCCTCCAGATATGCTTCATCATCTGTGGCTCTTTTTAGATCATCTATGCGGTTGGCATTTAATAGGATTTTACTTAATGCCAATATATTTTGTCTTTCGGATGCCTTGCCGATTTCTATGCCTTCTTCTCTTCCCTCTTCCCTGCCAATCTCACGTTCATCCTCTCTTATCAGTCTCATTTCTCGTTCTTCATCAAATTCATAAATGCTCACTTTTA
>CAZDRM010000002.1:0-47605 GCA_964507745.1 uncultured Lachnospiraceae bacterium
GAATTCGTAATATGCAGACATTTAAAAAGCTGCCTATTACGATTCCGTATAAGAATATTACCACATATACTATCATCTCAAATATCCATGATTCAGTGGTCATAGGGGAATGTCTCCTTGTGCTCTAATCCTATTAGTTATCTGTAGGAATCTTAATTCCGCCGCAGCTTACTGTGAAGTTACCCATTGAATCGACAGATATACTAATAGGGCTACCTTTACAACTCTTGGATTTAATCTTAGCAGTAATGCTGTTGCTGTTTGTTAATCCTAATGTTGTAAGAACTTCTCCTGTCCAGTCAGTGGTGCCACCGATACCTGCAAAAGCAAAGCTGGAGTTGTTAGGAGGAACGGTCTGTGAAAGATCAGGATCCGCTGCTGCTGTAATACATGCATTGTAGATGGAATCCAATGTATCTTTATCGGAAGATAATTTGGATTTCTCTACATATTTTAAATACTGAGGTGCTAAAACACCGATTAAGATTGCCATAATGGCAATAACGATAATTAACTCAACTAATGAGAAACCTTTGTTATTCATCTTTTTCATGATAATCTCTCCTTTTTTAATTTGATACTATAGTTACTTTATATTAAAACCCCGCTCCCCTACATAACGGGTTTTTAACCGAATTTTACAGGCTGTCCAGACCTTCGTACATTGCGCCCATGGGTGCGATAACTGCGCCAATGATAGTTCCGCAGACGCCGGCAAGAATAATGATGATAATGGGCTCTAAGGCGGCCATCAAGGACTGGGTTGCCATTTCCACCTCTTCTTCGTAATAGTCCGCCAGCGTATTGAGCATATCTTCTGTATTACCGGTTTCCTCGCCGATTCTCGTCATATGGTATACCATAGGCGGGAACAAACCTGATTTCTCCAGAGGTGTGGATAACGGAACACCCTGCATAACATCGTTTTTGGCATTTAACATACACTCTCTATAGAAGACATTGTTCATGGTATCAGCTACAATCTGCACCGCCTCCGGCATGGCAATACCGGCGGCCAGCATGGTGGATAAGTTCCTTGCGAACTTTGCGGAGCTGGATTTTACGGTCAAATCCCCGAACAACGGAAGCTTAATTGCCGCTTTATTAATGAGACCCTCTCCGGTGGGCGTCCGCTTAAACCAATTAAAGAAACCTACAAGAGCGACGATCACAATCACAATAATGATCCAGTGGGACTGCATAAATTCCGAAGCCGCAACTACCATTAATGTAATCTTGGGCATATCGATTTCCATATCCGCAAACATACCCATGAAGGTAGGCACCACAAAGGTCAGCATTACGATAACAACTACAACCGCTACTACCAAAACCATAATGGGATAAACCATGGCTTTCTTAATCATAGCATTGATTTTGGCGCTTTTCTCAAACTGCACCGCCATTCGCTCAAAAGCCACATCCAAGCTACCGGAAGCCTCGCCGGCGCTGACCATATGTATTAAGAGCTGGGGGAAAACGTCTGTCCGCATCTTCATGGAATTGGCAAGGGTTTCACCCTTTTGCACGCTTGTTGCAACCTCCTGCATAGCCTCCTGAAGGGTGGGGTTTTCGGTCTGTTCCGTAAGCATCCTCATGGACTCCATAATGGTTACGCCCGCCCTGTGCAGACTTACAAACTGTCTACAGAAAAGACTCAAATCCCTGACCTTCACTCTTTTCTTGAAAATTCCGCCTAAATTGATATCCTTGTTGAGAGCATTTTGTTCCTTTAGCTCAATAACCGTCATACCGTCTTTTTTCAGGGATTCAGACGCCTTTCCCTGATTGTCCGCTTCCACGGAACCCTTTACCTGCTTGCCCTTGCTGTCAATGGCAATATATGAAAAACTAGCCACCGCTTCTCCTCCTCTTTCTCTTAGTTTTAAAAGAGTTTTTTTATTTTATCTTGTGAATCAAATCTTATGAATCAAATGATACCTTAATCATCTCCGATACGGATGTGATGCCGTCCAGCACATACTGGGTAGCGCACATACGCAGCGTCCTCATGCCGTCCTTTAATGCCGCCTGCTTAATATGCTCCGCATCCTCGCCCGCAGCGATTACCTTTCTGACGCCCGGCGTAACCTCCATAATCTCATAGACGCCGATTCGGCCTTTATAGCCGTTGTTGTCGCATCCCGAACAGCCTGCGGGCTGATAAATCTCAAGCTCCGTTCCCGGAGGCATTCCCAGAAGCTCCAGCTGTTCCTCGTCCGCCAGTACCTTCTGCCTGCACCTTGGGAACAAACGCCTTACCAGACGCTGTGCAATAATTCCCACCGTAGCGTCCGCAATCATGTAATTGGGAAGTCCCATATCCGCCAGACGGGTTACTGTGCTGGCTGCGGAGTTGGTATGCAGGGTGCTTACAACCAAGTGACCTGTAATGGAGGCCTGCACTGCAATCCCTGCCGTCTCCTCGTCACGAATCTCACCGATCATGATGATGTCCGGATCCTGACGAAGGATGGAGCGAAGGGCGCTGGCGAATGTAAGTCCCGCCTTTACGTTGGTCTGTACCTGGTTGATTCCTGCCACATTAGCCTCCACAGGGTCTTCAACCGTGATAATGTTAACATCTTCTTTATTTAATTCACTGAGGGCCGTATACAGAGTAGTTGATTTACCGCTACCTGTAGGTCCGGTTACCAGAATAATGCCGTGAGGGTTTTTGAGGATATGGTCGAACATTCTCAAATCGTGTTCCCCGAAGCCCAGCTCCGATTTGTCCCTGGTCAATGCGTTTTTGTTGGTAATACGCATAACCACCTTCTCGCCGTATACCGTAGGAAGAATGGATACACGGATATCATACTCTCTGTTGTCTACAAAGGAAGTAATACGTCCGTCCTGGGGTTTCCTCTTTTCGGAAATATCCATGCCGCCCACAACCTTTAATCTGGCCACAATGGCGGGGAGTAATTTGATATTGTAGGTAATTCTTTCGTGAAGAGCGCCGTCAATACGGTATCTGACGCGTACCTTCTTTTCGAGGGCTTCTATATGGATATCAGAGGTTCTCTGTCTTACCGCCTGCTCGATCATGCTGTTTACCAGCTGGACGATGGGAGAATTGTTAACGTCATCGTTAATCATCTTGTCCATTTCGTCTTCTTCGAACAGGTCGCTTCGCTCCTGCTCATAATCGTTGGCCGCTTTAATCGCCTCGGCATTGCCGTAATACTTGTCGATGGCAACCATAATCTCCTGAGGCGTAGCAACCATGGGATCGATCATACGGTTGGTAACCATGGACATATCGTCGATGGCAAGCATATCCATGGGGTCCGCCATAGCCACTCTGATGATATTGACGTTTCTGTCGTCATAGCAATAGGGAATTGCTGTATATTTCTTTAACAGGTCTACATCGAACAAGGAAATCAGGTCTTCCGGTATCCGGGTATCCTGCAGATTCGCCCTGTCCAAATGCAGCTGATGGCTTAATGCATCCGCCATCATGTCGTCCGTAACAAAACCTTCTGTTACTAAAATCTCGCCCAGACGTTTTTTCTTTTCCTTCTGGAGCTCAAGAGCCCTGTCCAGTTTTTCGGGAGTTATGACACCCTCTGATAACAGGACATCTCCAATTCTCATTTTCCTTCTGCCTGATAAGCTCATAGTCCATACCCCTTAATCTGTCACTTATGAGTTGCGTTTCCATGTCTTTTCTGCTAAACAACTGTCGAAAATGTAAACAAGAAATTAATAATAAATTAATTTTTCATAAAGAAAGGCATAGTAAAACACAATTCTAACTTTATGTTAACATTTTAGCACGTAAAAGTACCAATCGCAAGCCTTTTGTTTCAGAATTTTTTATATTTATTGCACAAGATTTTCTATTGATTTTAATGCATTTTGACGAAAATTTCAATGAAATCCTGTGGTTTTTCTGTAAAAACTGCCTTCCGATTCTATCCTTCCTCTGCACTCCAAGGTTGACAGAGCAGCCAAAACCTCGCCTGTGGAGCAATCTTCCAGGGCGCACAGGACGTCTCCTGCAGATACATATTGTATGTCCAGAATCTCCAGTATTTTCTTCTCTATCCTGCCATAACCAGTCTCTTCCCGCTCTCTTTCATATTCACAATTTGTTAATATTTCTTTTACGGAAGATACATTTTCTTTTTCCATAACGGTTTCCATAAGGGGATTCTTTTCTTCTGCAGGAATTTTACGGGAATTTCTGTTCCTTATATAGGAAAATCTTTCATAAACCTCCTCCGCAAAACGTTTTAGGTCATACAAAACGGAAGCGCCTTCCTCTATAAGCCGGTTACAGCCATAGCTTAAAGGGTCGCCAAGCCTTCCCGGCACCGCATAAACATCCCTTCCCTGTTCGAGAGCGTCCGACACGGTAATAAAAGTCCCGCTTCTCTCTTTGGCTTCCACTACAACCAGAACATCCGCCAGTCCGCTGATAATACGGTTTCTCAAGGGGAAATGTCCTCCCAGGGGCTTTGTTCCCGGTACAAATTCACTGATAACGCCTCCCATGTTTTTTCCGGATGATAATTGTTCGTAAACAAATTGATTGTCCGCAGGATAACAAATATCCACCCCGCAGCCCAATATACCGAAGGACGCGCCATTCTGTTCCAGCGCCGCCTGCTGGCTGATGCCGTCAACTCCCTTTGCCATGCCGCTGATTACCTGTATTTCATTCCGGGCCAGGATTTTTCCGATTTCCTTTGCCATCATCCTGCCATAGGGAGAACAATTTCTAGCTCCCACCACCGCCACCGCCGGTTTATCCGGATCAGGCAGTTTTCCTTTTACGAACAGCGCCGACGGAGGCTTGTGGATTTCCTTCAGCTTGTCCGGATATCCGTTGAGCTGCAGCGGGATACACCATATTTTATTATGAAGCAGCCTGCTGTATTCCTCTTTTACGTTCCAATTTTTCTTTTGCTGCCTGAAAGCGTCCTTCTGGCGCTCTTTTAAAATAGTTTCTCCGTCGGCATGGTACATTTTTTCATAGCTGCCATACCTTTCATAAAGCCGGTTTATGGTTTTTGCCCCGATTCCCGGAACATTCTCCCAGAAATATCCGTAGGAGCATTCCTTATGCCATTCTTTTTCCTCTTCTTTGGTCAATTTCGTTTCCTCTTCCGCTTTCTTTATCTTAATCTTATCTATCTTATCTTTTCGCTTTCTTATTTTCTTATAACGCTCCTCTGTAAGACGCCGCTTCTAAAATATGATTTTTTTCTATCAAAGCGGTCCCTTCCAGATCCGCAACGGTTCTTGCCACCCGCAAAAGCCTGTGATATCCCCTGATGCTCATATCCATGGAGGAATAGAATTTTTCCGCCACGGCTTCAGCTTCCGTTGTGAGGATGCAGAACTTTTTCAGGTGCGTGACCGGAATCCTGCTGTTAAACATTCCGGGACCGTTTCTTTCCTTCTGGCGTTTTCTGGCTTTCAGCACTCTTTCCCGTATCTCCCTGCTGCTTTCTTCCTTTTTAAAACTTTTAACCTGCTCATAGCTGTTGCGCAGGACTCCCACGCTTAAATCGATTCTGTCCAAAAGAGGCCCCGACACCCTGCCGCTGTACCTTTTTACCTCCAAATCCGTGCAGTTACACCGTTTTAAATCGGGATAATAGCCGCAGGGACAGGGATTCATGGCCGCAACCAGCATAAAATCGCAGGGGTAGGTATAATTTCCGCTTTTCCTTGCAATCGTTATGTTTCCGTTTTCCAGAGGCTGCCTCAGCATATCCAGGGTCTGCCTTTTAAATTCGGGCAGCTCGTCCAGAAACAATATGCCATGATTGGCTAAAGACACCACGCCGGGACGGGGTATTACCCCGCCTCCCACCAGAGCCTGGGGCGTAATGGTATGATGAGGATTTAAAAACGGGCGTTCTGTAATAAAGTACCGCTCTTCATTGAGCATTCCCGCCACGCTGTATACTTTGGAAGCGTCCAGCATTTCCTCTTCATCCATTGGCGGAAGAATTCCCGGCATGGCCGATGCAATCATGGATTTACCCGTTCCCGGCGGTCCCGTAAGAAGCAGGTTGTGAAATCCTGCCGCCGCTATTTCCGCCGCCCTTCTTGCCAGCGGCTGTCCTATAACGTTTTCAAAATCCGTTATTTTTTCAAAAGACTTCATATTCTGCC
Organism: uncultured Lachnospiraceae bacterium; assembly: GCA_964507745.1. Classification (GTDB taxonomy): domain Bacteria; phylum Bacillota; class Clostridia; order Lachnospirales; family Lachnospiraceae; genus UBA2882. The sequence goes on from CAZDRM010000002.1 coordinate 6,139, forward strand.
AGGGCCGTTTCCCCGCTTTTTCGCCGGCTTTTGCGGGGTCCTTCAAAATTTCAATGGTTTCCTTCAACGTTCTGACCCCGATGATCCTGACGCCGCCAACACATTCCCCCTCCAGCCGATTTGCCTCGGGAATGACGCAGACTTTTATTCCCCGCTCCTTTGCCGCAAGAACCATGGGCAGCACGCCCTTTATGTTTCTGACACTCCCGTCAAGTCCCAATTCTCCCGCTATGAGCATTTCTTTTCCGCCGTCTGTTCTGACTATTGCCATACTTTCTAAAATTCCTATGGCTATGGGAAGGTCAAAAGCAGAGCCTTCCTTTCTGATTCCTGCCGGGGACAGGTTTATGGTAAAGCGTTTTGGCGGAAGGTTATATCCTTCATTTTTGAGGGCGACCCTTACCCTTTCCGCCGACTCTTTTACCTCGCTTCCCAAAAAGCCCACCATATCGATGCAGGGAAGGCCTTCCGCCATATCCACTTCAACCGTAATCAAATAACCGCCGACGCCGTAAACGGCTCCGGTCAACACTGTGCTTACCATAATTAAATTCCTCCTGTTATTTATTTTTGCGAATTGTTTTGTATGAAGATGCTTCTGAAAAGTCGTTTTCGTTAATGGGGATTTTATTCAATATATTGGATTTTAATAAATCACTTGATTTGGAATGGCTTAAATTTGGGAATGATTGAATTTTGAAATGATTGGAATTATAAATGATTGGATTTTTGAATGATTTTATAAATCTTCCCACCGACATTATAACTGCCGGCGGGAAGATTTCGTATTTGATTGTAGAACAGTCAGGAAGTGACAAGCTTGTCATAATTCTTGTCGGTCTTGTCGGAATTCCTGTCAGAATTCTTATTAAAACAACTGACTGCTCATCTTATCGGGATTCTGTGCATACTGGATACAGTTTTCCTTGGAAATCTTGCGGCTCAAATAAAGCTGCATCAGGTAGTCATCCATAGTGCACATACCCTCTCTCTTGCTGGTCTGGATTACAGACTGCAGCTGGTGGGATTTTCCTTCACGAATCAGGTTTTTGACCGCCGCATTGGCATGCATAACCTCGAAGGCCGCCACACGCCCGTCCTCTGTGATATTGGGAATCAGGGACTGGGAAATAATACATACCAATACTCCCGCAAGCTGTATCCTGATCTGCTGCTGCTGATGGGGCGGGAACACATCGATAATACGGTCTACGGTACTTGCCGCATCATTGGTATGTAAGGTGGATAATACAAGGTGTCCCGTTTCTGCGGCGGTAATGGCGGTACTGATCGTCTCATAGTCACGCATCTCGCCTACCAGAATAACGTCCGGGTCCTCACGAAGGGCTGCCCTTAAGGCATTGGCAAAGCTCTCCGTATCCTGACCGACTTCACGCTGGTTAACCATTGCCATAATGTGACTATGGGAGTACTCGATAGGTTCCTCCAGGGTAATGATGTGCGCATCCCTTGTTTTGTTGATCTTATCAATAATAGACGCCAGAGTGGTGGATTTACCGCTACCGGTAGGACCCGTTACCAGAATCAGGCCTCTCTTACGGGTATATAAATCAATAACGGACTGGGGAATTCCCAGCTGCTCCGCCTGGGGAATCTCCGTCGTAACGGTACGAAACGCAATGCCGATACAGCCTCTTTGTTTGAATACATTTACACGGTAACGGCCGATTCCCGGGAAAGCCACGGACATATCGTATTCTCCCCGTTCCTCAAATTTTTCTCTCTGCTTGGGCTTTAACATATTGACACATAGCTCTAATGTGTCATTTGCTGTTAAAACCGGATAGTCCAGTTTCATCAGGTGTCCGTTTAAACGCATAACGGGCGGAAGTCCCACCGTGATATGAATATCCGACGCCCCCGCATTATACGCTATTGTTAAAATTTCCTCCAATGTAGGCACTGCCATCTCTTTTTCTCCTTTACCTTCCCAACTAAAATTACATAGTCGTTGTGTCCTCAAATGCAATCCGAAGCTTGCGTAAAGCTTTTTTCTCAATCCGTGATACATAGCTGCGGGAAATCCCTAAAAGCTGTCCGATCTCTCTCTGGGTCATTTCATGTTCGCCCGCCAATCCGTATCTTAGCTTAATAACCTCCAGTTCCCTGGCGCTTAAAGCATTGGTCAGGATTTTGCGAAGCTTTTCAACGTCCTCTCTTGCAGACAGGAGTTCGAAAGCATCCGTTCCTTCCGCACAGGTAATGTCCAAAAGGCTGATTTCATTTCCTTCTTTATCCGTTCCAATGGGTTCGTACAGGGAAACGTCCCTTGCCGTCTTTCTGCGGGCTCTGAGCATCATCAGCAGCTCGTTGTCAATACATCTTGCCGCATAGGTTGCCAGCTTGCTCCCTTTTGTTCCGTCAAAGGTATGAATTGCTTTGATCAATCCGATTGTCCCGATAGAAATCAGATCTTCGGGGTTTTCCTCCACATTCTGATACTTTTTTACAATGTGGGCTACCAGTCTCAAATTCCGTTCTATGAGAATCTGCTTTGCTTTTTCGGACTCTTCTTTACTGCCCTCCAAATACATGCGGATATAGTAAGCCTCTTTTTCCTCGCTTAAGGGTTTTTGAAATGTCTGCACCACAAATCCCCCGAAACCGGTTTTACTATATTCTATGCGAAGGGCTTAATTAAGGTTTCACAACATATTTATTATACAAACTTTACTTTTAAAGTGCAAGGACTTTACAAGGACTTTTCAGTTTTACAACAAATGACCTTGTAAAGAATGTACTTGTTTTGGTATAATTTTAGTTAATATAAAAACAAAATCTTTTAGGAGTATAATGATAATGAATCACAAAAATACAACATTCCCTTCGGTCTCGGATACTTTACGGACCTTGAGGCCTTATTTTCTGGTTTTCGCCATTTCCCTGCTGGTGCTCGACGGTTTTTTCGTTTTTTTTGCTTCAGGCTTCGGTCATCTGGTGCCCGGTTCCCTTCATCCCGTATTGAATTTTTTCAATGCCTTTGCCGGGGTTTCCTTCTGCTTTTATTTGAAGCATACGAAGAGCTTTGAAAATCTGTCGGAGGATTTCTGTGTTCTGCTGTCCGTCTCTTACGGGCTTTGCGCTTACGGACTGCTTCAGGAAACGAATCTGCTCTACCTTGCCGTTTTCATTCTTTTCCCTCTGCTTTTTTATGCTTATGAGCGGATGATGTCATCGGACAGGCTGCTTGCTTATATCTTATTGCTGACTCTTTGCTTTTTTACCGACTATATGCTCACTGCCATTATTCTTTTATCTCTTGCAATCCATGTCCTTCTTTTTACGGAAGGCGGCATCGGCGTTCATTTACGCGCCTTGCTTAAATTCGTATGCTATAGCTGTATTTCCCTGCTTATATCGGGGATTGTTTCCTTTCCCCTGTATGCAGAATATTTTTCACACATAGGAGATGAGCCTTATACCGGTTTTTCCACAACCCTGCCGGTTATGACGGCGCTTTCCCGCTTTTTGCCGGGCTCTGTTTCTTCCGCGGCATTTTTCTCAGGCCTGAAGCTGGACTTGTATTTCAGTCTTTTCTTCTTTATGATGGCAGCTTTCTATTTCCTGCTTTCCGATATTTCCAAAAAAGAAAAGTGGAAAAGCTTTATATTCATTTTATTCCTTTTCTCGGCCGCTGAATTCGGTCCTGTTTATTTTCTTGTGAATTTTTTCCGCCTTTACTCCGGCGGTTCCGTATATTATAGTTTTATTCTGATTTTCTTTCTGCTTCTTTTAGCATCCAGAGCCCTTGCCTTTACAAACGGCTTTCAGTTTACAAAGCTGTTAAAGCTTGGGGTTTTCAGCCTTATATACTTAGGAGTCTGTCTCTTTTGCGCAGGACACAACTACCATATTCTGGCAAAGCAGAGCAATATTTTCTTTGTCATAGCCTATATCGTGCTTTTACTGGCGCTTTCCTTAAAGAATAAAATCAGTTTTCCTGTAAAGCCTCTGCTCATTTGTCTTGTTTCCCTGGAACTGTTCTGTAACATTTTCATTGTGACAAACCAGAACTTTATTCCTGCGCCCCTGGAACTGGCGGACCACTATCCTGACCTTTCCTCTTTGCAGGCTTATCCCGCCTTAAACGGTGTTTCCGAATCAGCTGCCGTTACCGGTACAGAATCTGATTTTGCCGAGGAAATTCAGGACGGACTTTCTCCCGAAAATATTGCCGAGGATATTTTTGAGGATTTTTCATTGGAAAATTCCGAGGCATACCAATACATAGATTTGGAATTGATACAGCTTTTAAACACCTTTCCTTCTGAAGAAATCTTAACGGATGCAGATAGGACTGCCGCAGGCATTACTGATTTATCCGACTACTTTACTATACAAAATGCCATTGTTCGCAAGTTAGGAGCCGACGAAGACTTATTTACTCCTGCGGAGTTTACTTTGAATTTTTCCGAAGCCGGGGACTACCGTGTTACCGATTTGGGCAAACATATTTATGCTTTTTCATATGTCCATGATACCAAGCATTCCCAAACCCGATACTACGATATGAAGGCTTCCGTCAGCACCGGCAAAGAAGGTACATTGATTGTTCTGGACACACTGGATCTGCAGCTTTACCGTTTTGATATGGATGCGGAAAGACTAACGCAGGACGTCACTTTTTATCTCCCCTTGTCTCCTGAATACACGGTAAATGACCATTTAAACGGATATTGGCTCAACAACGGGCTTTTAAGCAGGCTTCCGGCTTTAATCGAGGCCTATGAAGCCCTGCAGCAGTCCCAAAGCTCCGCTTTTATGTTTCCCCATTATCTGGGTATGGCAGCAACCTGTGTTGGTATATTCCTTATGCTTCTTCTGTTCTTTAACAAAGATAAGGAAAAAATCTTTACCGCTTTACGCAGTCTTGGTAAGAAGCTGGAGGACAGCCGCATTTTGGCTTCAACAGGGAACTATTTTAAAGAAAACAAAATTTACTGGTTTTCCTTTCTGATTCCCTGGGGCTTTTTCCTTCTCGCCTTGATTTTAAACAGCTGTATGCCTTTCGGCAGCAACTCAATTTTTGATGAAGACGGGTTGTACTTAACCTATCCGTCAAATCTGGATGTTTATTACAATTTAAAAGAAGGACATGCACTGTACAGCTTTCTGGGAGGGTACGGCTACAGCCTGTATGCTGTTAATCCCCTTGCCCTTACCCGCTTTTTTACAACCTTCTTATCTCCGGGACAAATTGCGCCTTTTCTTACTCTGGAAGAAGCTTTCTTTTTCGGGCTCAACGGTCTGACCCTTGCCTTCTATCTGACCCATCGCCTCATAGGAAGAAGGGCGGATAAACACGATTACAAAATTTTAATTCCTGTTATGATATATACACTCAACAATTATATGCTCTGTATGCATGGCTTTACGTCCTGGTACCAGATTTTTGCGGCTCTTCCTCTGGTGCTTCTTGCCATGGATTATTTAATCCTTCGCAAAAGATGTATTCCTTATATCGTCGCACTGACATATTGTATATATGCAAATTTATATCTGGCTTTGTATATTTGTATTTTTCTTGCAATACGCTTTTTTATCTATCATTTTCAAGACTTTAAAGATTTCCTGTTTAAAGGGCTTCGTTTTGCAGGCTGTTCCATTCTGGCTGCCTTAAACAGTTTCTTTATTATATCCAACACGCTGCTTGCCACCTGGGATTCGGCCTATCAGATTGATGACAGCACGTTTCCCACTCCCGGATTACACGGAAATTTCTTTTCGCAGTGGAAACAGCATATGATTTTTTCCGAGGTGGGCGCTGTTAACTGGAATGAGAATTATGTATGCCTGTATGCCGGAATCGGTGCATTTTTGCTGCTGCTCGTTTTCTGCTTATCAAAGAAAATCGGGCGTTCCGATAAACTGCGTGCTCTGCTTCCCATAGGTATTTTGTATTTAAGCTTTAACGGTAAGCTTATTTCCTTTATCTGGAACGGCTTTCACTATCAGACCGGCGTTCCCAACCGCTACGCCTTTCTTTTCATGATTTTGATTGCCTTACTATCCTATGACAGTCTGGATACCTTAAAGGATTTATCCCTTCCGCGTTTGGGCGTTCTGGGCGGCATTTTAATAGGATTTTTTATCTGCTGTCAGTTTATCGGTTCCGGAAACTCAACCTTTGCATTTTTTGCCACATTCATCGTAGTATTGCTATATCTGGCAGCTTTTGCAATACATTTTCTGCGTTCCGAAAGGCAGCTTGTTTTACGTACCTTTACCATTATTTTAACCATGGAATTATTCTGTAATATGCTCTTTGCCTTCAGTCAGTATAATCTGCCCGGAATTTATAAAACCGGAGATGTGGATTTGATTCAGGGAGCCTTCGAGGAATTAAACGATAATGCCGTTCCTTTGGCAAGGACGCTTTATGCCGCAACTCCATCCAAGAACGGCGGAGCCTTTTACCGGACCGAAAGCAACGAGATATTCAATTCCTTCGTTACCATGCACCAGTCCAATTTAAATATGCGCTATGGTATGACCGCAGGCACCAACTATATTACTACTGCCAATGCCGGCACTCCGTTAAGCCTTTCCCTCTCCGGCAACCGTTTTCTGTTCTGCTGCTATTTTACGGAAAACCCCTGTCCTGACCTGAATGAGTACCGCTATCTTGGAAGTGTGGACGGCAACTATATCTTTGAAAACCCTTATGTTCTTCCCTTAGGAATTTATGCCCCGGAGGAATTGACAAAATTGGATGATTACTCCAACTTTGTGCCTTATTATCTGGAGGACTTATCTTCTTTTTATCTTTCCGATGATAAAACACCTTTTTCCCATCAGCTCATAGACTATGATGAGACTGCATCGGGAGATAATATATTCTATTATACGGATGAAAACGACAGAATTCTGACCTTTGATGAAGTAAACGCACTTTTAACAGAAGCTAACAGGGGCGGCAACAATTTAACCCCTATGGATACCTTGTATATTAACATATCCGTCACTCCCGAAGACAACGGTCCCCTCTATCTGTATGCCATTGAATTTGTTTCTTTAGGCTATGCAAAAAGCGGGGAAAATTTCCAGTGCAGGATTTCTTTCCCCACTGCAAATCTGCCCGCAAGCAACGACCTCTATAATCTGACCGTCTTCCATAGCAATATCATGCCGGAATTTTTTGAAAATGCAAATAAATATACATGGGAAAACCTGACCTATACCGGCCACACATTGACGGGAACCACCGATTATGAAGAGGAGGGCTACACCATGTTGAGCATTCCCTATGACCGTGGATGGAAAGCCTATATAGACGGAAAAGAAGTGGATATCGAAGACCCTTATCAATCCATGATGTTCGTGAAAACTCCCGCCGGACATCATGAACTGAAACTGGTATTTATTCCTTACGGCATGATTCAGAGCTTATTTATTTCCGGCGGCAGCATCGCCTTTACCTGTCTGCTCTTTTTTATAATTTCCATGCTCAAAAGAAAACAGCCTAAAAGCATAACAAAATAAGAGGGGAAGTAATAGACATTCCTTCCCTCGGGACAAAGGAGGATAACCGCCGCAAGCTGCGCAAGCAATAAAACGGTGCCTGCGGCAAAAAAGGTCCGCTCTTTCTTTGCGCATAATTTCATATCATAAAGAACCAGCAAGGGAAACAACACAAATACCAGTATCCTGCTGATAAATACCAGATTGCTTTTACATATCAGCTTGTAATAGCCATCCTGAAAATCCCTGAGAGCATCCGCAAAGCTGACCTTCTGTTGATTATTAAAAATTACCCATGGAAAAGAATCACGGAGAATTTCTCCATAACTATAATTCCACTCTCCCGCCAGTACGGCAAACATCTGGTTCCAGTTTTCCGTAGGATAAGGATCTTCTCTCACAGCAGTAATTCCGTTTGCCTCACAGAACATAACCAGCCTGTCCTTTAAAAACAACATGGGATTATGGAGAATCAGATTCTTTACACTTCTCATAAAAGCCTGTGACTCTTCCTTGGAAGCAAAGGACTGATTAATGGTGCCTTTCCTTACAAAATTGTCCGCCCTGTATGCGTGAATCCCATAGGTAGGCAGTTCATCCAAAGGAACAATTTTGTGAATCGCCAATAAATCATCTTCCACCGTATCATATTCCAGATTTACATTTTTATCGGATAAAATGGTCTTTAACATATTCATGCTATTGATCATGCTGTAATCCTGACCGTAATACTTCTTTTCGCCCAGCTTCTGGGGAAGCATGAGCAGCAGGCAGATCATGACACAAAGAGCCAGATATTTGCAAAGCTCTTTTAATGACATCCGGTAAATAAACATAAATGACCCAAGCAGAATTCCGAAAACAATGATTCCCTCACTTCTGAACACCGTAAGCAATCCTCCTGCCAGACTGAGCAGGATCAGTTCTTTTGCCGACCGTTTCCGCATTTCCATACAATCAAAAAACAGAAAGCCGTAAAACCAGAGGCACATTATAGTATAAATGCAGTTTCGGTAGGGGCTGAAGCCCAGCTCCAAAAATTCCGGAAACAGAATCAGCACATATGGCGCCCATGCCGCCTTTTTTCCGAATAATTTTTCTGTTCTTACAGAAATATAATACAAAACGCCGAATAAAGATGACAACTGTAAAAAAGAAATCATAAGGGGATGGGGAAATACAAACAGACATGCCTTATATAAGCATCCCAAATAAATGCTCTGCCAGTAATCGGGCATATCCCGAACCGCATAAGAATAGACAAGCATATTGTCCGGCTCATAGGAAAAGCTGCTGGGAAAGGCCATGATACTGATGATAAACGCTATGCCCACCAGCACAAAGGGCAACGCATTTTTCTTCTTTATGAGCAAAAACAGAACATACCAGACAATACAGATAAGACAAAAGCCTAAGATCCCTGCTATCAGCATATGAGCCAGCTTTTCGCATCCCTCACTCCAATGCACATCATAAGCCGGCATCATCTTACCAAAGGGAAGGGGATCATGCTGAAATCCCAACGCCATGTATAAAGAAGCGATTATCATATGTATAACGGGAACAAGACATTTCCGGTTCATTTTTTTTATGATACTGCCGCCATTATCTGTTTTCATAAAATTCCTTTACCTTTCCGATAACGTATTCCACGTTTTCTTCCCCGATCTGATAATAAAGTGGAAGCCTTACCAGTCTTTCGCTTTCTCTGGTGGTATAAACGTCCTCGCCGCAAAATCTTCCGAACTTACGCCCTGCCTGGGAGGAATGCAGGGGAACATAATGGAATACCGCTTTGATGCCGCTTTCCATCAGATAGGATATTAACGCAGTCCTTTCGTCTAAATCCTTTGCCTTAATGTAATACATATGGGCATTATGCTCACATTCTTCCGGGATAAAGGGAACTTCAAACCGTTCCAAGGGACGCAGCGCATCATCATACTGCTTCCATGTGCGCATCCTGTCTGCCGTAATTTTATCCGCTTCCTCTAACTGCGCCCACAAATATGCCGCATTCAAATCGCTGGGCAGATAAGAAGAACCCATATCGCACCATGAATATTTATCAACCTCGCCTCTGTAAAACTTGCTCCGGTTGGTTCCTTTTTCCCTGAGGATTTCCGCTCTTTCCATAAACTGCTGCTCCCTGATCAAAAGGGCTCCGCCCTCTCCCATGGAAAAATTCTTTGTCTCATGAAAACTGAAACAGCCGAATTCGCCCATTGCCCCCAGCGCCCGTCCTTTATAGGTTGACATAACACCTTGTGCAGCATCTTCCACCACATAAAGATTGTGAAGTCTTGCAATTTCCATGATCTCATCCATTTCACAGGAAACTCCTGCATAATGAACCGGAACAATGGCTTTTGTTTTCTCCGTAACAGCCTCTTCTATGAGCTTTTCATTGATATTCATGGTGTCCGGCCTGATATCCACAAATACCACCTTAGCCCCCCGCAAAACAAAGGCATTGGCGGTGGATACAAAGGTATAGGAAGGCATGATCACTTCATCCCCGGGCTTTATATCGCATAACAGGGCTGCCATCTCCAAAGCATGGGTACAGGAGGTTGTCAAAAGAGCAGTTTTTGTTCCCGTCCTTTCCTCCATCCACTTTTTGCATTTCCCGGTATACTCTCCGTCTCCGCAGATTTTGTGGCGGTCTACGGCATCTTTCATATATTCCAGTTCTCTTCCCACAAAGGGAGCCACATTAAATCCAATCATTTTATTTTCCTCTTTTTTATTTTCTTTTTTTGTTCTCGCTTTTTCATTTTCAATTTTTCGTTTCCGTTTTTTTCATTTCCATTGATTTCTGCTTTTATCCGTGCTATTTTCCATCTGTCTCTGTCTTCCGAATTGCTGCTTTCCCTAATTCCTACAGATTTGAAATCAGATTTCCGCCGCCTACAGATTTGAAATCACGATTCCCGCTATAATGATGAGCAATCCCACTTTCTTTTTATTTGAAATTTTTTCTTTCAAGAAAATTGCGCTTAAAACAGCCACGTATATATAGCTGGTAGCTTCTATTACCGGACCGGTCTTTAAATCCACACCCTTATAGGCGTAAACCGTGATCATCATGGATAAAAATAAAAGACCGTAGGCACAGATCACATAAGGATTTAAATAATCGCCGAATTTGTAGTTGTATTGCTTCATGGCGCTCTTTTTCAAAAGAATCTGTGATATGGCCGCAATGAGCACCGAAGCCATAAATATCGCTACGTACATTGATTCTGCTCCTTATCCCCGTTTACTACAATAATAATACCAATGATGATAACGGCAGCTCCTATGACATTGGCAAGGGTAATCTCTTCCTGAAAGAATAAGAAACCATAGACAAGCCCCCATATTACCGTAACCGATTTATTTGCCATGGCAACAGTCAGCGGGACTTTTTTTAGAATCATCTGCCAGAAAACAGCATAAATCATCAGAATGGCAAGCACCATCCCATAGCTTATTATATATTCCAATGATAAAAATTCCGCATTTGCCGCTCTTTTACTGAAAATTCCGCCCACTGCATAAAACATCAGCAAAAGATGCAATCCAAAATATATCTTTTTCAAGCCCTTTCCTTCTTCCTTTTATACCGGTATCGCATAAAAAACCAGTTCCCGTAAATCCGGTCCGTGATATCTTAAATAAAACCGGTATTCTGCTCCTTTGGTCAATTCCCGTATCAATTCCGTCAGCTCGTACAAATCCTCCGGCTTATGGTAGACACATACGGTCAGAATGGGGCAATCTCTCTTTATGGTTTCTGCTGCGCCAAGCAGAGATTCCTTTTCGCTGCCTTCTACATCCATTTTGATAAAGCTGATAAAATCCTTTTCATCCACCACACCGTCAACGGAATCAACCAAAATCTCCAGTTCTCCTTCATCGCTGATGCTGGAGCTGGAATTGGATGAGGAAAAATGCAAAACAGCCTTTTTGCTGTAGCTTCCCTTCTGTATCAGCGAAAGCCTGTCTTCTTTTATATTTAATTTCTCCATTCTTTCTGAGAGAGCCTGAAGATTTTCCCCATCGGGTTCAAAAGCAATGACCCTTTCAAGACTGTCTCCCAAAAATGTTACCGCTTCTTCTATGGTATCGCCTATATATGCGCCGCAGTCAATAAAACAACCCTTTTTGCAATTCTCAGTCAGCTCATTAAAATACTGTCCGTCAGACTGCAGCTTGTCCAATTCTTCTGTATCTCCCGAAATACAAGCATTCATAAAAGCAGTCATAATCTTTTTGGAGCGTTCATCCGCCAGCAGGTCATAAGCCTTCTCAAATTTTTCTTCCTGCTCCTTATAAAAGTCATAAGTCAGGTAACTGCCGTCAACATTTGCACTATAGGGAAAATGAAAATAGACACAGCTTACAACAGAAGGCAGATCTTTTTCAAGTTCCTTTGCCCTCTTAGAACCTGTAAAGCCGAAAACCACATAGTCCCCTGCTTTCAAATTCTTCTCCCATGCGCTTCTTTTATATACGCACGTTCCTCTGAAGTTCTCGTTTTTATAATAAAGGTCATCCACAACATAGCCTTCAACGGTCAAGCTGCTGTTTCTCTGAATAAATTCAGTAATCATCCCGGCAGTACAGGAGCATCCGTATATATACAGCTTTCCTCCCCCGTTTTCCAGAACTTTCTCCATGTTTTTTAATACTTCTTTCCGCTTATCGTTTTTTATCAAATCCATAATTCTTTATTCCCCTTCGTCCCTGTTATCTGTAACTTCCTTCACTACATACTGTGGCGCTTTATTCATACAAATGTAAATCCGCCCGATATATTCTCCCATAATCCCCAGCATCAGCATAAGCATTCCGCCGATAAATAAAATAACGGTAATGGTAGATGCATAGCCCAGTAAAATATCAGGATTTAGCAGTTTTCTGATGATCATGACAATTCCGAAAACAAATCCGGCAGCCGCACTGAATCCCCCGCAAAAAGTGGCAAAACGCAGAGGTTTTACCGAAAATGCCGTAAAACCGTTCATCCAGAGATTTACAAGCTTCATAAACGTGTATCCCGAGCTGCCTGCAGCCCTTTCACGCTGCTTAACCGGTATGCTTACCATGTTTTTGGTAATGCGTAGCAAAAGCCCGCCGATATAGGGATAGGCGCCGTCATACCGAATGACTTCCTCTATAACAAAACGCTTTCCCGCCCAGAAGCTGGACATAAAAACATCTTTTGGCTTTTCCAGCAGAAATTCCGTCATTTTGGCATTGACTTTACTGCCCAGATTCCGGTTCCATTTCTGCTTAACCTCTTCATATCGTCCAAAAGCCACATCCGCTCCCTTTTCCAGTTCCTTGATCAGGTCAAACACGGATTCTATGGGCATCTGTCCGTCATCATCCAGACAGACCACATATTCTCCCCTGACTTTCCAGAATCCTGCCATCATGGCTGAATGCTGTCCGAAATTTCTGGAAAAGTCTATGGCAACGATTTTGTGGTTGGTTTCCGCCAGTTTTTTTATAACGTTTTTTGTATTATCCCTGGAAAAATCATTGACTAAAATAATTTCATAATCAAATTCGGACTGTTCATTTACTTTTTCAATAATTTCCGCTACTACCGCTTCTATTGTTTTTTCCGAACAATAGCAGGGAATTACAAAGCTTACTAATCCTTTTTGCAGATTCATATGCGTATCATTCCTTTACTTTTCCTTTAAACAGGCATCCATTTACGCTCATTTGCAGATTGATGGGCCACCTCAAACAGCTTAAGCCCTTCTATGGAAGTATCAATATTCATTAAATAATGGGAGGCCTCTTCCCCTTTTGTGAGATATTCCGTCAAGGCATCCGATATATCCCAGTAATAATTTGCGTAGGCTTCAATAAAACCGCTGGGATGGCCTACTTTAAAGCGGTTATATCTGACCTGCTGGCCTTCCGCCTTATCATTACTTCTGTCTAACAGAAGAACATGTCCGTTTTTGTCGTTTAACTTCAAGGTTTCCGGCTCCGCCTGATACCATTCCGCACTGGCTTTTGTGCCAAAGACCCTGATGCGCAGTCCGTTCCTGTTGCCTAAGGCCGCCTTGCTGAACCACATCTGCGCCGCAATATCATCCGTATAATTGATCATACAGAGAACATCGTCAATTACCTGAGGGAAAAATCCGAAGGAGCTTTCCCTTGCCACAATCTCCTTTGGCGCCGCTCCTGTCAAAAACGCCATCATATTGTGGAGATGGGTTCCCAAATCCAGGGAAATGGTGGGGATTTCATAATCCGTCATACGCCAGTTCTGGGGCTTTGGCTGTTCTCCGTCCAAAGTATATCTGGTAAATCCTTCCTGAGGCATTTCCACAATGATATTGGTAATTTTCCCTAAATCTCCCGCTTTTATCTTATCCCTAAGCACCCTTACCATAGGATAACCGGTGTAATTATATGTGACGCACAAAAATCCTTTTGTATCCTCCACACATTTTTTAATCTTCAGGGCTGATTCATAAGACGTACATAAGGATTTCTCACAAATCACAGGAAATCCCGCCTTCAAACATTCCTCCACCATTACCTCATGGGTATCCGTAGGCGTCAGAATGGCAATTACGTCCAGCTTCCCTTTCTCCTTCTTGAGCAGTTCATGGTAATCGTCATAAACCCTGTCCGCAGCCACCAGAAATTCTTCTCCCGTTTTGCGGTTGATTTCCTGATTGCGGCTGAAAGCGCCTGCCTCCACCTTAAATTTGCCATCCATCTGGGATGCGATAAAGTGGCTTCTCCCGATAGCCGAATTAATTCCCCCTCCGATAAAACCAATCCGATACATGCTTTGTTCCTCCCCTTATTTTTTGCATTAATTAATTGATATCTTACATTGATTGCTACTTTCTTACATAGTTAGATGATTTATACTATTAATTGTAATTTTATACTATTAGTTATAACTTTGTACCATTTGTTCTGCTTTTTACTGTCGCTTACAGCTTTATACTACCGGTTATGTTTTGCACCGTTTGTTTGTCCCTTATACCGCTTGTTCTGTTTTATGCTCTCTGTCTATATTTTATACTTATTATTATGTTTCTAATTTCCATTTAAAAGACTCTGTCTTTTATCTGTCATTGATGCATTTCATTTGTATCCTTCAATTTAATTTTAATTAACTCCGGCAGTCTTTCCAGATAACAGCGGTATTCCTCTTCCGTGGGAAAATACAGAAAGACAATTCCCGCTTTATATTTTAACATATCCTCAATCATATGGCCTTTTTTATACCATAACATTCGTTCTTTAATATATAGGGCAATTTCATCAGCAATCTGAACCTCTTCTATTATGCCTTCTTTGTCCGCCATAATGCAATGACGTACAAAGTATCCGTCCTGTCCGGAAGGACATGGCAAAGGCAGTTTCATTCCCGCTTCTCCCCCCACGATATACCGGGGATAATCGATTCCTTTGGCCAGTTCAACGAGATGAATGTATAAATCTCCCGGCGCCCTCCGGCAGACTTCAATAATAACAGGTGTTTTATCTTCTTTTAAAATGAACTGAATATGCAGAATTCCGTCCTTTAACTGTAATTTATCCGCAATTTTTTCGCAGTCTTCGCAGAGCTGTCCCATGGCTTCTTCCGGTGCATCCGACGGCGTGCTTGCTCCGGAAACAAGATAGGGATTATGATAATACTGCTCATTGTCCGCAAAAAAGAAAGTAACCTTCCGGTCCTGGATGTAGGCGGAAAATCCATGATTTGTTCCCGTAATAAACTCTTCCACAACCACATAATGCTCTCTTGTGGCTTTCATGGCATTCTCAAAGGCTTCTTTTACCTGTTCTGTATTTTCACACCTGTGCATTCCTTTCCCACCGGTTAAATCTACCGGCTTTACTATGACCGGAAAGCTTAATCCTTCACAGGCCTTTGCCAGTTCTTCCGGACTGCTGCACTTATATGCTTTTGGCGTTATGATTCCCAGCTCGTCAGCCAGACTCCTATACTTGTCCTTATGATGAATATGCAATGCCGTTTCATAGTCATCATGCCCCGGCAGCCCTAATTTTTCACAGGCATAGGCGGCAGATAAACAGGCAAAGTCATTACATCCGGAGCATATAGCCTCCACCTTCTGCTCCCTTGCCAGCTCTGTAATGGCTTCTTTATCACTAAAGTCACAATTGATATATTCGTCCCCGTAGGGATGTCCCAGACCATCCGCCTGGTTTCCTGTTGTAATGACATAATATCCCAAGTTATGAGCCGCCTGAATCATGGGAATTTCCGCATGACTTCCGCCCAGCATAAGCATTTTTTTCATCTGTCAGTCTCCAGCCGTTTTTGTTAGTTTAAACATTTCTTTTTTATATCAGCAAGCCCTGTCAGTGCTTGTATATCCTCATAATGCCAATCATTACATTCATCATAATATCTTTCATCTTTGCGCTTCTTAAATATTCGAAACGGTTTATTTCCGGAATTGTCATAAATATGACAAACATCACAAATTTCGGTTACTTTTTTTACTAATGCCAAAGCTCTGTCATACCTTAAAATTATCTTTTCCTCCGGCACATCATGACCTCCTGACTCTACTCTTGACCTCACACGCCAAACATTAATAATCGGGTCAGCTGTAAGTATATAATAGCAGCGAATAAAATATCCTTTTTCTTTTGCCCTTTCCAGCAATTTTAAATTTCTCTCTGTAGACATTACTGTTTCAAAGCAAAACTCGTTCATTTGCTTTATATGCTCTTCCCTTTGTTTTTCCGCCAATTGTGCCGCCTCTAAATCCGTACACTTTAAATTCTTTTTAATCTCATCGGCATTGATATAATCCATTGGAGGTTTTAATAATTCTGTAAACGTACTTTTGCCAGAGCCATTCGGTCCGGCAAAAACAACAATTTCAGGCTTTTTTTCCGATACGCTCACTATATCTCCCTTTCCTCATTCTTTTTCCCACTTCAACTCTTGTGCCGTTATTATCTTCCTGATATATAATTTGTGTTTCCTGGTCATATACAACAACGGGAATATCCATTGCCCTTTTTTTCTCCAATTCAATTCGTACTGCTTCATTGGCTCTCTTAACAACTGCTTCATCCGAAATATACTCTTCACGTTTCATATATTACACCTTCTTTCCAGCCGTTTTTGTTATTATAACACATAGACGGGAAAATGATAAGTATATGGGAATGATTCACAAAAACCATTCAAACACATAATTGCTCACATCCATGCCGAAATCCGTCAAATAAATCCTGTCTTCCTCTTCTTTTACCTCCAGAAGACCCTCTTTTTTCAGTTTCTCTATTACTTTTCCGTATACATCAAACAATCCTTTTCCGAAGCATTCCTCAAAGCCTTTTATGGATATGCCCCGGCTCATTCTGAGGCCTAAAAACATATATTCCGCCATTTCATCCTGCAAGGATAATGCATAAATCTCATCAAACCGTCCTTCAAAAACGGTATTTTGGCTTGTTTTTTTCCAATTCTGCAAGTATTCCTTCAAATTTGTCTCGTTTTTTCGACGTTTGCCGCCCCTAAAAGAAGAGGCTCCCAAACCTGTGCCCAGATAGGGAACCCTTTTCCAATAACCACTGTTATGTTTTGATTCAAAGCCCGGTTTTGCGTAATTGGAGATCTCATATCTCTCATATCCCGCCGCCTTTAACAGCTCTTTAGTCAGATGATACATTTCACGATCCGTCTCTTCATCGGGCAACAGCTCCGGGTGGTTTACATAACTTTCATAAAAAGGCGTTCCTTCCTCCAGAATCAGGCTGTAAGCGGAAATATGCTCCGGATTTAACAGAATTACCTTTTGAAGGCTGTCCTTATAATCTTCCACACTCTGTCCCGGCAGGGAGGAAATCAGATCCACATTTACGTTTTGAAAGCCTGCCTTTCGTACCTCCCTAAAAACCTCTAAAAACTGCTCATAATCGTGAATCCTTCCTAAAAGCTTCAATTCCTCGTTATGTGCAGACTGTAATCCGATGCTTAAACGGTTTACGCCGTTTCGATACAGTTCTCTTAAGCCCTCTCCGTCAATGGTGGCGGGATTTAATTCAATTGTTATCTCGCACCCCTCTTTGAGCCGGAAATGGCTTTTTACACAATCCAGAATGCGAATCAGGTTCCCGGCGCCTATTACCGTAGGGGTTCCCCCGCCAAAATAAACGGTTTCCAGCGTCTTATCCGCCTCTTCCATATGCCGTCCGTAATATGCAATTTCACACATCAGGGCTTCCACGTAACGCTCTTTTGTCTCTTCATCGGCAGTCATGGATAGAAAATCACAATATTTGCATTTCTG
Source organism: uncultured Lachnospiraceae bacterium (assembly GCA_964507745.1). Lineage (GTDB taxonomy): Bacteria > Bacillota > Clostridia > Lachnospirales > Lachnospiraceae > UBA2882. The sequence goes on from CAZDRM010000002.1 coordinate 23,934, forward strand.
CACGCAGAAGGGAATGTGAATATATAACTCCATCTGTTTTATACCTGCCGTTCCATTTTGTTTCTACAATCTATCTGCTGTCTTGCTGCCATTATCCGTCCCCGGCACTACTTCCTGTCATCCAGCTTTAATACGCTCATAAATGCCGACTGGGGAATTTCCACGTTTCCGATCTGACGCATACGTTTCTTTCCCTCCTTCTGTTTCTCTAAAAGCTTCTTTTTACGGGTAATATCGCCGCCGTAGCATTTTGCCAGAACGTCCTTGCGCATAGCCTTTACGGTTTCCCTGGCAATTACCTTGCCGCCCACCGCCGCCTGAATGGGGATTTCAAACAGATGTCTGGGAATCTCATCCTTTAATTTTTCACACATCTTTCTTCCCCTGTCATAGGCGCTGTCCTTATGGACAATAAAGGACAAGGCATCCACTTCCTCTTTATTGATGAGAATGTCTAACTTCACTAATTCCGACTGCTCATAGCTCTTTAATTCATAATCAAAGGAAGCGTAGCCTCTGGAACGGGATTTTAAAGCGTCAAAAAAATCGTAGATAATTTCATTTAAAGGAAGCTCGTATCTAAGCAGCGCCCTTGTTTCCTCCATATACTCCATTCCCAGATAAACGCCCCGCCTCTCCTGGCACAGTTCCATAATAGAGCCGATAAACTCTGTTGTGACCATAATCTCCGACGTTACAATGGGCTCCTCCATATAGTCAATTTCCGCCGGGTCGGGAAGATTGCTGGGATTGGTCAGTTCAATGACTTCTCCGTTTGTTTTGTGCACCTTATAAATAACACCCGGCGCGGTAGTCACAAGGTCTAAATTGTACTCACGCTCCAGCCTTTCCTGAATGATTTCCAGATGAAGAAGTCCCAGAAAACCGCAGCGGAAACCGAAGCCTAATGCCACAGAGGTTTCAGGCTCGTAATTTAAGGAAGCATCGTTTAACTGCAGCTTTTCCAGGGCATCCCGCAAATCGGGATATTTTGCCCCGTCTGCCGGATACATACCGCAGTAAACCATGGAATTTACCTTTTTATAGCCGGGAAGGGGCTCTGCACAGGGGTTGTCCACATCCGTAACCGTATCGCCCACCGCCGTATCCTTTACATTCTTGATGGAAGCGGTAATATAGCCTACCATGCCGGCTGCCAGCTCTTCACAGGGAATAAACTGCCCTGCTCCGAAGTATCCCACCTCTACAACCTCCGCCGTAGCGCCGGTTGCCATCATTTTGATCTTGGTGCCTTTTCTGACCCTGCCTTCCATAAGGCGGCAGAAAATGATCACGCCTTTATAGGAATCATACAGGGAATCAAAAATCAACGCTGATAAGGGTGCGTCAGGATTCCCTTTGGGAGCGGGAATCTTCTCCACGATCTGCTCCAAAACGTCTTCTATGCCGATACCGTTTTTGGCGGAAATCAAAGGAGCGTCCTGGGCTTCTATGCCGATAACATCCTCTATCTCATCCTTTACCCGGTCCGGCTCTGCGCTTGGCAGGTCGATTTTATTGATAACCGGAAATACATCCAGGTCATGGTCTAAGGCAAGGTATACGTTGGCCAAGGTCTGAGCCTCAATGCCCTGGGCTGCATCAACTACCAGAATGGCTCCGTCACAGGCCGCAAGGGCGCGGCTCACTTCATAATTAAAATCCACATGGCCGGGAGTATCGATTAGATTGAAAATATATTCCTCCCCGTCTTTCGCCTTATATACAATACGGACGGTCTGAGCCTTAATGGTAATGCCTCTCTCCCTTTCAAGTTCCATATTGTCAAGGACCTGAGCCTGCATTTCACGGCTGGTCAAAAGTCCTGTTTTTTCTATGATTCTGTCCGCAAGGGTGGATTTACCGTGGTCGATATGGGCCACAATACAAAAATTGCGGATTTTGCTTTGGTCATATTGCTGCATGGGATTTCCTCCGTTTTTTCTACTGTGTAAGAGTATAACAAAATTCTAATTTCATGGCAACTTTACTTTCTTCTACTCTCCTTTGTCAGTTTTTCTTCGAGAGTTCAACAGTTGAAATCCATAACTTCATTTAAATTCTCTGTAATTCTTACTTCTCCTTCCTCTAACAATACAAACGTCTCCATTTCCCGAAGCAATTCCGATTTATGTGTTATCATAATAACTGTTTTGTCCCTTAATCGTCCTTTGAACAATGCCTTGATTTGTATTTCTGAAATAGAATCCACACTTGAAGTTACTTCGTCAAATATTAAAATATCTTTATTATGAATAATGGCTCTCGCAAGTGCAATTTTTTGCCTTTGTCCACCGGAAAGAAACGCTCCGTTATAACCTATAATATAGTCAAGCGAAACTTCTCCAATAAGTTCTTCCAATCCACATTCCCCGCAGACGACCATAAGAACCTCCTCGTCGACTTCTCTATATAAACATATATTGTTTCTAATTGTATCATTAAAGAGGTAAATCTGTTGGCTGACAACCGAAATTAAATTCCTATATGTACATAAATCAATTTTTGAAATTTCCAATTTGTCCAGATATATCTTTCCCTTTTGCGGAATATACATTCTCGTAAGCAATTCCGCAAGCGTTGATTTTCCTGCACCATTATTTCCGACAATTGCCGTCTTGCTCCCTTTGCAAAATGATAGATTAACATTTTTTAATAGAAATTCATCTTTATTGTCATATCTAAAGAAAACATTTTTTAGCGAAAGCTCATGAAATGTAATATCTTCCTTTACATCTCCCATCTCTTCTTCTTGTAATTCCATGAAGCAAAAAAATCTTTTCGCAGACGGAATAATGCCAGATATTAAATACCCCATATTCATAATTGTTGTAACCGGTCCTGTCACATAAGCGCTATAAGTAATAAATGCAAATACACTGCCTAATGTTAATCTGAATTGAAACATTAGATTTGCTCCAATAACATATAAAAATGATGAAAGAATTTCCACCATTAAAAAGTCAATTGTCTGATTCCATTGTCCCAACATATTTACAGCTTTCTGACTGCTAATGAGATGCTTTTGCCTATTTTTAAATTCCTCTTGTTTTTCATTTGTTATATTGAAAAGCCTAATTTCTTTAACACCGCCAACTGTTTCTCCAAACCATTTGGCATATGCTTGATTGCTTTTTATAAATTTTTCTGTTCTCTGCTTCTGTTTTCTTGCCAGCCACTTCATGAAAACATATTTAAGAGGCAAAAATACCAAAACAAGAAAAGTCATTCTGTAATCTATAATAAAGAGCCCTATAAAGCCTCCAAACATACCGAATATCTGCGTTACAATATAGAAAAAGCCATTATCCGCTATAGAAGTTATTTTAATAATATCCATATTAATATTATTAAGTAATTCTGCATAATTTGTGTTGTCAAAATAACTGATTTTCATTTTCATCAAATGAGTAAAAGCTCTTTCCGACAGCTGAAATTGAAGTTTAGCTGAAATATCAATCCTCTTCTTCTCCTTCATTATGTCAATGAATGCAATAAACAGATAAATTCCTAAACTGATCATTACTAATTGTAATAATTTCCTTTGATTCCTTCCAATAAGCCCATCATCCATAATACTTCTACTTATTAACGGAATGCATAAATTTAAGCCTGTTGACAACAACAGACAGCAAATAATGATAAAAATATTCATTTTGAACCGGTTTAAAATTCCAAAAAGTTTATTTAGCGCTTCCTTATCTGTCACTAGTACTCCCCACTTTTATCAGGCAATGTAAATCGAATGATGGTGTAAATATTCTAAAACTTCTTTCACATTACACCTGTCTGCCTTTTGCAGATATTTGATTATATAAGCTGTCATAATCGGAACCGCATAACTGTTGTAATTAGCATTTTCAACCATAATTCCCATATCGTCTAAACATTTTGAAGTATTCAAAATATAAGAATTATGTTCTAAGTCATTACATCCGATTTCCCCATTCGGCAATTTGTTATCCCTGTCACACCGAACACCGATTACTTTATCCATAGCCGCCGGATATGACCTTAATGTCTCATTATGATATGCCGCAACGATTACAATATTATTCTGTATTAATTTCTCAACGACATTCTTTATATAAATGTAATCTCTATATAATAATGTCCCCAGACTTAAATGAATAACTGATACATTGCTTTCAAGACACCATCGCAGTCCCTGCAATAGCTTTTCTATTCTTCCTCCCTGTCCCTCTAATAAAACATTTATATCATATATAGTAATATTACTAACTTGTCCTGACAAAATTGTTGCACAAATCGTAGCATGGTTCATATTATCAGAAATCGTTTTTCTTTGTCTTGCCGTACCATTATCGCCCAATTCAAGCCTCACAATTTTATTCCTTTTAAGATGCGGCATATCGCTGATCCCCGTATCAAGAATGGCAATTTCAAGATTCTTCATACACTCCCGCCTTCCATAACTACATACAAATTAATCGGATACTTACTCATATTTTATTCTTCAGAAAGTTTGATTTCTTCATCACAGAGCCCTGCAATTTCCGTCGAGTGAGTTACGATTATAACGTATTTATCTTTTACATGAGCTATTTCCTTTAAAATATTGAAAATTTCAACAGCAGTCAAGGAATCCAAATTTCCGGTGGGTTCATCTGCCAATATAATTTCCGCATCCTTAGCTATAGCACAGGCAATAGCCACCCTCTGCTGCTCTCCGCCGGAAAGGCATTGAACATTTCTGTCGGCTTTTTCTTTCGTTATCCCAAGAGAATCCAAAAGTCGGTAAATATCTGTCTCTTTTTGGGAATGCGCAATATCTTTAGATACCTTTACATTTTGTACAGCCGACATATAATCCAACAAATTAAAATGTTGGAAAACCAGCCCTACATACTCTGAACGATATTTTTTTAACCCGATGTGCTCAATATTATTTCCTTCATAGAGAATTTCTCCTCCGTCAGGTTTTTCCAAACCTCCCAAAAGTGAAAGAAGTGTTGTTTTACCTGTTCCGGAACGTCCCGTAATGCCATAAACCTTTCCCCGCCTAAAAGCCAGATTCATATTATCAATAATTACATTTTTAGATTTTTTATGCTTATATCCAAAATTCAGATTTTTTACTATTAATTTATTTTCCATATATTTCCCCCTACATCTTTCTTACATTAACCCTTTTCAGACTCAACAACGTTATAGGCATTCCAAACAAAACTGTCAGAACTTCTCCGCTTAATACAAATGTAATATTTTTTGCATTTAAAATATCTTCAAGGGATTGAACCTGAATATCCTGATAGTGAAATCCCGAACCAAAGCAGCAATATAATATTACACATAAAATCAAACTGGAAACTATACCAATCATTGCGGGCATCAATGTCTCAACCAATATCGTCCCTGCTATTTTTCCTTTTCCGGCTCCTCTGGATAAAAGAATTTGAAACTCTCTTTGCCTGGTCATATTTTGGTATATCATATACAAGCAAATAATCAATAAAGTTGAAAGAAACAGAGTTGCAATCGTAATTTTCAAATACTGCTGCATCCCTAAAAGTACACTGCTTTTTTCCACATATTCATAATTATTTGTAATTACTCTGGCATTTTTAATGCTTAGGGATTCACTATCTGCTATTCTATTTAGCAGCAAATCTGCTAAAGCTGCTTTTTCCAACCGAATTACCGCTTCACAATATAATCGATCCCCTTCAAATTTTTTAAAGGTTTCTATAGGTATGATAATTCTGTTTTCATGACTGCTTCTAGCCGCATCCGCTCTATCTTCCTCCGCAGAAAAGATACCTTTTACCGTAAATTCCACTGCATCGGAAGAGTTTTCGGGAATAATCCGGATTTTACTGCCCACGTCCAAATGATTTCTCTTGGCTATTCCCTGGCTGATTAACGCAACCATGGCATCTGCATCTCTCTCCGATATAGGTTCTCCTTCTGATAATTGATAGATATCATTCTCAAACCAGTTATAGTCTGCACTGTTTTGTACCCCCATAAGAGCTATGTCCGGAATCTCCCCGGCATTAGCATACGTTCCCGCTGACAGCTGTATGACTATACCCATTTCCGACTCCTTTTTAACCGCAAAGGAATCCGCAAATCCAAAAGCTATTGCCATTTTATTGGTAAGAGTTTCATTTTCAGTTTCAACCAGTCCGTTAATTTCCTGCTCACTAAAGCCATACCCTTCTTCCGCTTTCCCATAGCTGGTTTCAGTACAACGGATTATTACCTCTCCCGAAATTATTTCATCAAATTCCAGCTTTCTTTTTTGAGTCAATTGATAAAATCCTGACAAGATCAGTAAAGAAACAGACATTAAAATAAACAACAAAGACAAAAGAGCTGTATTCCATGGTCTGCACCGCATTCTAATAAAGGCCGTTTCCCACATTTTCATGATATCAACTCCTTTCCATAGAAGAGTCAGGACGAATTGAATTTCCCCGAATATAAAGAAATATTTCAAATGACAGAATCCCCGGAATAACTATATATAAAATAAGAATCAAAATAATTCCGCTTTGAACATCCACATAAAGTGGAATATTCTGATTTAAATTCCTGATACCTGCCGAATACCCGCGAAGTCCCTCCGAAATATCAACCATATCTCCCGACAATTCTTCTTTATCCTTATATTCCTGTAAATAAGTGTCATACAATCTGACATAGGGTTTCATTATCCGGTCATTAATCGGTTTTCTTGCACATAAAGACAACCCGGCGGCCAACAGACTGCTTATTATGATAATCGACAGATACTCTGCCAAAGTCTGCATTACGATTCTTGATTTACTTTCCCCACGACTTCTTAAAATATAATACTCATAAGATTTTTTATAAGTAAGCAATGCTCCAATTAAAGAAATAAGTACCAGCATTACAAATCCGATAATCAGAATAATGGCAAAGGATAAGCGTCTAACTTCCTCCAAAGGCTTGCTGACAGATGTTATCCAATTCTCATTCCATTGATATTGCGCGACAGAGGGTATTCCGTTAGGATCGTTATTTCCATCCGGCAAGACAGATTCTAACCGGCTGATTATTTTCGGAATCTCATAGGTGTTTTCGGCATACAAATATAAAATTTCCGGATAGTCCCGAAAATTATCCATCAAAAAGGTTTCCGGCACCATAATATAATTTGCCGGATAACTGTCTAAATGTTCTCTACTTTGTCCCAAATCCCGGCATGAAAAAATGCCTACAATTTCCAACTCTGTTTCCTCACTGCTCATTCCCATACTGATTCGGAATTCATCCAAAGATATGATGACGGTATCTCCTATCTTTAAACCATTTGTATCTGCAAGCTGCTCCGAAATCAAAGCAACATTTTTTCCTTTGTCAGCTTCCGTAATCGGCGCTCCTTTGACCAATTCAAAACCGCTGCCCGTAAAAAAGAGCATTTTTTCAGAATCAGTCATGGCATATACGCTGCAGTTCGTCTCTGCGTTACTGATTCCGAAAGCGCCCATTGTTGCTTCATATTCCTGCCTATATGCTTCATATGCTTCCAAATCTTCAATATAGGGGGAAATATTTTTTAAAACAAATGGGGACGTTGTGATAACATTCACGCCATTTATGGATTCCATTAATCTGATTTCAGAAATCTCTTTTTCAGTAAACAGCGCAGGAAACTCTTCTTCATTCTGTATAACTTTTGAAACAACAATAGAATTTCCAAGATACTTTTGCAGGCATTCTATTTGATTTTTGGAAGAAATCCAAGTCAGAAATACAACGATAAAGGCAGTAAACAAACACGTGAAAATCAATGTCACAATCAATACCCGTTTCCAATAATAACGCATTGATACTGCTGCCCTTTGAACAATCCCCATAATTAATCCCTCCATATAAACCGGCATCATGGCATAGAATACTAATTATAATTTAAATAACTTCCGGCATACATTTTTGTTGTCATCTGATTCTTAGTATCAACAAAAGCAGTTGACGGTGTTGACGTACATTGGCATGGATAATAACAGCCACATTGATCCGGTGTATAGGCAAAAACCGTGTTTTCTTGCAAAGCATTCCTTTTTATGATTTTTCTCATAAAATACAGCCCCTTTCTTTCGTAAATAAAACTATGACATGATTTTTTATATTTATGTCATGATGCCATTCCTTTTTACAAATCAACCAATATATTTAACTTCCTAATAAGCAGTTCTTCAATATGGACAAATGTATCAAATTTTCCGTTTTCCACATCTTCTTCATCAAATGAAATTCCAAAACTTCTTTCCAGTACAAAAAAAATCCAAAGCATATCTCTTGCTGACATATGAATTTTCTTTCCCAACAGTTTCTCAGTTTGCAACACATGGTCCTGATTAAAATCCAGATTGAATATTTCCTTAAATATTTGAACCAGTTTATCATGAATATGTTGGCTATCCATCTTTTTTATCCTTTCGTTTGTTCATCAAAAATGATTTTTTCCAAAAACTGGAAATCATCTATCTTCTGTAAATTCAAAATATTATCACTTTTATATTTGCATATGGTGCTTTGAACAAATTCTTTATCTACAGATACAAGTTTTAGCATGGAATCATCAATACCTTCCACATAATCAATCCTCCGGTTTGATACATGAAATGCGTCAGCCTTAAAACCATATTTGTAAAATATCCGATCCGAAATATTTTTGTAAAAATTTTCTGCATATTCCTCAAAATATGTGGACAAAATGAAATAGTCTATAGAAACTGCTTGGGTCACTTCATACATCAGACATCCAAAATCATTATGCCACTTCTCGTTTATTGCCATAATTCCACCGGGAATCCCCAATAAAATTACATCCGGTTTTTCCTGCAATTCCAGTTTCTTCAGATAATGATTAAAAAAAATAATTTTATCCTTTTCTTTATGTACATCTAACATATATTGAGGAAATGGATGGAAACCAAATAACCCGCAATAGCTACGTGAACCTATCTGCGTTACTTTATATTCCTTTTTATCTAAATAATTTCTTAACCCCAATTGAACAAAAAATTTATCCGTCTCTTCTCCCATTCCACCAACGCCAATGATTGGTGTATGAATATCAAAAAATTTATGGGATAAAACGTCTTCATTTTTATCTTCATCAGTTGTATTGAAAAAAACTGTATCTTTAGCATTTTCCTTTAACCAATTAATTTCCTGCTTATCATTTCTTGCATAATATATTTCCTTCCCTTGGCTATACGCATATTGAATTTTCTTTAATATCAAATCTGTCGGATGTATTTTATTTGCAGATTTTACAAATAACACCCCTTCACAGGTCAATAGCTCACTCTCATAATCAGATTTTACTACATAATTTTGATCTCCAATAGTAAGATGTTTTCCGTCAACTCCCCATCCTTTAGGCGAAACCAATGATTTAATTTCTAATTCTTTTATCATATCATGAAAAACTACAATAGGATATGACTCTCTGTCATAAGGGTACATCATTACTTTCATTTTTCTTCTCCATATATAGCCTGTAAAAACTCTGATTCTGAACTATAACCAAGTTCTTTTAAGACAACATAATCTTTCATTTGCGCTTCAACACTATTTAAAACCTCATTACAATGATTGCAAATATGTGAACTGGAAATATGAGTTATTCCATCTGCATCTCCGATACAGGTTGTACAATATTGATAGGCCCAACAGTTTCTGCATTTTTCCGATGTGACTTTTTCCAGATTCAGCATTTGCAATATATTTTCATAATTCCAACCATCATAGACATTCCCTATGCATGCAATTTCTGACACTTCACTAACCCTTTCACAAGGAAACATTTTTCCGTCAGAATCAACAAACAATCGTACAATACCGGGTACACACGGACCTCCATGATGCCATTTTTGTGGCAACATCGTCTGATTTACAGTTTCAAATCTTTCCATAAACTTTTTCAAATGTTCAAATTGTCCATTGAAAATAGTGCCTGATGTTTTTTTCATTCTTTTCAATTTATACACATAATATTTGAACAGTGCATATTCGTATTCCTCCATATATGTGTCTGACACTGACTTGACATCACAAATATATCTTGTACTGATTTCAGATAATTGCCACATATCTTTTTTGAACATATCTCCATTTACAAAAAAATCGGCAACGTCCTCAAAACTGCTTTCATAATCCAAAACTGCATTAAATCTTATATGATTTTCAAAATAGTCCTGTGACATTTTTCTAATTTCATTGATTTTTTCTATAACCTTTTGATAGCTACCCCTAGACGAAGCCGCAAACTTTCTGTATTTATCATGAATAGATTCAGGCCCGTCAAGACTAATTAAAATGTCAAAATCATTTTCAATTAAATATTCTACTATTTCTTTGCTTAACAATGTAGCATTAGTAGTTAGATGATATTTAATTTTACGGCCTTCACATTGCCTGTTTGCATAATCAACACACCGCTTTATCAAAGAGAATTCCAATAACGGTTCACCACCATAAAAGCCAATATAGAATTGCTCTGCTTCTTCCGAATGCGAAACAACAAAATCTATGGCCTTTGCTGCAACTTCAAATGTCATTCTTTTGTTAGAATGAATTCGGTTTTTATAAGAACCCGAATATGCACAATACTCACATCGCAAATTACAATTCTGTGTTATCTGTAAAACAAGATTACATACCTTTGTATCTAAATATTGATGGATATATGGCGTAATAGGATTATAAGATTCTTCAACATGTCTTGATTTTAGATACCCCTGATTTATTAAATCTTTTATTTCTGGCAAAACACCTGCGTTGCTATAATCCTTTTTTTCTAAACATTCATAAGTATCCTTAGATATTTTCAATATTGCATTCGTATTAACATCATAAATATAATGTCCTGAAGGAGTTCTAAATATATGAATAAACGGCTGTTCAATTTCTAAATCTAGCATTTTTAATTTCTCCCCAAAGTTTTTCTTACTGATTGCAAATAGGATTTACAAATATTATATCAAAAAAATCCTCTTTTTCTTATTTGGAGAACGAATTATGCTATTTTTGAATCTAACCACATTTTTCTTCAAAAACTCTTCAAAAACCTTTCACTCATTCGTGCAAAAAGCATTTTTGCACTTTTCTTTTACTGTGCTTTCTTCTATAATTTCTTTTCTTCTTCAATATTTTTCTGCATCATCCCTTCTAAGGTTTCTCCCCTTTCAGCACCATAGCCAGTATATGCGCCAGCGGGTCTATGGCATTCATGATCTCTTCCACCGTATTGGTCTGTGCCCCTACCTCTATTAAAAGGCTTTTGGGACAATAGTGCATATTATAGCGAAGGCCTTTTAAATAAGTGTTTCTGGCAAATCCCGGATAATATTCATCCGCCGCCAGCTTCATCTGGAAGGAAAAGGCAAGATTTTCCTCTATATAAGGATTTTCCAGATAATCGATGGCCCCCTTGCTCTTTAAATAGCTGAGACCGTTAAAAAACATAAACTGCGCCGCAGGACGGCCTCCTACATCGGATACAAGTCTTGTGGAGTCCGCTACCCCGTCTCTGTGCAGGTCAATGACCACTTCAATGGACGGATTTTCCCTAAGAATCTGCTCAATGGCAGGACCTGCGGCAGAATATGCGTAATCCCTGCTTTCCACATCATAAACGCCTGTGTGATGAATAACATTAAAGCCGTATTCATCCCTTAAAAGCTGAGCCAGCTTTTCTCCTGCGCCTACAATGGAGGTGGAGGAATCCCCCGGTATGCTGTCCGCAAATTCCTCCTGGGAATGAGTATGGTAAATCAGAATCTGGGGCTTCGATGCATCCCCTCTTATGGTCGCATCATATTCCATCATCCTTCTGGCATCCAATAAATCCGCCCCTATATCCGTGGACTTGTCAACTGTATAGAAATTTTTCTTTAAATAATCAAAATCCAACAGTTTTTCATAGTCTAATACCTGTGCCGCGGTTTCCGCCCGGATAAATTCTTTCCTTTCCCGGCCTGCAGATTCATTTTCCGCTGCTATTCCGTTTTGCATATCCTCCGATAAAAAAACATCGCTCATGGATTCATCCCCGGCCATTCCTTCATTTCCCATCTCATCCTCGGCAGTCTCCCGGGAATATAGTTCGTATTCCTTAAGAAGTCCCCTTGCCCCCGCAAGATTTTCCACGGATATATCCGGATTGTCCCTTTGCTCCAGATAGCCGTAATAACCGCTGGAAAACGCCATGGTTAGTTTACATAACTCATATTTTTCTGTGGTCTGAATACCGGAAATATAAGAAACGCCCGGATAAACCAGGCAAAATAACTGCTCTTTAAATCCAAATGCCAAAAGCGTCAGCAGGCAGATCAGCGCCACAAAAAACAATCCGTCTTCCTGCTTCTTCCTTACCCATCTTCTTCTCATGTTATCACCAATTTAATATATGAGAGAAAATGCCTGTCTATGCCAGAATAGAATGAGCCGCAAAAAAAACCGCAACCCCTGCTTCAGGGATTACGGTCATATTTTTCATTTCACTTCTGCTCCTGTACGGATGACGGGCCGGACAGGACAACAGTACCGATGAAATTACAAACTCTATTCCAAAAACTAGGCAATACCGTTAACAGCTTTTGTTAAACGGGAAACCTTTCTGGATGCATTATTCTTGTGATAAACGCCTTTGGTAGCCGCTTTATCGATTGCAACAGTAGCGTCTTTTAATGCTGCCTTTGCTGCATCTGCATCTTTTGCATCAATTGCTGCGTAAACCTTCTTGATAGAAGTCTTAACACCGGATTTGATAGCTTTGTTTCTCTCAGCCTTTGTTCTGTTTACTAAAATTCTTTTCTTAGCAGATTTGATGTTAGCCATGACTCACACCTCCTATTATCAAATAGTCATATCTCTATGCCTGTGTCACGCTTCATCCAGACACGGGCAGACTAATGCGAACACACGCATATTATAATAGACGAAACTGTTTTTAATGTCAATACATATTTCGTAAATTTCTGGAAAAAATACCAATGAAAAAGCCGAGAATTAACACTTTTCAGGCAATCCGGTAATTTACGCACAAGGAGGCAGATTATGCAGATACAACAGATTCGAACCGATTTGGCTCTGGAAGCCCATGAAACCGTGGAGGAATCCTCTACCCATATCCATGGAATCGAGGTTCATGAAAAAAAATATGAAGAGGACCAGGTATACATTACAACCGTTTCCGTTACTACAAAAAATGCCGCCAAAGCCCTTGGCAAACCTATGGGCACCTATATTACCATAGAGGCGCCTGATCTGGATGTTCCCGATGAAGGAAGCCACAGAGAAGTATCCGTCCATCTTTCCGAGATTTTAAAAGAACTGATCCCCGATTTTGAAAAGGAAAAGTCCATTCTCGTTATCGGTCTCGGCAACAGGGACGTGACTGCCGACTCCCTGGGTCCTCACGTAATCGACAATCTCTGCATTACAAGGCATATTATTATGGAATACGGCACGGCAGCCTATGATAAGAACAGGATGCATTCCATCAGTTCTCTTGCCCCCGGCGTTATGGCGCAAAACGGCATGGAAACGGCTGAAATCATCAAAGGTGTCATAGACCAGACCTCTCCCGATATGGTCATTGTCATCGACTCCCTTGCCGCCAGAACCCTCCACCGTTTAAACCGTACCATACAGATTACCGACACGGGCATTCATCCCGGTTCCGGCGTGGGAAACCACAGAAACGCCCTGACCGAAGAAAGTCTGGGCGTTCCCGTTATTGCCATCGGCATTCCCACCGTTGTGGATGCCGCTACTATCGTATGGGATGCTTTGGAGGATTTTTCAGAAAAATCCAATCACTCCATTGATCTGCACATGCTGCAGGACGAATGCTCCAACACCATGCTCCAGGAGTTGAACAACATGTATGTGACGGGTAAGGATGTGGATGCCGTTATCAAACGGTTAAGCTATACCATTTCCGAAGCCCTGAACATGACCTTTGATGAAATCCGGCAGTAAAGTAATTTTCGTTTTCCTATATCACGCCTCCGCCACAGTCCTGAAAAACTTAGTGACGTCCGCCGCCACCTCCGTGGGAATGTCCTCCGGAGGATATATGGTGTCCTCCTCCGCCGCCTCCGCCGCTGCTTCTTTCAATATGCCTTCTGGTGGTGTGCTTACTTATAAAAATATCCCTTCTGTCATGAAACAGAGGCTGACCTCCTGCCACATAGGTATTGGCTGTGGTGGTTTTCTTGCCTTTGTTGCTTACCACTCCGTATAGCACATAGGCGATAGTTATGATAAATGCCGCTCCCCAAATGTACAGCATGGGAATCGTTTCCGTGGAGCCCTGATTAGACATCTTACGGCTTAAAGATTCCACATAGGTCCTGTATGCGTCGTAAGGGTCATTATTGACTGTAGCGCATATTTCAGTGATCAAATTGTCTATGGCCTGACTGGAATACCGGTTCTCCACTCTTCCGCAGGTGGAAAACCAGCAGTACCCGTTTGCCCAGTTATCCAGATAAAGTGCTCCGTCTCCCCATGGTTTGTCAAAGCCGTACTTTCTTTCATCGTAAAAATCATCGGCATAATTCATCATGGCATAATCCGAATTAATCGACGGGTCGTTGATTGTTACAAGAACAATATCGCAGCCAATTATATTTTCTTTTTCGGCAATCAGTTCCCTCAGGGCATCTTCCTCTTTATCCGTCAGCTTATCTGCATAATCAAATACCCTTTCCTTTTCCTGAGAATTGGTGCGAACATAATTTATTGGCGGTTTTTTTGTTGCGTATACTGCAATGTAAGCCACAAGCAGTATTCCCACTGCAATAAATAAAAACCTAAAGTGCTTTAAATATTTTTTCATATCAGATTACCCCCAAAATTCCGTTGAGCAGAGCGCCAATTGCTATAATACATCCAAAAAGTGTCGCGGCATAGGCCATCATTTTCCCTATGGAAATGGGAGCTTTTCCCACCAGCTTGCCGGTCTGTCCGTTCAGTCTGAAAAAGTAATCCTTTCCCTTAAAACGATAAATATAATTCCATACGGGAAGCAGCGCATAATTTTCCGCCTTGGTCCGGCACTGGCAGTCGTCCATTTCCGGCGTAACGCTGTTATATCCCGTAATGCTGCTTCTCATAAGGGCGCCGGCATCATTTCTCGCCTTCTGCTTTGCCCGGGGCTCTAAGGTCTCCTTGGATACACTATACCTCTCTCCTAAAAAGCCTGACATGTACTTTGGCTCAAATCCTGTCATTTCCCCATAATTATATGGCTCTAACAAATCCATTTCCCCGTCGGGCATGGCAAGGGACGCATCTGTGGGAATCCTTGAAAAATCCACATCCATATCGCGGTAAATCTGGAATATGGAGGTTTCCGTATACTCTGTATCGCCGGAAACCCAACGTCTGATTTTCTTTCCTTTTCCCGCAAATCTGTAATGACAGTCAAAATCAAAAAGGTAAAACGGGATATAATCCCCTTCCATTTTGTCCAGATAGGATTCTCTTAAGAAGCTGGAAGGCAAAAACAGCTTTTTGCCGAATTCCTGTTTAATCAGGTCTTTTGCCTTCTGTTTTCCCACTTTGAAAGGCAGAATCAGATGAGGCAGATATTCCCCGCTGATTCGCTCTTCAAAAATAGTATAGGCGCCGCAATGCTCACATTTGTTGGCGCTGTCAAATTCCTTGGGCTGCATGGGCGCCCCGCAGGCCGCACACTGAAACATATTATCGTTTCTTACCGCTTCCTCACTGTCTATGCTTTCACAGTGCGGGCAGCACATACTGTCTTTTTCCGGCGACCAGACTGTATTGGCACCGCAGTTTCTACATTTAAATATCACGCGTTATTCCCCCTTGCCCTTTATTTCTCCCGCCTGCAGCGCCGCAAAATTGATACTTTACTGCCTGTGCAGGATATTAACTTGTTCATTTTTTGCCATAATTATTTTTATTTTATCATCTGTTAGCAGCTTTTGTCTGCCACTTTCAGTTTACATTAATATTTCATTATTTTCCACACATTTTTGCAGGATATCTTCCATAATAATTGCAACACCGTCTTGAAAGTGCTTTTTTGTCACAAAATTCGCCGCATTTTTTGCAAGTTGCGTAGCATTTTCCACAGCAATGCCGATTCCCGCATAGGAAAGCATATCCGCGTCATTATCTCCGTCCCCGAAGGCCACGCATTCTTCCCTTTCAATATGAAGTTCATTCAAAAGCCATTTCAAGCTTTCTCCCTTTGAAACGTCTTCCCCCGAAATCTCTATAAGATGCTCTATGGAAGACGTAATAGCAATTTCCGGTATTTCACTTAACAACTTCTTCTTAAGCTTTTCCCTGTTTTCTTTATCCCTGCTGATAAAATCGATGCTTTCCAGTTCCTTTGCATGCTCTTTGACAAATCCTTCCAAATCCTCTTTTACCTCTCTCGTTTTCCGCACATATTCCACCGCTTTTTCCGAGCCAAAGGCTGCCGGATCGTCAAAATATTCCCTTTGGCAGAAAGCCTTTCCCTTATAAAATACTTCCATAGCAAGAAGAAATTTTCTCCCTGCATTTTGATATATCTCCAAAAGGGCAAGAACCGCTTCCTCCTTCAATACCCTGCGCCTGATGCATTCTCCCTTATGCCATACCGATGCGCCGTTGGAGGAAATAACGTATTCTATACCCGGAATGGATACCACTTCCGCCGGCAGGGTATCATAAGCCCTCCCGCTGGCAACAACGACATAAAGCCCTTTCCCCAAAGCCTGTAAAATCGCATTCCTTGTCCGCAGTGACAGTTCCCCCCGCTCATTCAAGGCAGTTCTGTCCATATCCATGGCAAAACACCGGACATTAGTGGAAATTCTCAGCTTTGTATCAATCTTATCCGGTTTTAATAACACTTGATATGTATGATAAATCTGCTCCGCCGTCCAAAACATTTCCTGTTTTCTTGCCGTCATCACAAGATATTCCACATCATAGAGAAAAATTCTGAGATGTGTCAATGTCATGCCGTTTCTGATATAGAAAGCTATCCTTCTGCGCCGCAGCTCCCTTTCCCCTTCATCCTTCCCGAATCTTGGATTCTCCACCTCCAGAATCAACGTGCCGAATTTCCGCCGTTCTATCTCCTCCTTCAACAGCCCAAGGCAGACACTGCCGTATCCCTTCCCCCTAAGCTCTTTGGAAACAGCAAAATAATCCAGCAAAACCGCATCCCTCTTCTCTGAAACCACCAGAAAACAATATCCTGCAAATTCCCCTTCGTCATAAAGCCCATAACAAAAATACTTCCCCTGCCTCCACAACTCCAAGATCCTAGCAAGAGGCTTAATCTCCCCCTTCGCAAAATCCTCCTGCATCCTCTCCTCATATATCTCCACAATCATACTCTCTTCCAACAATTCAAGAACCATCCAATTCCCTCCCATTCATCGCACAATCTCTGTCAATGCTCCTCGTTCAGAAAAAATATGCCACGACTCCTCATTGCACAATATATATCAACAACCATCCCGCGCAAACAGAAAGACAATCTTCTACGCACTGCCCCGCCATTGTACAATTTGTATCGACAACCATCCTGCGCAAACAGAAAGACAATCTTCTACGCACTGCCCCACCATTGTACAATTTGTATCGACAACCATTCTCCCGGGGCAGACGGGTGGTAAAAGTCTTAGGGTCCGGGGATAAATGATTTCATTCCTATGTGCCTTGAGGAGAACATAGAGGGGTTCTTAATGTTCCGTCTTTCCCAGCAATTCTCCAACAGGATGTTGGAGAACGGCATATCTGCGGCACGGATGCCGCACATATGCCGTTTGCGTCCGAAACCAATTCTCCCCCCGGAACATTTAGAACCCCCTATGTTCGCAACCGGCACAAAGGAAGGAAACATTTATCCCCGGACCCTAAGACTTTTACCACCCGTCTGCCCCGATTTTCTCCACCCATCCCCCAAAATTATACAACAAATATAACCCTTTTCATCTTTTTTCATATTGCGTCAATTTTCCCACTCTGTTATAATAACCCATAAATGTAATTATGAAAAGAGGAGGAACAACCATGAAAAATTATCAAAAAATTCTTTCTGCGGGACTGATCGGAATTTTAACATTATCCCTGTGCGCATGTGGCGGCAAGGTAGCTGAAAATACTGTTTTTTCCGTAGATGACCTGCCCGGAAAGACTATCGGCGTACAGCTCGGTACAACCGGAGATATTTACGCTACCGATTATGAAGAAGAAGGCTCCAAAATCGAGCGTTACAACAAAGGAAACGACGCTGTTCTTGCTTTAAAGCAGGGCAAAGTTGACTGCGTTATCATTGACAGTCAGCCCGCTCAGGCTTTTGTGGCAAAAAATGAGGATTTAACAATTTTAAGTCAGGAATTTGCTCTTGAAGAATATGCAATCTGCATCAACAAGGACAATCAGGATTTAACAACTGCTTTTAACGGCGCATTAGCTGAATTAAAAGCTGACGGAACCTTAGACCAGATCATTTCCAACTACATCGGAGATGACACAAAGGGAACCTGCCCTTACGAAACACCGGAAGGCACCACATATCCCAACGGCAGACTGATTATGGCAACCAATGCCTCTTTCGAGCCCTATGAGTATTATGCCAACAACGAAATCGTAGGCATCGATGCCGATATTGCAAAAGCAATCTGTGACAAATTAGGTTATGAACTGGTTATCGAGGATATGGAATTCGATTCCATTATCACTGCCGTTCAGTCCGGCAAGGCTGATTTCGGCGCTGCAGGTATGACCGTTACCGAAGACCGTCTGAAAAACATTGACTTTACAGATACATACACAACTGCAACACAGGTTATTATCGTCAGAAAATAAATATTTTATTTCCAATAAAACGGAAATATGCTATGATGTACGAGGGCTGTAGCTTCCGCTGCAGCCTTTTTACAATCACTGTCAGGAGGAAAATCATTTGGATTTATTAAATTTGCTTATTTTACCACCAAATTCCATTTCACTGGGATTAAGTTCCTTTCAAGCGAAATTTATACAATGCTTTGTGGAAGATAACCGTTATCAATATTTATTGAAAGGACTGGGTTCCACCCTTCTCATTACCCTGTTTGCCGTTCTTTTAGGCGTTGCGCTGGGATTTCTGGTGGCCATTATCCGGTCCACCTATGATAAAACAGGAAAGCTGAAAGTATTGAACTTTATCTGCAATATTTATCTGACCGTAATCCGCGGAACACCTGTTATGGTTCAGCTTTTGATTATGTATTATGTTATATTTGCCACTGCTTCCGTAGACAAGATTTTGGTGGCGGTTTTGTCCTTCGGCGTCAACTCAGGGGCTTACGTGGCAGAAATTGTCCGCTCCGGCATTATGTCCATTGACCAGGGACAGTTTGAGGCAGGACGAAGCCTTGGTTTCTCCTATCCCTCTACTATGGTATATATCATTATGCCCCAGGCCTTCAAAAACATACTGCCTGCTCTGGCCAATGAGTTTATCGTTCTTTTAAAAGAAACCTCCATCTGCGGCTATATCGGATTAATGGATCTGACCCGCGGCGGCGATATTATCCGAAGCGTTACATACGAAGCGTTCCTTCCCTTAATTGCCGTTGCCCTCGTTTACCTGTGTATGGTCATGATATTGACGGCGCTTGTAAAGAAGCTTGAAAGGAGGCTGAGAAACAGTGAAAGATAAAAATACAGTTGTTATCGAAAATCAAAGCAATATTCAGGACGGAGAAGTTCTTTTTCAGATTAACAATCTCTGTAAATCCTTTGGCAAGCTTTCCGTATTAAAAAATATTGACACCGAAATCAAAAAGGGAGAGGTTGTGGTTATTATCGGGCCCTCCGGTTCCGGCAAATCCACCTTCTTACGCTCTTTGAATTTACTGGAGGAACCCACGGACGGCACCATCCTCTTTGAAAACAAGGACATTACGGACAAACATGCTGACGTCAATCTTTACCGTCAGAAAATCGGTATGGTTTTTCAGCACTTTAACCTGTTCCCCCATATGACAATTTTGCGGAACATGACCTTAGCTCCCATAAAGCTTTTAAAAATGCCTGAGGAAGATGCAAAAAAAATGGCCATGGACTATTTAAAACGAGTAGGACTGGAGGAAAAAGCAGACGCTTACCCCAATCAGCTTTCCGGCGGCCAGAAGCAGCGCATCGCTATTGTAAGGGCATTGTGCATGCAGCCCGACGTACTGCTTTTTGACGAACCCACTTCCGCCTTAGACCCGGAAATGGTAGGCGAGGTATTAGAAGTTATGAAAGACCTTGCCAAATCCGGCATGACCATGCTGGTAGTTACTCACGAAATGGGCTTTGCCAAAGAAGTCGGCTCCCGGGTACTGTTTATGGATGACGGCAGAATCGTAGAGGAAAACACACCGGATGAAATCTTTGCCAATCCTCAGTGCGACAGATTAAAGGATTTCCTGTCCAAGGTACTGATTTAATACCATTCACGGCAAAACGATCTGCAGTCAATCTACCGATTCAAATATAGAAAATAAAGGATAGACAGAAGCAAAAAACCTTTCGTTTTACTTTTGCCTATCCTTTTTTACATCCTATTTCCTGTTCTTTTTCCGCCCAGCTCCTAACACTCTTCCTTTCAATATCAAAGCTTTTCTCATATATATCAAAGCCTTTCTCATATATATTCCAAAACAAAAACCGAAATTATATGATTTAAGAAATAGTTCAATGCAGCTTTTTCATCTTTACATTTACCCGAACATCCCTAACCGTAGGAATCTGCAGCAAGACCGGAGTCAACACCGCCGCCAGTACCAATCCCGTAACGCCCTGTACGCAGTTTGGAAGAATTTCCGCAACAGCTGCCGCAAATCCTTCATAAAAAATCTCAAATACAAAATATCCAATAACAACCACAACCTCTGATGCAACCCCTGCAAGAACAGTTCCCGGCAGGCTATATTTCTTAAACACCTTCCAGAATGCGGCAAAGACAACACCCGCCCCAAAAGCCGCCGCAAACTTAATAACAAAAGTTGCTGCCGAAAAGACAAAATAACCGCCCAGCAAATCTGCCAGCATAGAGCCGATACCCGCTGCCAGACCGCCCACTACCGGTCCTAAAATAACCCCCGATGCAATTACCATACAATCCCCGATATGAACATATCCCTTAAATGTGGGAATCCTGACAACCATAGTTGCCACACAAGTCAGCGCCGCAAACAATCCCGCAAGTACAATCCTCATTGTTCTATTCTGTGTATTCATTTTTTCTCTCCTCCTCAGGACATCCGAAGAACTCAACCCCTTAAATTTCATTCCTCCGTCATCCCTTTATTACTTTATAAGCATCATATCCTCACTTTGGATTGTTTAAAACATCCACTTTTCAACTTTTTAACCATACCACTTTTAATTGTACCACTTTTTTTAATTATACCACTTTATCAAATATTCCAGTGCCCCTCCAAATTTCCCTCAATCCACTCACTCTAAAAACAAACCAATGAGGAGCGCTGTGTCGGCCTTTGGTGCGTAATTGCGGCGGGGCAGGGCTTGTTTCGGGAAAAGCTTTCTGTTTTCTCTAATCGCCCACTGTAAAACGTGATTTTTCCTGCTGCCCGCTCCAACACCCAAGGGGTACCGGCCCCGGACGGGCCGGTAAGCGTCTCTGCGGCAAGGATGCCGCATTGACGCGCCCCCGTCGAATCCCCGCTATCTTCCGGCGGGCTGCCGGAAAAACCACGTTTTACAGTACGATTAGAAGAAACAGAAAGACTTTTCCCGAAACAAGCCTGCCCCGCCGCAATTACGCACCAAAGGCCGACACACGCCCCGTCTCTTCTACTCAATCAATTTCAATCTCTCCACAATACTATCCCTGCTCATCTGCCCGTAAGCTCCATAAGGAATCACTGCCGCTAACACCACCAGCACCGGCGCACAGGCCAGAATGGGCCAGATTATAAAGGAATACTTAAAGAACCAGAACATACTCGCTGCCATATTTACAAGCAAACCGCAGATTACATTCCCCACCGTAAGGGAAAATCCAATGGTAAGCCCTGCATATAAAAGCCCCTCAAACACCAGCATGGCGCGAAGCTGCTTTCTGGTCATTCCCACCGCCTCCATCATGGCAAACTCCTGCTTCCTCGCAAGAATACTCGTTATAACGGCATTGATAAAGTTCAGAATTCCTATAAGGGCAAGAATAAAACTCAACGCTCCGCCCACAATCCAGAACATGGATACAAAGCTTTCAAATTCATCAATATAGGTCTGCTTGGATACATAGACAAGTTCATCGTTTCCGTTTTCCGTATAAGAGGATAAGAAGCTTTCCACCTCTGCCTCCTTGTCATCCCTGACCGTCATGGAAAGATTCATGACGCCGGTTTTCCCTGTAAACGACATATACGCTTCCTCCGGCAGAACCGGGCTGATTCCAAAAGCAGGAAAGGCTCTGGTAGTCAGTGAATATGGAATCTCCACAACGGCCAGAACCTCATATTCTCTGGCGTCGCCCTCCTCCGGCTGCAGGGTAATCTTATCCCCCGCCTTAAACATCCAGTTCTCTTCATTCTCTGAATGTTCATAAAGCAGGCAATAGTTACCGCTGTTAAATTTCTCCCAGCTGATGCCGTAATCACTCAAGTATGCAAAAGCAGTCTGATCAATTCCGTAAACATCGGCAAACATATATCCCAGTTCCTCAATATAGCCCAGTTCCTCCGCTATCCACGGATCGTTTTTTATATCCTCATGGCTGTCAACAAAATCCTTTACCCTCTGAATTCCTTCCTCATCCAAAAGAGCTATACCGTAGCCTTGTGCATATACCGCCGCTACGGATTCCACTCCGTCCAGCTCTTTGAGCATGGCAAGCTCTTCCTGACTGATGCCGTCATAGATTTTTAAGCTGGTGCCCATATTCATGACTGAACTGTGGGTAACCTGAAAATCTCCCATAATGCTGTTGGAAATATAAGTATCCATATCAAAGCTGTGCACCATATTATAAATACTGTTGACTAAAATCATACTCATAGAAAGGGATAATACCACCACTATAACCTTTTTTCTGCTTCTTTTCACATTTTCAACCGCCATGGTAAAGGACGAAACCCTTCTGCTTTTCTTTGCCTTCTTTTTAACTGCGGATTTTTCCGTATAACGCAAAGCCTCCATGGGGGAAACCTTGGATGCAAGACTGCAGGGCTTTTCACAGCTCATCAATACAGTCACAAAGGTAAATATAATGCTGGCGCAATAGATTATAGGATTTATGGAAAAAACCACCCGATAGGTTAAAAAACTTCCCAAAATTACGGGCAGAAGCACTTTGGCAAGGACTGTTCCAAAAGCCATTCCAAAGGGAATCCCTATAAGGGATAACAGGACAGCCTGCCTTCTTACAAGCTTTTTTAACTGCTTTGCCGTGGTTCCGATTGTTTTTAACAAGCCGTATTCATGGATTTCCCCTGTCACATTAATGTAAAAGACATTATAAATAATCAGATACCCTGACAACATGATAATCACTAATATTCCTACAATGAGCGCAATGCTCTGCCAATCCACGCTGCTGGTAGTGTAGCCCCAGTTAATACCGTAAGCCACTAAATTCATGTCATAGCCGTTTCTTTCCAGAACCTCTATAAGCTGCCCTTCAATAT
>CAZDRM010000003.1:0-35823 GCA_964507745.1 uncultured Lachnospiraceae bacterium
CCGGAGGGCTGGACGCAGGACGACGCCGGCTGGCGCTACCGGAACGCCGACGGGACCTTTCTTCGGAACGTCTCCGCCGGCATCGGCGGCAGGCGCTATACGTTCGACAACGACGGATACGCGGCGGGATAACCCCCCCATCCATATCATTCCCCGGGAAAGACCGAACCAGGAGGTAATGGAAATGATAAAGCGGGATATTGCCAAAATCCTGTGCAAATACATGCAGATTGATACCAGCACATTGGAACTGGAATTTTCCAGACGTAAAATCAATGTTTTCTGGTAGTATAGGAGTTGAAATACGTGTTAAAGAGATACCGTGTCAGAGATTATGATTTCAAATTAGTTTTTATGCTGATTGCCATAACCGTCATCGGAATTATGGCAATCGGCAGCGCTAATGCCGAATACCAGTCCAAGCAGATCGTGGGGCTGATTCTGGGTCTTTTTGTTATGGTGGTGCTTTCTCTGTTTGACTATCACATATTTTTAAAATTTTACTGGCTGATTTATCTGGGAAGCATTGTTCTGCTGCTTTTGGTACGTCAGTTCGGAACGGTTGTCAATAATGCCAGACGCTGGGTTTCCATTGCGGGAATCAGATTCCAGCCCTCGGAGACGGTTAAAATACTATTGATTTTATTTTATGCACAGTATATTATGAAACATAAGGAACGTTTTAATTCCTTTCGGAATCTTGCTGTTATGGTACTTTTGTTTATACCGCCCTGGGTACTGATTTATAAGCAGCCGGATATGTCTACCAGCATTATGCTGCTTATGATTTTTTGTGTTATTTTGTATATAGGGGGATTAAATTACAAAATTATCTGGGGTGCACTGGCGGTTATCATACCTGTGGGGATTATATTTCTTTCACTGGTATTGCAGGAAGACCAGAATCTAATCAAGGATTACCAGCAGGACAGAATTATGGCATGGCTTCATCCTGATGAATACGAAAATGCTGAGGGGTATCAGCAGACAAATTCACAGATAGCCATCGGTTCCGGCCAGCTTTTCGGAAAAGGCCTTAACAATAACGAAATTGCCTCCGTCAAAAACGGAAATTTTATTTCGGAGCCACAGACAGACTTTATCTTTGCCATTATAGGAGAGGAACTGGGATTTGTGGGCGGATGCGTTGTAGTTATTCTTTGTTTTCTCATAGCCATTGAATGCGTTTTAGCCGCCACGCGGGCAAGCGATATAGAAGGAAAAATTATCTGTTCCGGAATGGCGGCGTTAGTGGGATTCCAAAGCTTTTTCAATATAGGCGTGGCAACGGGAGTCATTCCCAATACAGGATTACCGTTACCATTTGTAAGTTATGGTCTGACCTCGCTTATAAGTCTCTTTATGGGGATGGGATTTGTTTTAAACGTGAGACTGCAGGCCGTTCGTAAATATAGTTAAGAGAGGGTATTTTATTATGAACATTGCATTGATCGCACATGATGCAAAGAAAAAACTGATGCAGAATTTCTGCATAGCCTACCGTGGTATTTTGAGCAAAAACGAGCTGTATGCCACAGGAACCACAGGAAGGCTTATAGAGGAAGTTACAAATTTGAATATCCATAAGTTTCTGGCAGGCCATTTAGGCGGCGAGCAGCAGATTGGTGCGCAGATTGAGCATAACCAGATAGATCTGGTCATTTTCCTGCGCGACCCCCTGACTCCTAAGAGCCATGAACCGGATGTGAATAATGTGGTCAAGCTATGCGATACCCACAATATTCCTCTGGCTACGAATCTGGCGTCTGCCGAGCTTTTGATAAAATCACTTGACAGAGGAGATCTTGAGTGGCGTGAAATGTACAAATAAAAAACGAATTCCCGCTTTCTGCCTTATAGCAGTCCTGATTTTTTGCATGACGGGCTGCGGCGGCAAGGGCTACAGCATGAATTATGATTTAGACAGTTCCGTTTCGGCTTATCGGTTTAACAGTGGAGACAACAGCGGAACCAGGGCAGACTCCTTTGCGCAGGAATTGTGCGTAATAAACGGAGATGTTTCGGTTAACAGCATAGATGCTTCCGAGGCTGAAGCGCTGTTGCTGTGCAGTATTAACGACGGAGAAGTTTTATACGGAAAAAACGCAAATCTGCAGCTGAATCCTGCCAGTCTGACCAAGGTTATGACGGCAATTATCGCATTGAAAAACGGCAATCTGGACGATGTTCTGACCGCGTCTGCAAATGTAGAGATCACGGAATCCGGCGCTTCATTGGTAGGAATCAAGGCAGGCGATACCATGACTCTTGCCCAGGCTCTTCACGCCCTTTTAATCCCGTCAGGAAATGATGCGGCAGTTATGATTGCGGAATACATAGCCGGCAGCGAAGAAGCTTTTGTTGATATGATGAATGAAGAGGCTCTGGCATTGGGAGCCACCAACTGTCACTTTATGAATCCCCACGGCCTTACAGCCGAAGGGCATTACGTAACGGCCTATGATATGTATTTAATTTTTAATGAAGCGATTCAATATGATGAATTTGTACAGATTATAACAACTCCGGAATATTCGGGAGTTTATCACAATGCGGCAGGGGAGCCCAAGGAACTGTCCTGCAAAAACAGCAACTGGTTTTTAAACGGTAATCATGAAAGTCCCGAAGGGGTTATGGTAATCGGCGGAAAGACGGGAACCACCAATGCGGCAGGCAATTGCCTCGTACTCCTTTCCAAGGATTCCTCGGGCAATCCCTATATATCCGTAATATTAAAAAGTTCCAGCAGAGAATACCTGTACGATGAAATGTATGACCTGATCAATCTGGTCAATCATTGATGCAAGAAGGTAAGGAGTCACTGATTTGGCATCACGAAAAAAAACAGTCAATATAAATAAATACCGCAGACCCTTGAATATCAATATCGGCATTATTATTTTTGCCGTTATGTTTCTCTATATTCTTATTTGCGTAGTGCTTTTCTTTACCAAAGGCAATGTAAAGCGCTATGAAGTCCGTTCCGGTTCGTTGAGTGTTTCAAATGTATATGAGGGAATTATTTTAAGAGAAGAAACCATTGTTTCGGCAAATTCCTCGGGTTACATTAACTATTATGCCAGAGAGGGCGAGCATGTGGCCAGCGGAGATCTGATTTATTCTCTGGACCAGACCGGTAAAATGGCGGAAATTCTTCAAAACGATACGGATGAAATCCTGCTTTCAGGCAATGACTTAGGGGAGCTGCGCAATGATTTTATGCAGTTTTCCCACAATTACAAGGATGAACAGTTTGGGCAGGTATATGATTTTTCCTATGACGTATCGGGCACTGTATTAAAATTATCCAATTACAACATGTTAAATAATTTGCAGCGTGCAGATGTGACCGGAAGCTCTGTACAGTTTTCCTATGCCCCCAGAAGCGGCGTTGTTGTTTACAATGTGGACGGACTGGAGCATTTAGAGCCTTCCATGATAAATGCCGAAACCTTCTTAAAGGAAAACGGGGAAAAGGAGCAGTTTGTCAACAACACGCTGGTGGGAAATGCGGACCCTGTATACAAAATGATAACTTCCGAACACTGGTCCATTGTAATTCCCGTGGAAAGGGAAAAGGTTGCAAGACTTCAGAAAGAAGGCTTTGTAGAGGTCAAATTCTTGAAAAATCAGTACACCTCATGGGCGGAAGTAAATGTTTTGACTGCCGATGATAAATATGATTATGTGGAACTGAAATTTAATAATTCCATGATTACCTTTGCAAAGGACCGCTATATCGATATTGAAATTATCTTAGATGACGACAGGGGACTTAAGATTCCAAACAGCGCCATAGTGGAAAAGGAATTTTACCTGATTCCCAAGGAATATGCCACAAAGGGCGGAAACAGCTCCAAGGACGGTTTTATGCGTGAAACCTATGACGAAGAAGGAAATATTTCCACGGAGTTCATAGATGCATCCATTTATTCGGAAAGCGACACGGACTACTATGTGGACACCTCTGTTTTACGTCCGGGAGATTATATATGTATGCCGGATTCCGCAGAAAAATATCCGGTCAGCAAGGTGGGCACCTTAATGGGGGTTTACAATATCAATAAAGGTTTTGCGGATTTTAAAGAAATCACGGTCTTATATTCCAATGAAGAATATTCCATTGTGAAATCCAACACCCGCTACGGACTGACGGAATACGATTATATTGTTTTAGATGCGGACAGCATCAATGAAAATGATTTTATTTATGATTAAAAGAAGTCATATGATAGAATAAAGCAGTAATATGGCGGCAGTGAAAAAGGAGTGGCCTATGCTTCAGGAAAATTATGATAAAGTTGCAGACAATATTTTAAAAGCATGTGAGACATCCGGCAGGAATCCGGAGGAAGTAACGCTGATAGCTGTCAGTAAAACAAAGCCGGTTTCCATGTTACAGGAGATTTATGACCATGGGTGTCGGGATTTCGGAGAAAACAAGGTACAGGAGCTTGTGGAAAAATACGAGGTTCTGCCAAAGGACATCAGATGGCATTTAATCGGCCATCTCCAGCGAAATAAGGTAAAATACGTGGTGGATAAGGCGGCATTGATCCACAGTGTGGATTCCCTTAAACTGGCCGAGGAAATCAGCAAAGAGGCTTTAAAGAAAAATGTAGAAGTGGATATTCTCATAGAGGTTAATGTGGCGGAAGAGGAATCCAAGTTCGGCGCAAAGGCGGAAGATACCGTAGAACTGGTTTCACAGATTGCAAAACTGCCCGGTATTCACATAAAAGGGTTGATGACAATCGCTCCATATGTTGAGAATCCAGAAGATAATCGACAATATTTTGCACAGTTAAGACAATTATCTGTTGACATAAGTGCCAAAAACATTGATAATGTAACTATGAATGTACTTTCTATGGGAATGACCGGCGATTATGAGACCGCTGTAAGTGAAGGCGCGACTCTTGTAAGAGTTGGAACGGGGATATTCGGAGAGCGTCATTATACAATGTGATTAAAGTGTAAGGAGAATGAATTATGAGCGTAATGGACAAGTTTTTAAATTCCTTAAAATTAAATGATGAGGATATGGATGACGATTATGATGATTACGATGATGAGGATGAAGAAGTAGAAGAGGCTCCCAGAAAAAAGGTGGTTGCCAGAGCAGAATCCGATTATGAGGAAGAGAGGCCCAGGGTTAAACCTACGCCTAAGGTAACACAAATGAGACAGCCGCGGAGAATGGGGGATGGCATGGAAGTATGTGTGATTAAACCGACTACAGTTGAGGATGCAAGAGAAATTACAGAAACGCTTCTGGCAAACAGAACAGTTGTATTGAATCTGGAAGGACTGGATGTGGATATTGCCCAGAGGATCATTGATTTTACTTCCGGTTCCTGTTTTGCAATCAGCGGAAATCTGCAAAAGATTTCTCACTACATATTTATCATAACACCGGCAAGCGTTGATATTTCCGGTGACTTTCAGGAAATTCTTTCCGGTTCCATAGATGTATCGGGAATCAATACCGGATTATAAAAGCAGTTGAGATAAGAAAATGAAAGGAGTATTGTAAGATAACTGTTTTACAATACTTTTTTTATGTGAAAACCCACAGGAGGAAATAGAAGATGAGCAACAGACTACCCATAAACAAAGATAGAAAATTCTGCTACGATATTGTTTTGGAACATGATTTTTCCAAATTGCCGGAGGAACTTGAACATCTGGAATGGAAGCTTTCCGAAAAAAAGATATGTATCGTAACCGACAGCAATGTGGAAAAGCTGTATGCAAAGGAATTACAAAATCTTTTAACGCCCATGGCTTTGGCGGTGGAGGTCTTTGCTTTTCCTGCAGGCGAAGAGCATAAAAATCTGGAAACGGTGCAGAATCTTTATGAGTTCCTGATTCAAAAGCATTTTAACAGAAAAGATGTGCTTTTTGCTTTAGGAGGCGGCGTCGTAGGCGATCTGACAGGGTTTTGTGCGGCTACTTTTTTAAGGGGAATTGATTTTATACAAATACCCACCACCCTGCTTTCTCAGGTTGACAGCAGCATCGGCGGAAAAACCGGAGTGGATTTCTCCCGGTACAAGAATATGGTTGGCGCCTTTTATATGCCAAAGCTTGTTTATATGAATATGGCTGCTTTAAAGGATTTAGACGGGAGACAATACTTTGCAGGCATGGGCGAGGTTTTAAAATCAGCCCTGTTAAGGGATAGCGTTTTGTACGAATGGCTTTTGTCAAATCTCTATGAAATCTGTGACAGGGAACCGGAAACGGTGGAAGAAATGATACTGCGAACCTGCTCCATTAAGAAGAGTATTGTAGAAAAAGACCCCTATGAAAAGGGCGACCGCGCTCTTTTGAATCTGGGGCACACTTTAGGACATGCTATTGAGAAATACAAAAATTTCCAGCTGCTTCACGGAGAATGTGTTGCTTTAGGGACGGTATGTGCGGCCTATATTTCGTGGAAAAGACAGCTTTTGTCCGATGATGAATATTATGAAATCAGGGATATGTTCGTTCCCTTCAATCTGCCTATTACCATTGATGATATCGAACCGGAGGAAATTGTAAAGCTGACCCATTCCGACAAAAAAATGGAGCAGGACGGCATAAAATTTATTTTACTGAAAAAAGTCGGTAAGGCTTTTGTGGATAAAACCGTTACCGATGAAGAAATGCTGGCTGCCGTAAAGGAAATCCATTTTACGGAAGAGGATATGAAAGCCTGAAAAATCAAAAATGTAAAAAATAAAACCGTGAAAAACAGCAAGAAATTTGATAAAGCAATGTTTTCATGGAAGAAGGAGAATACGTGAACAAGAAAAAGGCGTTGAGAATCATAATTGATATACTGGCAATCTTGCTTTTGATATTTTTTGACCAGTTTACAAAATATCTGGCGATTGTAAAGCTGAAATTCAATCCCCCCTATGTGTTGATTGACGGTGTGCTGGAGCTTAATTATTTGGAAAATAAGGGGGCGGCCTTTGGCATGCTGCAGGACAAGAAGACACTGTTCATTTTTATGACGGTTATCATGCTGACAGTTGTTTTTTATGTACTGTTTAAGCTTCCCGATGAGAAAAAGTTTGTGTCATGGCAGGTGTTCCTTTGTCTCATCTGTGCAGGGGGAGTCGGCAATATGATTGACAGGGTACGTTTTGACTATGTTGTGGATTTTATCTATTTTGTATTAATTGATTTCCCGGTCTTTAATCTGGCCGATATACTGATTACCATAGGCACTGTGCTCTTTTTCATTGTAATTATATTCCTGACAAAGGAAGAGGAACTGCAGTTTTTGAGATTTAACATCCGAAGGGATTCCTGAAATGATTGATCAAGAAGAAAAAGTGATAAATGAGGACGGAAGCCGAGAGATTTCCTTCGAGGCTTCTTTAGAAAATGACGACTGCCGGATAGATAAGGTTGTAACAAACTGGTTTTCGGAATTGTCCCGTTCCTACATCCAGAAAATGATAAAAAGCGAAAGCGTTCTGGTTAACGGAAAAAATGTAAAATCCAATTACAGGGTTAAGGAAGGGGATTTTATACGCTGCATTATTCCTGCCTGCGCGGAACCTGAAATCGTTCCTGAAGATATCCCCCTTGATATTTTATATGAAGATGAGGAACTGTTAGTTGTCAATAAGCCTAAAGATATGGTCGTGCATCCCAGCGCGGGACATTATTCCCATACTCTGGTCAACGGCCTTCTGTTTTACTGTAAAGGACAGCTGTCGGGCATTAACGGCGTTTTCAGACCGGGAATCGTTCACAGGATTGATAAAGATACCACCGGCTCCTTAATCGTCTGTAAAAGCGAACGCGCCCACAAGGCAATTGCAGAGCAGTTAAAGGAACATACCGTTGTCAGGAAATACAGGGCTATCTGCTATGGGAATTTTGACTGTACAGAAGGAGTTGTGGATGCTCCCATCGGACGGGATATTCGCGACAGGAAGAAGATGGCGGTCAACGAAAAAAACGGAAAACCTGCCGTTACCCACTATGAGGTGTTAAAACAGTTTCAGGGCTTTTCTTATATCGAATGCCGGCTGGAAACCGGAAGAACCCACCAGATCAGGGTCCATATGACAAGCATCGGACATCCCTTGTTAGGAGATGAGGTCTACGGAAACAGAGCAAGTAAATTTAAGCTTCAAGGTCAGTGTCTCCATGCCCTGACAATCGGTTTCATACATCCGGTTACAAACAAATACATGGAATTTGAAGCGCCCCTGCCGGATTATTTTTCACATCTTTTGGAAATTCTATAAAAATATTTTGATGTTTTTCTTTATAAACTGACATTTAATCAGGCAAAAACAATAGGTTTACCTTGTATTTAACAGTTCATTATGCTACAATTATTTATATTTTGAATAGTTGTAGTTTCTTTTTTTTTAATAATTAGCATAAATATTTAATAAATTACGAAGGGGTATTTCATGAATAATACGGACTATCTGGACAGACTCCTTCTGCGCTATGCGGGAACATTTAATATTTACATGCCTTATACAATCCATGAAAAAGAGTATCCTGCATACGGATACTTTTTTTCGTCTGTTGAGAAATATGTTTTGGTCAGGGAAGCCAATATGTGGACCACCAACAGTCATGAGCATATTTTGTTTATTACTGTAGATGACGTAAAGGAAGATACCTTAAAAGAGGTTCAGAGGCTTTTTAAAGACTATATGGAGCCAAAGCTTGTGCGGGATGGCAAAAAGTATCCTGACAAAAACCATATGTACAGTTATCTGACCATAGCGATTCTTTCCCAAAAGCCTTTGGATAAGATGCTGGCAAAAAAAATCCGTCATTTTAAGTTTGAAAAGGGTTATCTTTTCAATTTCAGAGGGTTCAGCCAGGGCAGGCTGGTCTGCGCCTCCATGGAAGATGAAAAGGTCGTGACAAATTATCAGGCAAGACAGTTGAAAAAGCTGTTTAAAGAAACCTTTGCCGATGTTCATGCAGGGAAAAAAACTTTCAGCAGGCAATGTGAAGAGGAAGGTATTACTCCCTTCCGTCAGGAATAAATTAGTATATAAAACAGATAAAATTCTGTTTTATAGATAGAAATTCTCACATATTTATCAAAAATACAAATATAGGAGGGATTAAATGTGAGTGCAGTTGTTTTAATTTTACTTGCCATTGCAATCTTCGTAGTTGCATATCTTACATACGGCAGATTCCTGGCAAAATCATGGGGCATTGACCCATCTAAACCAACACCGGCACATACGTTAGAAGACGGTGTTGACTACTGTCCTGCAAAGACACCTGTCTTAATGGGACATCACTTTTCATCCATTGCCGGAGCAGGTCCTATTAACGGTCCTATTCAGGCAGCATTCTTCGGTTGGATTCCATGCTTTTTATGGATTGTAATCGGCGGTATTTTCTTTGGTGCCGTACAGGATTTCGGTTCCTTATTCATTTCCATTCGTCATGAAGGTAAATCTCTTGGCGAGGTAATTGAAGCGACAATCGGACGTAAATCAAGAGTGCTGTTTACAGTATTTGCATGGCTGGTATTATTGCTGGTTATCGCTGCTTTTGCTGATATCGTGGCAAAATCCTTTATCGGCGTAAGCTATGGCGGCAGCGTATCAAATGGCTCAGTTGCAACGGCATCCTTATTATTTATACCGCTGGCAATCGGATTTGGTTTCCTTGTTTACAGAAAAAATGCTCCTTTGGCTATTTCTTCAGTAGTCGGTGTTATCTTACTTGCGGCATGTGTTGGAATCGGTCTTGCATGTCCTTTAGATTTGCCTTCTAATGTATGGATTGGCTTTGTATTCGTATACATTATGATCGCCTCTGTAACACCTGTCTGGATTTTATTACAGCCCAGGGATTATTTAAGCTCCTTCCTGCTTTATTTTATGATGATAGCAGCAGTAATCGGTATTGTCGGAGCTACTATTGTGGATCCTTCATCCACAAAGTTTGTAACACCTGCTTTCACAGGCTTTGCAGTAGGCGGTTCTTATATGTTCCCTACCTTGTTTATTACCATTGCTTGTGGTGCGATTTCCGGATTCCATTCACTGATTTCTTCCGGAACAACATCCAAGCAGCTGGATAACGAAAAGGATGCGCTCCTTGTTGGATATGGTTCCATGTTAATTGAATGTGTACTGGCTGTTATTTCCTTAATTGCTATCGGTACATTATCCGTTGACGGTACCATGGCTGCAATTCAGGCAGACTTAGGTTTGGAAGCTATTTCTCCGACAATCATTTTCGGTACGGCAATCGCTAACTTCTTTGCTGTAATCGGATTCCCTACAGCGGCGGTAGACGCAACCAGAACAATTATCATGCTGGCTGTTTCCTGCTTCTGTTTAACATCTCTGGATACAGGAACACGTCTTGGACGTTTCATGTTCCAGGAGTTATTTGCAACAAACAAAAAAGGAGAGAAGAATATCCTTTCCAATATGTATGTAGCAACGATTATTACAGCGGCTTGCGGTTTTGTTCTCTGCCTTGCAGGATATCAGAAGGTATGGCCTTTATTCGGTGCTGCGAACCAGTTAGTAGCAGTTCCGGCATTCCTTGCAATCGCTACTTACTTAAAGAAAATCGGCAAAAACAACAAAATGTTATACTTCCCGATTATCTTTATGTCAATTGCAACACTGACATCCATGTTCTTTACATTTAAGGGCAATCTGATGAATATTATCAACAAGACTGTTGAAGGCACAGCATTATTTACATGCGTGCTTCAGGATATCATCATTGTTCCTCTTGTTGTTCTTGCAGTTATTCTGATTATTGACGGCGGAAAGGTACTGATTAAAAAGGACTAATTGCAGTCAAAGAAATTTAGAAAACTTTTGTGCGCTGTTACAACTGTTTAGTTGTAGCAGCGCATTTTTTATACTTAAGTTGATTGTGAAAGTTGCGACTGCAAAAGTTGAAATTGTGAAAGTTGTATAATTTTATTGCAAATTCTCGTGAAGTTTAATATAATTTATACATAAAATTTCTTGCGGAAATGAGGTATGGCATATGAATACAATTATTACAATCGGCAGACAGTTTGGTTCCGGCGGTCGTGAAATCGGTGCAAAACTGGCAACAGTACTGGATATTCCGTTTTATGACAGGGATTTGTTAACAAGAGCAGCAAAGGAAAGCGGTTTCTGTGAGGAAATGATACAGTGTCATGATGAGAGACCCACCAACAGTTTCTTATACAATCTGGTTATGGATACTTATTCCTTCGGATACAATTCAGCGGCAATGGTGGATATGCCCATCAGCCAGAAGGTTTTTCTCGCACAGTTTGACACTATCAGAAAAATTGCTGATGAAGGCGCCTGCGTGATTGTAGGCAGATGTGCCGATTACGCATTGTCAGAGTATGAAAACTGCCTGAATATCTTTATCCACGGGAATGAAAAATGTAAGATAGAGCGTATTATGCGCAAGCATGATTTATCAGAGCAGAAAGCAAAGGAAATGATCATCAAAAAGGATAAGCAGCGTCAGAGCTATTACAATTATTATTCTTCCAAAAAGTGGGGACGTGCGGATTCCTATGATTTAACTGTTAACAGCTCAGTTCTGGGAATTGACGGAAGCGTTAAGCTGATCAGGCAGTTTATTATGGATTTTGAGGAAAAGAAGTAGGCAGCTATGTTTATAAAGAGTCGCGATAAAGAAGTAAATATTAAAAGGCAGTCTGGAAAAAATGCAGGCTGCCTTTTTCTTATGACTTTCCAAATATGGTAATACTTTTAAAAGTTTTTTTAGAAAAAATATAAAATAAATATTATATCATATTGGTTGTCCTGTTAAAAGGACTATACATATGGTATAATAAAAATACAAGCAGAAAATCATTTGGTTTATGAGTGTGGTATGGTAAATGGTTATTTTAGATGCAAGAAATAATTTAAAAATTTGTACATCATTTTTTAAATGTTCTTGACGTTTTAAAACAATAGCGTTACAATGAATCTAATTTAATACCATATTAAATTTTACATCATAAGTTCAAATAAGAATTTATTCAAACCGTCATCTTAGATGACCCACAGTGTGTGGAATGAAAAGTCTGCTATGCAGGCTTTTTTGTTTTATAAATAATATATACGAATACGGGAGGATTCATTGATGGAAAGAGAGTATTTTTTAGGGCTGGATTTAGGAACAGGTTCATTAGGATGGGCTGTCACAAATGCAAATTATGAAATTATCCGCGCCCACGGAAAAGCACTTTGGGGAGTCAGATTATTTGAAAGCGCAAAAACGGCGGAAGAGCGCAGAGGATTCCGGACAGCCAGAAGAAGACTGGATAGGCGGAACTGGAGAATTGCGTTATTACAAGGAATCTTTTCAGAAGATATTAATGAAGTGGATCCCGGATTTTACCTTCGTATGAAAGAAAGTAAATATGTCCCAGAAGACAAAAGGGATTCTATTGGAAAATGCCCAGATCTTCCCTATGCCCTTTTTGTAGATAAGGACTTTACAGATAAAGAATATCACAAAAAATTTCCTACCATTTATCATTTAAGACAATGGCTTATGAATACTGATGAAATACCGGATATCCGTCTTGTTTATCTTGCTCTTCATCATATGATAAAACACAGAGGGCATTTTTTGCTTTCCGGTGATATAGAACATATCAAAGTATTTGATACAACTTTTCAACAATTTATTGAGTGTGTAAAAAAAGAAGACCTGGATTTTGAACTGACTCCTGATACAGAAACGATTAAAACAATAGAAGGGATTTTAAAGAATGCTGATTTTACTAAAACAGCAAAGAAAACACAATTAATAAAGCTCTTGAATGCAAAAAGCACCTGTGAAAAAGCTTTGCTAAACTTAATTGCCGGTGGAACTGTAAAGCTGAGTGATATATTTGGAAATAGTGAATTTGATAATCTGGAGCGAAGCAAAATTTCATTCTCTGACAACACTTATGATGATTATGCCGGTACTGTTGAAAGTGATTTGGGAGAACAATTTATTATCATTAAAAAGGCAAAAACAGTTTATGACTGGAGTGTCCTTGCAGATATTTTAGGAGATTATCAATCTATTTCTGATGCAAAAGTTTCACTTTATGAAAAACACAAAAATGATTTACGTTATTTAAAAGATTTGGTTAAAGAAAACTTTGATGCACAGGTATATAAGGATGTTTTTGTTAAAACAGATGAGAAGCTGGAAAATTACAGTGCTTATATAGGAATGACTAAAGTTAATGGAAAAAAGGTTCCGTTAGCAGGTAAACAATGCAGTAAAGACGAATTTTATTCTTTTTTAAAGAAACATATATTAGCCACTCTTGGAGATTTACCAGAGGCTGAATATTTAAAAACTGAAATCGAAAAAGGCAGTTTCCTGCCTAGACAAGTTACAAAAGACAATGGAGTTATACCGCATCAGATTCATCTTCATGAACTGGATCAGATTATCCGGAATCTTCAATCACGTATTCCCCTTTTAAAAGAGCAGGGAGATAAAATACGACAGATTTTTACATTCCGCATTCCCTATTATGTAGGACCTTTAAATGGCATTACTAAAGGCGGTAAAAAGACAAACTGGATGATTAGAAATGATGGCAGGGAAAACGAAAAAATTTATCCGTGGAATTTTGATGAAGTTGTTAATGTTGAGGCAAGCGCAGAGCAGTTTATCCGCAGAATGACCAACAAATGCACTTACTTAATCCATGAAGATGTACTTCCGAAGAATTCTTTGCTCTATAGCAAATTTATGGTCTTAAACGAATTAAATAATCTTCGGTTAAACGGGGAACCTGTCAGCGTGGAATTAAAGCAGAAGATTTATGAAGAGGTATTTCAACACTATCGAAAAGTTACCCAAAAGAAATTGAAGGATTATTTGATACGAACCGGAGTTATCGCAAAGGAAGATATTGCTGATCTGGATATTACAGGTATTGACGGAGATTTTAAAGCTTCCCTTACAGCCTACCATGATTTTAAGGAAAAGTTGACCGGTTGTGATTTAAGACAAGAAGATAAAGAAACTATTATATTAAATATTACATTGTTTGGAGAAGACAAAAAACTGTTAAAGAAGCGTCTGACTGCATTATATCCCCAATTGAGCGAAAATCAAATAAAAGGATTGTGCATGCTTACTTATAATGGCTGGGGACGGCTTTCAAGGACATTTCTGGAAGGAATAACCGCACCGGCACCGGAAACCGGAGAGGCATGGACCATTATAAGGACTATGTGGGAAACCAACGATAATTTAATGCAGGTATTAAGTGACAGATATCAATTTGCAGAAGCTGTTGAATCAGAAAACGGCAAGGATGAAATAAACGGCATTTCTTATAATTTAGTAGACCAATTATACGTTTCTCCTGCTGTAAAACGCCAGATTTGGCAGACCTTACAAATTGTAAAAGAACTTTGTAAAGTCATGGGTATGCCTCCCAAGCGTGTTTTTGTTGAAATGGCAAGAGAAAAAGCTGAGAGTAAAAGGACTGAATCCCGTCAAAAGGTCTTGATTGATTTGTATAAGAAATGCAAATCAGAAGAACGGGATTGGGTTAATGAATTATCAAACACGGAAGCTTCCCGTTTAAGAAGCGATAAATTATATCTGTATTATACCCAAAAGGGAAGGTGTATGTATTCCGGAGATATTATTGAATTGGATGAACTGTGGGATAACAATAAGTATGATATTGATCATATTTATCCCCAGTCAAAAGTAATGGATGACAGTCTGGATAACAGAGTATTGGTAAAGAAAACTTATAATGCTGAGAAAACCGATGAATACCCGATTCATGAGGATATCAGAAGTAAAAGGAAATCCTTCTGGAAGTCATTACTGGAGGGCGGCTTTATCTCTAAAGAAAAATATAATCGTTTGACCCGTTCCACCGGCTTTGAACCTGATGAGCTGGCTGGCTTTATTGAACGTCAGTTGGTAGAAACACGTCAGGGAACAAAAGCGGTTGCATCCATATTAAAACAGGTGCTCCCTGACACGGAAATCGTATATGTAAAGGCAAAAATAGCTTCTCAGTTCCGCCAGGAATTTAAACTGATTAAGGTGCGGGAAATGAATGATTTACACCATGCAAAGGATGCTTATCTCAATGTGGTTGTAGGAAACGTATATTACACCAAATTTACGAAAAATGCTGCGTGGTTTATAAAGAATAATCCCGGAAGAAGCTATAATCTGAAGAGAATGTTCACTTCCAAGGATGTTGTCAGCAATGGAGAAACCGCATGGAAAGCAGGAGATAATGGGACAATAGCTACTGTGAAAAGGGTTATGGAGAGAAACAATATTCTGGTAACCAGAAGGGCTTATCAGGTAAATGGTGAACTCTTTAATCAGCAGATTGTAAAGAAAGGAAAAGGACAAGTTCCTATCAAAGGAAATGATAAGCGGTTTGAAGGGAAAGAGGGTATTGAAAAATATGGCGGATATAATAAAGCAACCGGTACTTATTTTATGTTGGTAGAGTCTGATGATAAGAAAGGGAATAGAATCAGAACGATAGAATTTGTGCCTTTATATTTATGTGAGAAAATTTCAGAAAATGAAGAAGAGATGTTGGGATATCTAATTACAAGTATCGGGCTTAAAAACCCTCGGATACTTTTGCCTAAAATAAAATTTGACACTTTGTTTAAGGTAGATGGATTTTATATGTGGTTATCGGGAAGAACAGGAAAACAATTAATATTTAAAGGTGCAAACCAATTAATCCTTACAGCAAAAGATAGAACCACATTGAAAAAAGTAATTAAGTTTGTAACGAGAAAAAAAGAAAATAAAAACCTAGAGATAGTTCCTCATGATGAACTGACAACATCGGATTTGCTGGATTTATATGATACATTTTTAGATAAGTTAAGCAACACCATATATCATGTGAGATTGAGTGCACAAGTGGCTACTTTAACTCAAAAGAGGGAGGCATTTTGTGCATTAAGCGATGAGGATAAATGTAATATCTTATCGGAAATTTTGCATATGTTCCAGTGTCAGAGTGGTTCAGCTAATTTAACTTTAATTGGTGGTTCAGCAAATGCAGGAATTCTGGTTTTAAATAGTAATATAACCAGTTTTCCACAGATATCTATTATTAATCAGTCGCCAACAGGTATTTATGAGCAGGAGATTGACTTGAAAGGGCAATTATGAGTTGGAGAGTGGTTGTTATATCCAAACGTGCAAAGTTAGACTATCAGATGGGCTATATGACTGTACGAAGTGATACAACAACCCAAATCCATCTTGGAGAAATAGCTACTGTATTAATTGAATCCACAGCAGTTTCCATTACAACCAGTTTGTTAGCCGAATTATCCAAAAAGAAAATCAAGGTAATTTTTTGTGATGAAAAAAGGAATCCTTCTTCGGAATTAATCGGTTATTACGGAAGTCACGATACAAGCAATAAAATTCGCAAACAAATTCAATGGAGTAAAAATATTAAAGAAACTGTATGGACTGAAATTGTTACCGAAAAAATAAGAAAACAAAAGGAACTGCTAGAATATTTAGGAAAGGAAGAATCAGAATTATTAGATGGCTACATAAAGGAAATGCGTTTA
The DNA here is from genome assembly GCA_964507745.1 of uncultured Lachnospiraceae bacterium. Taxonomy (GTDB): domain Bacteria; phylum Bacillota; class Clostridia; order Lachnospirales; family Lachnospiraceae; genus UBA2882. The sequence goes on from CAZDRM010000003.1 coordinate 16,587, forward strand.
AATGATGAAACAAACCGTGAAGGACATGCTGCCAAAGTCTATTTTAATGCACTGTTTGGACTAGATTTCACAAGAACAGCAGATAATCTTACCAACGCTGCATTAAATTACGGGTATTCTATCATATTATCGACTTTTAACAGGGAAGTTGTTGCAAACGGATATATTACACAATTAGGGCTGTTCCATGACAATATGTTTAACCAGTTTAATCTTTCATCAGACCTTATGGAACCATTCAGAATCCTTGTAGACAAAGAAGCATTGTATATGGAAATGGAAGAGTTTGGACATAAAGAAAAGATGCAATTGGTCAATATCTTGAATCATGAAATTCAAATAGATGGAAAAGTCCAATACGTCAACAATGCCATTAAAATTTATTGCAAAAGTATATTTGATGCATTAAACGAAAATGATAGTTCATTGATTCGATTTTATAGAATTGAGTTATAGGTTTATGAGAGTATTGGTTTTTTTTGACTTACCTGTTGTAACAGGAGAGCAAAGAAGGGTATATACAAGGTTTCGAAAATTTTTATTAAAAAGTGGCTTTATGATGCTTCAGGAATCGGTCTATTGCAAACTTGCATTAAACGGAACTGTTGTCAGAGGAATTATTGATAATGTGCATAAAAATAAACCTTCCGAAGGCTTAGTTCAGCTTTTAACCGTTACCGAAAAACAATATGCAAAAATGGATATAATTGTAGGAGAGGTAAAGAGTGAAGTGCTGGATAGTGATGAAAGGCTGGTGATTTTGTGAAATTAGTCCACCCTGACTATACATTGCCAATCATTGAAGAAACCTCCTGTGTGTGCCATGAATGGATTATTGAATCGCCAGAGTTATTTTCAAAGTATGTACAGGAATTATTTGGTCAGATTAATAATGGTAACGCAGGTAATTTCGTTTTAATTTCTGATGAAAAAGAACTGGATATTTCAAAAACCATGGAAATCATTATTAATCCGCTTTCCATAAATATAAATGACAAAAAGGTTATAAACAAATTGTATTCGGAACTTTCACAAACAGCCTTTGATAGCGAGAATTATCTATATACCCAAAGCATTTTGACTGATATACAAAAATACTTTTTGAGCTTAGAGCAGTCCAGTAATTATATATTGGAAATGGATTCGGAAATTGATATTACAGCTTTGTTTAAGGCATTAAATATAAGACTTGAAGTTTTTGCGGATAATTTTTTTGAAATGCTAAATCAGTATATTAAAATACTAGCCGAATTGATGAAAAAGAAAATAGTAGTATTTATCAATATTAGCAGTTATCTTTCAGAGGAACAACTTGAAGAATTATTGAAAAATGCCGCTTATAATGAAATAATCCTTTTGTTAATTGAAAATCATCAAAAAGACTATTTTCTTAAAGATACCAGATGTATTATAATAGATAAAGATGGATGTGAAATTTGCTAAAAGCTTATTTCATTTTGAATACCGATAATTACTCTTTATGCACTATGAATGCATTTCATTTTTAAATTTGAGGTTTGAGAATGATGTAAAAGAGTATGGTATTCAAACAGAATTTTCCTCAACACAAAGGTTAAAACGGTTTGAGAATGATGTAAAAGAGTATGGTATTCAAACTATATCCCCATAGTCTATAGGATTATGCTGTTTGAGAATGATGTAAAAGAGTATGGTATTCAAACTTATCAGCATTTTTCATATCTGAATATATAGTTTGAGAATGATGTAAAAGAGTATGGTATTCAAACAACATCAAGCTAGTAAATAACAATCCAATGGTTTGAGAATGATGTAAAAGAGTATGGTATTCAAACAGGTTTGAGCTTCACTTATCAGATCTAATCGTTTGAGAATGATGTAAAAGAGTATGGTATTCAAACTGCACCTGTAACTTGCTTTCCAGATTGCCCGTTTGAGAATGATGTAAAAGAGTATGGTATTCAAACGGAGATAATGAGCATTTACGAAAACTGGAAGTTTGAGAATGATGTAAAAGAGTATGGTATTCAAACCGCACACAATCCCGATAACATTTGTTGGTAGTTTGAGAATGATGTAAAAGAGTATGGTATTCAAACGGCAGAACCGGACACTCCTTATTACACCCTGTTTGAGAATGATGTAAAAGAGTATGGTATTCAAACATGATTGTGGAGCTTTTGACAAGCATAGAAGTTTGAGAATGATGTAAAAGAGTATGGTATTCAAACGGACAGCTTATTGCCCGTTAGAACCGAACGGTTTGAGAATGATGTAAAAGAGTATGGTATTCAAACCCTATCGGCCATATTGCTGTATCGGATGGGTTTGAGAATGATGTAAAAGAGTATGGTATTCAAACTGATCCATGTATTGTCAAAGTCCCAATATTGTTTGAGAATGATGTAAAAGAGTATGGTATTCAAACAGTATTAAACGGGGATATAACTATCTTCTGTTTGAGAATGATGTAAAAGAGTATGGTATTCAAACCCAGAAACATGATTTCATCCACTCTATAATGTTTGAGAATGATGTAAAAGAGTATGGTATTCAAACAAGCGTTCCGGGAGAAATCCTGGAGGTTGGTTTGAGAATGATGTAAAAGAGTATGGTATTCAAACAGGTTTAATATCTTTGTATACGTCAGTATGGTTTGAGAATGATGTAAAAGAGTATGGTATTCAAACCATGATTTACTATATATGACAGGGCCTTGTGTTTGAGAATGATGTAAAAGAGTATGGTATTCAAACTGATAAACTAGCTAAAAGCGAGTAGATATAGTTTGAGAATGATGTAAAAGAGTATGGTATTCAAACAGCTTCAAGCTGATAACGTTCACGCTCAGGTTTGAGAATGATGTAAAAGAGTATGGTATTCAAACTGTCATTGCATGATTAATATTAGAGGAAACTTAAATGGAAGATAATAATTATAAACCTTATACACCAAAGAGATGGACAGAAATTCCAAAGCCGGTTCCGCTTGGGCCAGCGGTAATATTTACCGATGAACAAAAGAAAAGGAATGATGCCGAAGCGGAACGTATTCTGAAAAAATATGGTGTGATAAAGCCGGATGAAACAATCAAAAACGGAAAAGTCATAAAAAAAGATACAATTTAATTCTAAAAGAGATAATGAATATGCTAGAAGGGAGACTGGTATGACAGAATTTGAAGATGCAGAATTTTGGGATTACATCGTAACTGATGAAAAAGGAAATATGACAGGAGTGCGTGACGATATGCCGGAGCGTGCACGAGCAGATTATGAGGCCTTTCTTGAAGAACAGGAAGATGCCAGAAGGCACTATATGAAGATTTGAGTGTTACCACAGGTTTTGCCTGTGGTATTTTCACTTTGGCTTGTGGAGAAATCAAATATTGGAAAATTATTTATGCTATGTACAAAAAACATTTTATATATGGAGCTAAATATATTATAATCAATACAAAAGAACATAGAGCAAAAGATGTGGAAGAAATGAACGGTCATTTCCTAATGTTCAATAAAATGTTAGAAACATTGGAGCAGCCCTTGTCACAGATTCAAATATACAAAAGATAATAACGATACAAATTAATTTTGAGGGAGGATAACTTATTAATGAACATTTTACCAAGACAAAAACACAAAATTTTTCTGACAAGCTGTATCTTTGTGCTTTTTTTGTCTGCAACACTTATGAGCTGCGGAAAAAAGTTCAATTATGAAGGCGGAAATATTGCGCTTTCCTATGATACAGACAAATGGGAACTTACTTATGTGGAAACAGAACCGGATATTACTTTAAACTTGCAATCAGATGAAAACGTTATAGTTATTATGAGGATCGAGGGAGATACTTCGGTTGTAGATTATTTCCACAAAGAAATGATAGAGATGATGCAGGCAAGTTATGAGGTAACGGAAAAGGGCAAAACAGACCAATGGGATAGTCAATCTTGGTATTATTATGAGGATGTAGTCAATTCTGATGAACCGGAAACCATAATTATTTATGCAAAAGAGCTGGATGGTAAAATGCTGGTAGGTTTTTCAGAATTTTCACTATTAGAATCAGAAAAAGAAAATACAGAGTTTGTAAATGAAGTATTAAGTATTTTTCATTCCATAGAATATTCTGACGAAGCTGAAGTGGGAGACATTGTACTGGATGAAGACAACAGTTTTGCAAGATTTCTTTTTAATAATTTAAATATTATAATAAAACATGAACTGGTTGATACGGATGCAGATGATTTGACGGCAACTGAAGAACAACAGAGTGGCCAAACAAGCGGTTACATTTCCGATGAAGAATTTTCCAAACTGGAACACGTAGAAAAAGTTGTAATGGATGATTATGAAGGAAACGAAACGGATTATTATGCATTTGCTCCCATAGGAAATGACGGATGTGATAAAGGATTTATATCTTATTGGGAGAATTCACTTGATTATACTGCATATTTGTACAATGATGTAGGAGACGCTTTTCTATATACATTTTTAGAAGATAATGTGGATCTTTCAATCAAATTATGGGATAGCGCCAGTGGATACAGCAATATACAGATAGGAGAAATTCAAAAAAACGGTAATGACAGATATCAGATTCTTTCGGCTCAAAAAGAAGATTATAATGGAATTCCCTATGAAGTAAAGAAGATTTGTTATATGGATATTCTGGATTCGGGTTCGGGCATTTCGTGGGAGTTGGAAATAGTTGAAATAGGGATGAATGCCGAAGACGCTTTGATTGTTGAAGAACTGGCAAAATGCTATAACATAGATCCGGATGAATTGCAAGTCAACGGAGAATGGGCCGAAAATGATATGGAACGTTCTGCAAATCAACAGGATGTGTATACCCCTGCAGACGGAGATAATGAACTGGAAAAAGTGAATGGCTATGAATATATGGGTTTAACAACCCTGATTGATTACAACGAGTCTGTCGAATGCCCCGTTATGATACCTATGGGATGGAATACAAGTACGAGTGACAATTATGCTTCTTCCTCTTTACATGGTATAAATGTGTTAGGAATTTTGTCCCGGATTTCAGATGATGACTTTTTGACATCCAGTAACTGGTGGGTTGATGAAGAATTTAAAAATCTGATTGATAACACTGACAAGAACCGCAATGTATTCAAAAGTGAAACAATCACGCTTCCTGAATACAACAAAGGGGCCTATTATGTTGTGTTTACTTATGAGCGAAAAAGTTATCTCACTGATGGGTATGTACCGATGACGAACATCATGTGTTTTATCAAGGTTAATGATGATTATTATCTTAAGTATACGATTACTTTATCACAGGAAGAATATGATACTTCAACAAATGCTGTATTAAAAGAATTGGAGGCGGCTTATGGAATTGACTTGTCAGAATACTATTACAAATAAAAGAAAATTTGCAAAAATAATTTCTTTTTTAGCTGTTTTTATTGTTCTGTTTACTGTAACAGGATGTGGTACCGAAACAGCGGAAAAAAATGATACTGAAAAAAGGGTTTCAGGAAAAAAGGGAATCATGGAAGATATTGTTAAGGAAGCAGAGATAACAGAAGGGCAGGATTCGGAGAAAGCGCCGATAAAAGAAACAATTGACGATGACGCTCCTGTTACTATGGCATCATTAATCAATGAAACCGGAGAAAGCGCCGGGGATAGCAGTTCTGCTGATTCTGATGCAGAACCGCTTCCTGATACCGTTTTATGGTTTAATGCCACCTATGCTCCTTTAACTTACAGTAATGGCGGAAACTGGAAAATAGTGGGCGGAATGGAGCCTACAGACAAAAATCAATATCTGATTGAATTAGTGTTGGAAAGAGACTGGAATATTGAAGACAGGGATTCCGCATTGGAAACAGTGGAGCGGTTAAAGAAAGATGGGCATAGAAAAAAATGTCGTGAATGTATGGAAGAGCTTGAGGAAAGAGGATGGTTAGACTTAGATGAGGAAACTTTTGTACAAGAACTCATGGATTCGGGGATAGAAGAGAATCTGTTCCGCTATGTCATTGCCTATTTTATGTGTCATGAAGGACTGGATGCAGATTATATTGCCGCATGGGATTTGTGCAGAGTAAATCAGTTATATGCAGATTTCTATATATGTGGATATATGACTTATGAAGAGGCCATGGATGCTTCCCTTGAAAATTCCCTTATCTTACAGGAGATGTATCCTTCATGGGAAGAAATGATGGATTCCTATATGCTGGGATATCAATTCTGGAGAAATGATCCCGGTATGACTGAAGATTCGCCCACTATGGAACGTTACCAATATTATGAAATGCTCCGTCAGACAGAAAACGGTCCCTATACTCTCGATTGGGATATGAAACTGGAAAAGAGCTGGTAATATTCATTGAAAATACAGGGAGTGACGTTAGTCTGCGTCACTCCTTAATTTAACCACATTGGCAGCCATGCGGCGGCGTGAATCTGCCTGGGCCGCATAATGCTTACGTGTTGTATTGACATCTTTGTGTCCCAAAACATCCGCAACCAGATAGATGTCTCCCGTTTCCTGATAAAGGGTAGTACCATAGGTGCTCCTTAATTTGTGGGGAGTGATCTTTTTTAAACTGGTTACTTTTTCGGCATATTTTTTAACCAGTTTTTCCACACTTCGAACGGTAATACGTTTGTTTTGCATAGATAAAAAGAGAGCATCTTCATGACCGCTTTCAGGAATGATTTCTTCTCTCTTTACAAGATAATCCTTTAAGGCTTTTTCCACTTCATTCCCAAAATAAACAACAGCTTCTTCGCCACCCTTTCTGCGTATTTTGACTCCGTTATCTCTAAAATCAACATCTTTTATATCAATACCGACACATTCAGAAACACGGATTCCGGTTCCCAACAACAAAGTAAGCAGCGCTACATCCCTGTCTTTGGTTTTGGCATGATATTTGAGTTCCGATTTCGTCATATGTTCTCCATTTTCTACAGCCTCCAAAAGAGTTGCGACCTCGCCCGGATCAAGACGGATAATTTCTTTCTCGTGGAGCTTAGGCATTTTCATTAATGAAGCGGGATTTTTTTCAATTAATTCACTGGTATAGAAATAATTATAAAAGCTTCTGAGGGAAGCTAATTTCCGGGCCTTTCCCCGTTCATCATTAGTGTATTCTTTACCATCCTTTGTATAATAAGAGAGGTATTCCATATATTCTTCGATATCTTCTTTAGCAATTTGGTCTAATATTTCCAGTTTATAATCTGTCACATCCGTTTTGCTTAAATAACTGTTATTTTCATGCAAAAATTCAAAAAATATTCTCAAATCCAATGCATAGCCCAACTTTGTTCGTGCAGATATACTATTATCCATTCCCCGGAAATAGCTTTTGCAAAAGGGTGGAAGAGTAGTAAGAACCTCCCGAAGCTTTAGGGTCTGTTCAATTTGAACTTGGTCGTGATAATTTTTATTGTTTGAACTGCTAAAATTTCCCATTTTCATTTCCTTTCGGCCAACCGGTCATTTGATTATTGACAATGGCTGTAAACATTCTTTCTTTAACTCCGGGATTTTCTTTGTTCAACTGTTTTAAAAGATTTTTAACATATTCCCGCTTGGTATTTCCATCGGCAGGACATGGGCTTTTAACAACGGGAAAATGATATTTGTTTACAAACCCGATGACATCTGCCTCATTCATATACAGAAGTGGTCTGATAACGGTTAAATCCGTCCTGTCCAAATAGGTTTTGGGAGAAAAGGTATGGAAACGTCCTTCGAAAATCAAAGACATCAGCATCGTCTCCACCACATCATCCTTATGGTGTGCATAAGCAATTTTATTACAGCCCAATTCCTTTATTTTTTCATTCAAGGCTCCTTTTCTCATCTTTGCACAGAGCGAACAGGGATTGCTTTCTTTACGGTCATCAAAAACGATTTGCGCAATCTGTGTGGATAAAATAGTATAAGGGACATCCAGTTCTTTACAGAATTTTTTTATTTCTTCCAGATTCAAATTATGAAATCCCAAATCTACTGTAATGGCATGGAGACTGAATTTGTGCGGATAAAAACGCATCAGTCCCTTTAATGCATATAAAAGCGTCAGACTGTCTTTTCCTCCGGAAATTCCGACTGCAATAGAATCCCCTTCATCAATCATATTATAATCATCAATCGCTCTTCTGGTAAAACTGTATAATCGTTGAGCATCCACTTGTTTCTTACCTCAATTTTAAAATTCTTATTTATGTACTTATTTCATTATACACGAAACAAAGGATTTTACAAAGAAAATCAGATTTTTATAGGAAGTGTTAAAATTTTACGGAAATTATACGTCAATGTGTGCTATAATGAGAAAAACAATAAATACGGGAGGGGTTATTGTGAAATTCCGTTGGGACAAGAAATATCTATACTGGGGAATTACCGGTTTTCTAATATTAGCATCAGCGATACTTTTCTATTATCTTTTATTCCATACAACTAAAATGATGGAAATAATCAGTTCCTTTTTCAGAATATGTTCGCCGATTATTTGTGGTTTTATTTTAGCATATCTGCTTACGCCTATATGTAGTTTTTTTGAAAACAAGTTTTTGTATCCTGTATATAAATTATTCCATATTGATACAAACAGAACAAAAACCCGCCGGCGCATCAGAACACTGGCAATTTTGCTGACAATGTTTTTAACTATTTATGTATTGTATATTTTCTTTTCCATTGTCTTGAAAGAAGTAATTGCCAGTATACAAAGCATTATATTACAATCATCTATTTATACAAATAATTTGAAGACATGGTTTGAGCATATACTTTCAATGGATAAATCCCTTGAATCAACAGTCTCAAATTTGATTACAACTTATTCGGATGAGCTGAATCACTGGTTAAATGAAAGCTTAATGCCCAGGCTTAATATTATTATTAAAGAGGTGTCTCTAAGCGTTCTGGGTGTTGCAAAAGGGTTGTGGAATCTGATTATCGGCTTAATTATTTCTATCTATGTAATGGCAAGCAAGGAGACTTTTGCCGGTCAGTCCAAAAAAATCGCATATGCTTTTCTTTCTGAGGAAACTGCCAATAATGTGATTAGCGATTTCCGTTATGCCAACAAAACCTTTGGTTCTTATATCAGCGGTAAAATCATTGATTCCGTCATTATAGGAATTTTATGCTTTATTTTTATGAAAATCCTGAAATTAGATTATGAAATTCTGATCAGTGTCATTATTGGAGTTACAAATGTGATACCTTTTTTCGGGCCGTTTCTTGGGGCGATACCAAGCGCTTTGCTGATTATTATGATAAATCCCCTGAATGGTCTGAAATTTATTGTTTTTATCCTGATTTTACAACAATTTGACGGCAATATTTTAGGACCGAAAATTTTGGGAGATTCCACAGGACTTTCCAGTTTTTGGGTTATTTTTTCCATTACCATATTTGGCGCATATTTTGGCGTCATCGGCATGGCTATCGGTGTTCCGGTATTTGCCCTGGTATACGCTGCCATTAAGCGAAAACTCAATACAATGTTAGTTAATAAGGGTCTGACTACAGAAACAAGTGAATATATGTTTTTAGAGAAGATAGAAGACAAGCAGATGATTCAATTAACAGAAGAGAAGCGGAGAACTGCCCGGAAGTCATCTTCTTCAACATCATTCAGTAAAAATCTGAAACTGTTGGCTCAAAAAATGAAAGAAAAAAATCTTTTACAAAAAGACAATGGCAAAGAAAACGACAGAAAACAGTAAAAATTGTTTGATTTTGTCAGATTATTCAGAAAGTGTGGCTAAAAATGAAATTTTTGATTCAAAATGTTCAGAATGCATCTGTTCGTGTGGATAATGAAATAATCGGAAAAATTAACAAGGGATTTGTCGTTTTTATTGGAATTGACAATCATGATGACACAATAATTGCTGATAAGATGATTCATAAACTGCTAAATCTCAGAGTATTTCAGGATTCTGCAGGAAAAACAAATCTGAGCCTTTCGGATGTTTCCGGAGAACTTTTATTAATTTCACAATTTACGCTGTATGCCGACTGTACACACGGAAACAGACCATCTTTTATAAATGCGGGCAAGCCGGAACTGGCCAAGAAATTATATGAATATATTATAGAGGGCTGCAAACAATCCGATTTAAATGTACAGACAGGAAGCTTTGGCGCTGACATGAAAGTTGAACTGGTTAATGACGGACCTTTTACAATTATGCTGGATTCAAAAGAGATATGTAGGTAAAAACATATACAAATGTATCTAAAATGCGGGGAAATAGGCTTAAAACAAGGGTTATCCGATATTGGGCTTTTAGTTGGATGTCCCGATTAAAATTTGCGCAACTATTCGAAAAACTGTCGTTTTGCGAATAGTTGTCCTAGTCCTATTTTTAATACTACTACCAAATATGGTGTTTTGTCAATCCTTTTAGCTCTAATTGGTTCCCGCTGCACGTTCAAGATCCTGATCACCCCCAACCCCCAGAGGGGGCTTTTTTTATTTTAGGTTATTTCTAAATGCTGGTTACCCGGGGCGTCAAAAAGTCGCTCGGTCAAAAATCCGGATTTTCCTAAAAATCAGCTTATCCTAAGAGCCATCTTATTATAATCTGATTTTCTTAACGCAAAATCCGGATTTTTTCGGTCGCTTTGTTTTTGACGCCTCGGCTTTTTGTGGCACTTCCACAAAAAGGGTTTTGACTGCTCCTGATCGCCCCCAAACCCCCGGAGGGGGCTTTTATATGTTTAAGCTTCAGTATTTGATAATCGCCACAATAAGATCCGCATTTCTAAGGTTTTTTCGAGCAGAAAAGGGGCAAAGCGAACCGGAAGCCCCTTTTCAAAAAACGCTCGCGCAAAACCTAAAAACTGCTGTTCCCTTTTACTCCCCCCAACCCCCAAAGGGGGCTTTAGCTTGTAAAAAGACTGCCAGGTGGGAGCTATTTAGTCTTTCCAGTATAAAAAAGAGTTGCACTAAGTAAAATTTGCCCGGAGCAGTCCCTGAAATGCAGGCCAGCACCAGCCAAATTATACTAAGTGCACCGCTTCAGCCGTCAAGCGTTCCGAAAGCTGATTTGTTCATTTTGCAGGCATGTAAATTGACTGTCCATAATCCCAGATTGCAAAATGACAAATCATGAACCCTTGACTGCTGCGCTACTACTTTTTTGCGTTGCCGACTATATAAAAAATAGCTTGGAATCGACTTCCAGAAAGGTAAACATTATGAACACATACGAAAAATTTAAAATCACTCAGGAACTGAAAAAAATCAGGGAAGAAATTGCAGAAATGAAAAAAAACAGAATAAATGATCTTGACGCAATCACTGATTATCTGGCCAAATTCGAAAATCAAATTGAAAATTTAAGGGAGGATTAAATTATGTACTATAACACAATAAGATTATTAAAAGGTTATACAGAAGTAAAAGATCTCAATTACAATCTGACATACACAGAAGGACAAACAATATACGGACCAGACACAGATCCGGAAGAGATTAGACGCTGGGACATTAAAGAAAAAGAACAAGCAAAAGAAGAACTTTCAAAAAGAAGATGCTTTCACAAATTTCATAGTCTTTCTAATACCTGGTCAATCACAGAATATGCACTTGAATATAGCTATTATGATGAAGAAGGAAAATTTATAACAGGATGTGATTATGATTTTGCCGAAATAGAATATATGAAAAATTAAAAATCAGCCAGGCGGAGCTCCGGTTCTGCCTGGCTTTTTTTATGCGCCGCTCTTCTATACTTCACTAAAAATGGGCGCACTTATAGCCCCAAAACTCTCAAGTAAGAATTTCAAGGTATCATTGGAATCGTCTGCTATAAGCTCAACATAACTAATGCATTGGCCAGCCGGGGCTATACTCTGGCTCTTCATATGGCCTATATCCTCGCATAAGCTGCAATATGCCAGCAGCTCCTGTTTTTCTTCAGGACGAATGTTGTATTCCGTCACTTCTGCCCTTCTACAGTTATTACTTGCTAAATACCGGCGTTTTCCTTTTATATGTGACTGCAAAGACTTTGTTATATACTTTGTAATGTATGCTGCTACTCTTCTTGAATCCGTAACTTTTGTACAGTTGGTAAAGCCCAGGTTATATTGCTCTATGTTGTATACTCTCCTGCCTTTTTGCTTTACGTTTGATTTAACGAACGTAAGACCTTCCGCATCCGCTAATACTCCGTGAAAATGCCAACTGACACCATCATCATGAAGCTCCGGCAGGATAAGATAACGAAGCTCCGGAGCATAACGCTGCTTAATATTATTAAACCACTTACGCACGGCTGCCAGGCATTTATCATAGTTGGAACGGTCTACCTTATCAGGAGAAAGGGTAAGCGTAATGAACCATTGCCAGCCATTTGCACGAGAAATCTCATACACTGCCTGCTTTGAACGGTTTTGAGAAACAATAAGACTATGTTCTTCTTCTTTAGGTGTACGTATGCGAAGCTCCGGATCCATGTGCTTCTTGCTTATTTCCATTTTAAAGGATTTTTCGGGCTTGTAATGTTCCCGTAAAGTACCTTTTTTATTTTCAATATAGCGTTTATAAAGACGGATCTGGTAACTTTTCATATATTCATAAAGACGTACATTGTAACATCCCATAAAATTTCCTCCGGAAATTAAACATTTTGCGCTAATGAGTACAAAGTGTTGCTATAGTCAAGTAGGCGCTCCGCGCCCGTGAACAAAGCACAAAATCAGCCTGCCACCCGCTAAAGCGGGTGCCCGGCAGATTTTTTAGCTTTTGTTCACTTTATGCTATGCTGCGGTTTTTCCGCTGCCGTTTCAATCTTCTCGACGGTCTTTTGATAGCTGCTTCGTTTACCACGTTGTCCAGGCCGAGGCGGGCAAGCTTCTCCTCGTTGGAAAGGAAATCCTCTGAAGCTGTCCGGCTGATCATCTGTTCCGTGGAATAGCTACGGTAGTCCTTCTGGGTCACGAAGAACCAGCGGCTCTTCCGCTGCCGTACGAGCTGCGGGTTCATTGCGTTTTCGTAGTCCCAGGCATCATAGTACGCGCTGCCCTGAAGACGCCAGAGCTTTGAGCAGTCTATAACAAAGGTTGTGATACCTCTGAAAATCTTATCAACCATGAAAAAACGCTGTGCGCTGCACATGATAAAGACCCGCTTTTTGCGCTGCTGCGTAAGAACGTTGAGCAGCTCCAGGGGAAAATTCGCAAAATTCCGGTGGGATAGCACGCTTTGAATCTCATCAATCAATACGACCGTAGCCTGGTACTCCCATCGCTTGATCATTTTAACCAGGATAAATTCATTTTCATCCTCTCCGTAATAACGCTTTTCATAATCAATATACTCCGGCTTAATTTTTCCATCTTTATCATAATACCAGGAAGGAACAGCACCGCTCATAACCTCACAATAACTATAATGTGCCGGCTTATCCTCTCCTAGTTCCATGAGCTGGTTGAAGTTTTTCAGCGGTACATATGGAATGTCAAAAAGGCTGTAGTTGGAGACAAAAAGCAAGCTGTTACCGAACTTCTTATAAAGCTTCCTGGCTCTATGCGACATGGAAAGGGTCTTTCCATGACCAAACATGCCTATGTACATATGGATACCGTATTCATTAAATTTTTTCCATTTTCTATGAACTATATAATCCACAATGTCACGCAGCGCATATGGCGGGATTTTCCAGGAGTTCAGGCTTAAGCAGCGGATTAATGGCGAGATCGCAAACACGATTAAGAATATGATCATATAAAAGTTCATGACTGCCTCCTATCTGCGCCCTGTTAAATCCTGCTGGATTTTCCAGGATGCGGTAAAAACTGCACGGAAAACGAAAACAACAAGATACAAAGCCAGCAGGGAACAAACAAAGGCCTGCAGAAGCTCCGGAAAAGTCTGGGCTTCTCCTATGGCTGACAGTGAAAAATAATCTATAAGCATCTGAAAAAGTTCCATTATTCTTTACCTCCTTTTTTAAAAAAGAACTGTATCACTATGTCAAAAAAAACCAGGATCAGGATGAGCAGCTGCAGCGACGCCTCCAGACTGTATTCTGTAAGCGGTGTTTTCATTAAAGCATTTTCTGATACAGAATTTGCTGAAACTGTATTAGCTGAAACGCTGTTCTGGGACACGGTCACATATACATTTATTTCCTGCTCCTGCTCTTCTTCCTCTTCCGGCAGCTCATTCCCGGAAAGCGTCAGCTCCTGAAGCTCTATGATCCTATCGAGCTTTTCATTAAGCTGCTGCATATATTCCAGGTTAAGGTTAAGCTGCTCTGTATAATCCGGGACAGCTGCTTCCTCTTCTGCAGGCAGGGGAGCTTCCCCTGTTTCCAAGCCATTGCCGGACACTGTTAATAAGTCAGTTAAATCTATTTCCAATTTTTATCATCTCCTATCTCAATATTTGTGCATTTTATACAACATCTACAGCAATAAAATATGTTCATGAAAACCGGATCACATTTATCCAATTATGCAATATGTACAATTTACTAATTATACATTTCCATTTTATTTACACCTCCTAATCCATGAGATACTTAAAAAACCAGATAACTATAGATGCCAGGATGCACCAAAGCCAGAACTCCGCAAAAGTAAAATCATAGCCGAAAGCTCCAACTTTTGTTTTTGTACACCAATTCCAGAAAATCAGAAAAAGCTGCATGGCATCTTCCAGGGATACACCTTTTGACAATAACATCTTTTCACACCCCTTTACTTTGTAAAAATCCTGACTAAAAAGCCAAAAACTGCAAGTGTTATAAATACCGTGGCTGTTGTTATCCACTCTTCCGGCACAAACGGGAAAAGCGCTGTCAAAAATTCTGTAAAGTTTGTCGGCATGATTTCAAGCAGATCCGAAAAAGCATCTGAAATAAGCTTCAACAGCTTTCCGACTGCTTCTATGAATTTGCCGAATATCTGCAGAACTCCATCGAAGAAAGCGCCAAGGCCGCTTACTATCGTGTCTATCCAGCTGCCGGAGCTGCCGCCGCCAGAACCGGATCCGCCGGAACCGCCGGGATCATTTCCGCTGCTGTCTCCATAGTAATAGTTATAAGTTGTGGAATAGTCATTGATTTCCTGCTGGGTTACAGTATTTTTAGTTATTGGCTGCCCCGTGTAACCTGGCATATATTCCATTTTCGTACATTCATCCAGGCCTTTTTTTAATGCTGCATAACTATTGAACACCGGAAAACCTCCGGCATAATCAGTAAAAACACGGCCTGCACCATAATTTTGGGAAATCTGCGACAGATCACGGCGACTGCTATAAGTGTTGCCCTGAATAATATCTTTTCCGGCTACAGGGACGTCCTTAACATCAAAATCAAGTAAAACCTCCGAAGCATCCAGCAGTTCCTGACGTTCTCCAGCAGAATCAATATAAAACATTCCGTGAATGGCATCATTGTTGGCCTGATCATAGACATAGACAGTCCGGTATTCAAAGCTATTACTCCAATTTTCACTATAATATCCCACAGCACTTCCAATCATCATTGCCGGGCTGCCTACTCCGGCATACGGAACAGGAAAGATATTGACACGGAGACAGCTGACATTTCCATAAGTTGGATGTGTCTGGTTAACTGTTCCGGCTATATAAAAAAGACTGCCAGGATTGCCCTGAAGAAGAGACACGACTACATCATAAGCCGATTTTGTGTTAAAACCGGTATTATTTAAATTTTTAGAGCCTGGAAGATAGCCGTATGTATACGTGTCCATTTCTTTCTGTATTTGCGCCATCTCATTAATCGTGACCATTCCGGCATCACTTATTACATAATTACCCGATCCATCTACAGTTATATTTTTACTGAAATATGTTTCAAAATCATCCTCTTCATTATGTTGATCTTTCCATACATCATAAGCAATTTTTCCAATACCGACCACACCACCAACAATAGATACAATAGTAAGAATAGTAGTTAAAGCCAACGCATGGGTTTCTTTTGGCTTGCATATAAAATTAAAAGATATTATAATTGCAAGTAAAACAACAAAACAACGCTTAAGAAAGGAGCGAAATTTATTGAATACAGATGAAGAAAAGAAATTTACTGAAAAAGACATAAAAAAAACCTCCTATCAATGGTTCTTTGGTGGTATAGCTATAGGAATATGTATTTCAAACATGCTGCTAAATATATTACCAATAATTTTTGAAACCATATTCAAATAACTCTACAAAAAAAGGGAGCTTTCAAGCTCCCTTTTCTGTTGGCTACGCACGCTTCAGCCTGGATAAAATGCCAATTGCAATCCCGGCAAAGCCCGCTACAAAGTAAACAGCAAGAACCGGCTCTTCCTTGATAGCACCAATCATAGATGTTACCATACCCATTAAACTAGTCATTGCATCTGCAGCCCAGGAAATCCCTGTCGTTGTAGATAATAAAGCCATATTTAACACCTCCCTTCCATCCATTTTCCTGTGATATATTTTTATTTTTTGGACGACTTGCTACTTATTGCTGCATCATCTTCCTGCGGAGCTGATGCAGGAGCTGCAGCCGCTGCAGCTGTCTGCTGGGACATCAACGCAGCTAAAAATGGCGAGCTGCTATAATGCTGCAGAACCCGGTCAACCTGCAGACTGTTATATTCCGTGTTAAAAATAAGTCCAAGATCATAAGTATTTAATGCTTCAACCTGATCATAAATATTCTTAGTACAGCGAAGCTCTCCTACCTCCTGGTCTTTCCATACACCGACACGGTAGTAAAAGACCCCAGGGTCTTTTCCTGCCACTTCTTTTTTTGTAATTACTGTTACTTCTAATAACTTTGCATCAACTTTCATGATTTTCTCCCTTCTGCTGTTCTAATGCAGCAACAAAATCTTTCCTACTTTCATTAATTGATTTTCTTAACGCAGTTAAATGACGAATAATTATAGTCATACAATCCAAAATATCCGCATTATCACTAGACAAAGTGACTGTTACATCTTCCAAACAGCCTACACGCAATTCCAATGCTGATAACCTCTTTAACTCATCCACTTAAATATTCCTCCAATTCCTTAATACTGCTTAAATCAAAATAGCCAAAGGTTGGATCCCTGGAATAAGTACATTTGTATTTACCAGTAAGCAAATGACGAAATACTAAGCAGAAACCAAGATCAGGATCTTTTCTTTTATACATAAGATAAGCATGAGTTGACAGCAAACGGACAAGCTCATCATCCGGCACTCGCTTCCAAAGATTTTGACTCATCTTTTATCTCCTATCCAGATTCATAATAAAACGGACAAAAAGAACAAAGCTTCTTTTCAAGCTGTTCTTCAGTTAGCTCCTGGGACAAAATTCTCTCAATGCCATTAAATCCATGATCACGTTCTTTTACCAGGGTATAAAGTCCAGTTTTTTCATTCTGCCAGATAGCAAATTCATAGTTATCAAAGCAAATAGAATGAGCGAACGCTGAAAGAATCTTACGGGCTTCATTTTCCGAAACAAAACGGCAGCCCTTTATTCCCCACCATAATGACACAAAAAAACACCTCCTATTCCTTTTTTTAGGAATAGAAAGTGTCTATATAATTACATCCACTGATTTACACCCAACTACCGCTCCACTTCGTGTCGCTTTCGCAAAACAAGCGTTTATGAAATACTTGCCAAGCAACCAGCAGCACAGCGGTATATTAAAAGGCTGCTGGTAGCAAGTAACGTTCCACTCCGTGTCACTTTCCATAAACTAATTCGTTTTGCGAATAGTTGTATCTGTCTGTTTTCTTCACATTAAGCTTTCGCTACCTGCCAATATTCACATCTATACTTTCCAACTTATTACTACTTTCAAGAATTATAAATCTAAATATCCACATATTTTAACCAACATTATTTTATTTCATCGGAAAAATACGGAATTAAAATATAATCGCCGATTTGAAGTTCGGAATTGGTCATACCATTAATGAAATTAATTTCCTCAATATAAGCCTGAATAGATTCATAATGAACATAGTCGATATTTTCCTGTGCAATTGACCAGAGCGACTCTCCGGGCATAATCATGTGACTTGTATAGTATTTATAGTCATTTGCACCCTGTGTGGACTTTGCTTTTGCTGACATGGAAAAAACAGACAATGCTATTATGGTAACAAACACGGCTGTAATTATTGTAAATGATAATTTGCGTAATACTACGCTTCTTCTTTTCTTTCTTGAAATTGTATAGTGATTAGAAATTCTGCTTTTGTTCATATCGCATTCCTCCCATAAAATAACCTGACTTAAAATCTGTAAGTTTATAAAAATGTGCTTCATTGTGTTTTATTTTACAAACCGAACATTTGTTGCGAACATTCGTTCTTATATGTGTATTATACGAATACATGTTCGAAAAGTCAAGAGAAAAATCGAACAAATTTTCGGAATATATGTTTGCTTTTTTTAACAAGAGATGCTATACTGGATTTAGTTAGTATTGTTGCCGTTGTTTTTGAGATAAGATTTTTGGTAAATAACGGTTATTTGCAGATAGTTATGGATTTATGAATAATAAGGAGGAATACTTCTATGGCACATGGCAAGATTTCTGCTAAACAACAGCAGATTTTAGAATTTATTAAAGAAGAAATATTAAAAAAGGGATATCCGCCGGCTGTCCGTGAGATTTGTGAAGCGGTTCATTTAAAGTCCACTTCTTCTGTCCACTCCCATTTGGAAACTCTCGAAAAAAACGGTTATATCCGTCGTGATCCTACAAAGCCCAGAGCCATTGAAATTGTAGATGACAGTTTTCAAATGGTCAGGCGTGAAATGGCAAGCATTCCTATTGTAGGTACTGTTGCTGCAGGTCAGCCGATTTTTGCCCAGCAGAACATCGAAGGATATTTTCCTGTCCCTACTGATGTCCTTCCTCCCGGCGAAACATTTATTCTGAATGTAAAAGGGGACAGCATGATTAATGCAGGGATTTTTGAGGGCGACCAGCTGTTTATACAGCAGTGCAACACAGCCAGAAACGGAGATATTGTTGTGGCGTTGGTAGATGATTCCGCCACGGTCAAGACTTTTTACAAGGAAAACGGACATATTCGTCTCCAACCGGAAAATGATACTATGGAACCAATAATTGTTCAGGATTGTATTATTTTAGGAAAGGTATTTGGAGTATTCCGCATATATCGTTAATATTTTCCAACATACATAAAAGAATGCTGTAAAAAGCAGTTTGTGATTCTCACTATATTTTACAAAAACAAATACAT
>CAZDRM010000004.1:0-35012 GCA_964507745.1 uncultured Lachnospiraceae bacterium
TAATGCAGCCGTTCATGGTTCCCTTTTCCCTTAAAATCTTGGTTAAAGCTCTTGTGTCGATTCCGGCAATTCCCGGAATGCCGTATTCTTCCAGTATCTCCTGTATGGATGCGTCGCACCGGAAGTTGCTGGGTATTCTTGATAATTCTCTGACAATAAAGGCATCGAGCCATATTTTCTTTGATTCCATGTCTTCCCTGCATACGCCGTAATTACCAATCAGGGGATAGGTCATGCAGACTGCCTGTCCCGCATAGGAAGGGTCAGTCAACACCTCAAGATAGCCCGCCATGGATGTGTTAAAAACAATTTCACTAATGATTTCTCTGTCTGCACCAATATGAGTTCCTTCAAATACGGTGCCGTCTTCTAAAATTAAAAATGCCTTCATTCAGTCACCTGGTTATCCTTTTGCATATTCGTATTATTATAGCACAGGAAGAAAAATGGTTCAATAACCTGAAAGTCCTAATTTCATGATAATTTTAAAATTATTATCAGAAAATAATAATTGCTTTTACTATGCAATCCATATAAAATAGTATTATCAAATGAAAAAACACGGAGGAAGTCATGAATCAGTCATTATCTACCGTAAAAGAAGAAATCAAAAAAGTAATTCGCGGAAAAGACGATATATTGGACACTGTATTGTGCACATTGCTTGCAGGAGGTCATATTCTTTTGGAGGATATTCCCGGCGTAGGCAAAACCACCCTTGCCGTGGCTCTAAGCCGTTCCCTCGGCATGTCCTATAAAAGAATGCAGTTTACTCCCGACGTTCTTCCCAGTGACATTCTGGGTTTTTCCATGTATGACAATAAATCCGGCGATTTTTCTTTCAGGAAGGGCGCCATTTTTACCAATCTGTTTCTGGCGGATGAAATTAACCGTACCTCCCCTAAGACCCAGTCGGCGCTTTTAGAGGTTATGGAGGAGAGAAGGGTCAGCGTGGACGGTACCACCTATGATTTAGAGCCGCCCTTCTTTGTTATCGCCACACAGAATCCCGTGGGCGCTTCCGGAACCCAGAAGCTTCCCGACTCCCAGCTGGATCGTTTCTTTGTAAGGCTCAGTCTGGGCTATCCCGACCATCAGTCCGCAACGGAAATCTTAAAGGGACATTCCATGGAACAGATTGATTCCGTAAATCCCATTTTATCCGTTGCCGATTTGCGTCTCTTACAACAGAAGGCTTCAGAGGTTTTTGCCAACGACGACATCTGCGATTACATCATTTCCATAACGGAGGCAACAAGACAGACGGACATGCTTTCACAGGGTATTTCCCCCAGAGGCTCCCTTGCAATCCTCAAAATGGCAAAGGCCCGGGCATGCTTTGAGGATAGGGATTTTGTTACTCCCGGGGATATTCACAAAATTTTATACTCTGTCTGCAATCACAGAATGATACTTTCCACCAAAGCAAAAGCTTCAGGCTTTGATGCGGCGGACATTATCGAGCAGATCCTGGATACTGTTCCTCTTCCCAAGCTTTCTTAAAAGCCCGCTTTCCAAAGGAGTTTTTCATTGAAAAGAGCAACATTTATTATTTCTTATCTATCTTATATCACACTGTTCTCGGTTACAGTGTTTTGGGCATTATTTTACCGGCAGAGTTTCTTTTTCCTCCTTGCGGTACTGGAAATCTGTCTGCCTGTTTTTTCTTATTTTTTGTCTAAATACTGTCTCTCCCGTCTGGAACCATCCTTATGCTTCAGACCTATGACTACCGTAAAGGGCGAAAAGGCCGGCCTTTTTTTACAGCTGAAGAATCCCACCCGGATTCCTTTTGCCTCTGCCATGGTTTCTTTTTCCATCCGGTCCGGATTTTATAACGGGAAGGATGAGTCCGTGCATATTCTCTCTTTACGCGCCCTATGCGACAATCAATTGGTATTTCCTGTCGCCCTGGCAAAGTGCGGTCTCTATGAAGCTTCCATCAGTCTTCTGCAGGGATATGATTATCTGCACCTGTTCCGTTTTGAACGAAAACTGGATTTGTCAGCGCAGATTCGCGTTTTTCCCCATGCACAGCCAAAGGAGGAGCGCCATGAAGCTCTTTACAGTGAAGGCTTTGATGAATTTGAGGAATCCTCCAAATCGGGAAATGTCTCCTCCAACGTGACAGATATCAGGGAGTATCTTCCCGGGGACAGACTACAAAAAATCCACTGGAAGCTTTCCAGCAAAATCGATAAATTGATGGTAAAAGAAAATGAATCCACCTCTACCAATGAGTTTTTCCTTTTAGTAGAGCTGTTTCAGTCTTCTGAAGCAGACTGCGCAGAAGACATCTTCCTGCTAAATGCTCTTGACAATGCTTTGGATGAAGCATGGTCTTTGTCCCTGGAACTGATACAAGCGGGGGAAATCTTTACTTTCGCCTTCTATTCCATTGTCAGGGAAGACTTTGTTATGTCAACCATTCGCTGCCGAGAGGATTTGGAAAACGCTTTTTCGGAGTGCTTTTACGAGCCCTCTTACGATACTGAAAACCTTGCTCTGGATATTTATGAAAAATCCGGCATGAAAAAAGGTACTTTACTGCATGTAACCCACAAAGGAGTCGCCGATGTCCCTACTGAATTTTAGCTTCAGAAAAAAAACTCCACATTCCGAGAATACAGCCCCCTTCTGCGGCTTTGAAATGGGGGAAAATTCCGTCCACGATTCCAGGGAGGCCCTGTTCCACTGTCTTATTAAGGGACTGTTGATTTTTACATCCTCCTTTGGGTGTATCAGCGGAGTTTTGTCAGAATTTGACATTGCCTATAACTATCTGTTTGTATTAGTCATTATTTTTCTTTTCTCCATGCTGCTGTCCTTAATACACATCAAAAAATGGATTTTTAACCTGGGGTATCCGGTGCTGTTTATATTGTTCTCAACTATGCTCATCCGCTACCGCATGTTTGTCAACAGCGGTTTTCAGGCCATGTTAAATATTGTTAATGAAAGCTACAGCGAACACTTTTTGATGTTATTCACAAGAGAATCCACCGAGGTCATTACAGACCGTTATCTGACAGTAACTGCTGCCATCGTGTTTATCGGAATCTTTCTTGCCATTCTGATTAATGTGGGCATTTTTAACGATATGTATTTCTGCACTGTTTTCAATCTTACCTTCTGGCCCTTACAGCTTGGCATTTACATTGGCAGATACCCTTCCTTTTTATCCCTGGGGCTTTTATTCTTTTCCTATTTTGCCATATATTTCTTAAAGCACAGCGGACATTACCAGTTTATTTATCCGGAAAAAGAGCCCCGATATACCAGAACTTACAAACGGAAATCAACAAAATTTGTTTTTCATAAATCCAATGCCAGAAACATGGCTCAGCTTTGTGCCTTCGCCCTGATCGTATCCTTGTTTTTCTCGGCTTTCGGCATCGCTTCCATTCCCCGTTCCGAGCGGGAGGCCCTTATCTCCTCTCCTTTAAAGGAATCTGCGGATCAGTATGTAAAAATATTTGTCCAGAACGGGTTTGCCGGATTTTTCAACCGGTACGAGGCTACCGGAGGTATCAGTAACGGCCGGCTCGGAGGTGTCAGCAGCGTCCGTCCCGATTATCAGACGGATTTGATTGCCACCTTTGTTCCCTATGCTTATGAAACCATTTATCTAAAAGCATTTGTAGGTATGGAATATACCGGTTCATCCTGGCAGGAACCCGGCCAGGCTACTTTCAACAGATACCGCTACAGCGCTTCGTCCGATAAGTCCATTTCCGAAAACGCTTTTACAGAAGCTTCTGTTTTAACTGCTATGATGGAGGACGGACAGATTCCTTCCATGACAGGAACCATGATTGTTGAGAATGTGGATGCCGCCCCCAATCATTTATATCTGCCCTACTATACCTCCGGACCCGTAGACCATTCTGCGGTTAACCTGGAGAGTATTCTGGACGGCTCCCTTGTGCCGGGGCGTTCCGTTTCTATTGAATATACGCCTTACTCTCCTGCACAGACGGATTTGGACAAAACCGATGCGGATATGTTCAGTCATTACCGCAGCGATTCTACCAATGCAGCCTTTCGTGCCTATAGCGAAGAAGTCTATGCTAACTATCTGCAGATTCCCGACGAAGTACTTTCCGAACTTGTGAAGTACCATAGTGAAATTGGTTCTTCTTCGGATTTGTCGGAGCAGATTTTCCTGATCAGGCAGTTTTTAACCGCCAATTATAATTACAGCATGACTCCGGGGACAACGCCCCGGAATGAAGACTTCGTAACCTATTTTCTGGGAACCCAAAAAGAGGGGTACTGCGCACATTTTGCATCTGCTGCAACTCTTTTATTCCGTTCCTATGGTATTCCGGCCAGATATATAGAAGGCTATGTCATCAGCCAGGCGGCCATTTCCGACCGCGCTTCAGCGACGGGATACGATTATGAAGACTTTTTCTCAGGCGAAAACATTCTGGGAAACAGCAATGTGGTAGAAGTGGAAATCAACGATGGCGACGCACATGCCTGGGTGGAAATATTTGTAGACGGCTTCGGCTGGATTCCCGTGGAGGCCACACCGCCATCCCAGGATGCGCAAGAAACCACTTATTCCGATTTCCTTTCGGCTCTTTCCGGACTTTTGGACGCCAACACCGTAACAACAAATAACAACGACAACAATACTGATTTTAATGACCTGTTTTCTTCCCTGCAATTCCAGAATTCTCCGGTCATCATACTGTTTCTGGGGCTTTTGGCGCTGGCTCTTCTGATGCCCGCACTTTTAAAATTTACCCGGAATATCATTTCCTATATCAAACGCAGACAGGCATACAGGAGGGGACAGTATGATATCTGCATTGCCTATGCATATCAGAAATACTGTCGTATTCTGCGCAAAAAATATCCTCAGGAAAATCTGAAATTACCTGAGGATGTGGGCAGTTTTACCGACAAGCTTCTTTCTGCTTCCAACGATGGGGCAGCGTTAAAAATGTCCGCCTCCGCTCTGACTGCCTTAACACAGAAAGCCTGCTTTGATAAAAAACAGCTTCCAAAGGAAGCTGCTGATTCTATCATTTCCGCATATAAGGTTTTACAAAAACAGGTAAAATAATCAAGCTTCTGCCAGAAGCCCCTTCATCAAATAGAGAATTTCCCGGTTCACATTCTTCTCCGTAATGCCTACTGTCTGGGACATAATTCTCAATCCTTCCAATACATACATGATATTACGTGCGGCGCCTCTGGGGTCTCCACAAATAAATTCCCCTGTCTCCACACCGTCTGTAATCAGCTTTTCAATAATCTGAACTGCCGCATCAAACTGTGCCCTCAAAGGATTTTCATTTTTAGGGAATTTGTTGGCAAAGAAAAATTCATAAGTCGCCATAGTCAGGCTCTCTTCCTGATTGCACAATTCCTTTTTCTGCTCCTGTAAAAACAATGCAAGAATATCTGAGCTGGGCGCATTTTCACTGACAGCCTTTGTAAAGACATTTTCCTCTCCGCTTTCAGAAGCATCCTTCATATTCAAAACTTCCAGAAAAATTTCCTTTGTACTGTCAAAATATAAATAAAGACCACCCCTGCTGATTTGGCAGGCTTCCACAATGTCCTTCATTGTCACGTCCTTAAAGCCCCTGTCGGCAAAAACCTCTCTTGCCTTCTTTAAAATAAACGCTTTTTTTCTGGCTGACTTTTCTCCCATAGTTCCTTACTCCGTTTCTTCTGCTGCGGTGTTTATCTCCTCGTCCATAGCTTCCGGTTCTACTGCCTCCACTTCAGACTCAAGCTCTTCTTCTACAGGTGCTTCCGACTCTTCTTCCATTTCGTCTGCCGGTTCTTCTATCGGCTCTTCTTCCATTTCGTCTGCTGGTTCTTCTTCCGCTGCTTCTATCAGCTCTGCTTCTATTTCTTCTGCCGGTTCTTCTTCCGCTGCTTCTATTTCTTCTGCCAGTTCTTCCTCAGGAGCTGCTTCTATGGATTCTTCCGTTTGTGTTTCATTCTCTGCCTCTACCGGTTCTTCCGACTCTTCTCCCTCTCCTTCATACTCTGTTTCCGCAGATTCTTCAATTCCTTCTCCGTACTCTGCCTCCATTTCTTCTTTCGGTTCCTCTATTGGCTCTTCTTCTATTTCTTCTGCCGATTCTTCTATTAGCTCTGCTTCCGATTCTTCTTCCACTGTTTCTATCGGCTCTGCTGCCGATTCTTCTATCAGCTCTGCTTCCGATTCTTCTTCCACTGCTTCTATCGGCTCTTCTTCCATTTCTTCTGCCGATTCTCCTATCAGCTCTGCTTCCGATTCTTCTTCCACTACTTCTATCGGCTCTTCTTCTATTTCTTCTGCCGATTCTCCTACCAGCTCTTCTTCCGCTGCTTCTATCGGCTCTTCTTCTATTTCTTCTGCTGTTTCTCCTGGTTCTTCTTCCATTTCTTCTGCCTCAGGAGCTGCTTCTATGAATTCTTCCGTTTCGTTCTCTGCATCTACCAGTTCTTCCGACTCTTCCTCGAGGGCGGCTCCTGCAAACTCTTCTGCCTCTCCTTCATACTCTGTTTCCGCAGATTCTTCAATTCCTTCTCCGTACTCTGCTTCTACAGATTCTTCTATTCCTTCTCCGTACTCTGCTTCTACAGATTCTTCTATTCCTTCTCCGTACTCTGCTTCTACAGATTCTTCTATTCCTTCTCCATACTCTGCTTCTACAGATTCTTCTATTACTTCTCCATACTCTGCTTCTGCAGATTCTTCCATTCCTTCTCCGTACTCTGTTTCTATATATTCTTCCATCTCTTCTTCGTCTTCAGGAAGAATTTCGTCTTCAATGATCAGGGGCTGATCCCAGAATTCAATAATTTGTCTTGCCTTTTTTAATATGCTTAGGAAAACCTTATGGTCTACGCCATCCTTCCACAAATAGGCCTTGGTCATGCCGCCAAATATGTAACGGGATAAAATGCATTGTAAAACTTCCATATGCATAATATCTGCCGTCTCAATCAATTTCAATTCGTCTTCATAATTCTGAATATGATTTCTTGTATAAAAATAGTGATAATTCTGCTCCATAAATACTGTGGTGCTGGCATCATTCAAAAAGGATAACAGAATGCTGTCATACACAGGAAAAGATAAAGTATGCTTCATCTTATCCCCATCTTCATAATATTTTGAAACATCATTTCCGCTCTTTTTTTCAAACCACGGAATGTAACGGGACAACCTGATAACGTCCTCCCGAAACATGCCCAAAAATTCATCCTTACTCAATTTTTCCTTCTGCATATGTGTCCCTGACCTTCCCGTTTGTTTATCCTTTTGTGACATTCATGTCAATCATTTTTATTTTACCACACTTTTTCCAAAAGTAATAGACAGGAATTAAAGAAATCCGTCCTTTAAAAAAATTTTACCGCCTTTTTGCAAGAGGTGCAAATATTGTCTTCCTGCCAATAAAGCCCACGATTCTGGTAACAAATATCCCCAGTAACACGCCACAGCTGTCTATAAACACATCCTTTTTGGAAGGACTCCTGCCCGCCACAAAGGACTGGTGGTACTCATCAAGACAGGCAAAGCCCACGCAAAAGGCTCCTGCAAAAATAACCAGCCAGATTCCCCGCATGCCGTATACGTACAGGGGGAAAGCTACCGTTACCGCCAAAATGAAATATTCCGTAAAATGAGCCAGCTTTCTTACATGATAATGGTATTTGTGGGCATATGCCGCTATCTGCTCCTCTGTAAACTCTTTATCAAGCACCTTATCCGCCACACGGACGATTCCCCTGCTTACCTTGTAGCTGAGGGCCGAAGAATCCCCGCCTCCCTGGTCCGAAAAGTGAAAAATCATGACCATGACCAAAATGGCCGGCACAAAGGATAAGGGTTTTAATACCATGCGCAGTAAAGTTTTTATAAATAACCATATATATTTCATCTTATTTTTTCCTCATTTTTATAATGTCCGTTTTACAGGAATTTTTCATTTTATAAAAAGCGCCCTTGCCATGGAAAGCAAATAAATCATCTGCATTTCCCAAAATGGCAAGGGTAATTATATTTCAGCTTTTTATTACTTTGTCAAAAGCAGCATAATGTCATTGCTGCGGGCAATAAATTTTGTCATTGCCTCCGGCGATAAAGGCGCATTCTGGAGCATCGCCAGATCATATAACTGCTCACAGATCATCTTTGTATTTTCTCCGTCTTCATGCTCCATCACGTATGTCACTAAAGGATGGCTTGCATTTAATACAAGAGTCTCTCCCTCGCTTCCGAACATTCCCATATCCATTCCGCTTGTAGCATACATTTTCATCATATCCTGCATACGACGGCTTTCTTCGGAAACGGTAATCATGGAAGAAATCTTTTTGTTCTTTAATTTCTCAATTTTGACAGAAAGCTTATCCTTTTTCAAAGCCTTTTTCATGATTTTAGCAATTTCTTCCGCCTTGGCATCAAACTCCTCCTGTGCCTTTTTGGAGGTTTTTGACTTAAAGGTATCTGTCAGATCCGCATCGATTCTGGAAAACTTGATTCCCTCATTCTTGGCCTCTAACTGGTTGACAAAGGGTTGGTCAATATTTTCCGTCAGATATACGGCATCCATCTTAGCCTGCTTAAACATATTGATATACTGGCTCTGCTGTTTTTCGTCGGTAATATAATAAATGACTTTTTCCTTTTTCTCCTCTTCGGAAGCCTCTCCGTCTACCGCATTGCCGTTTTCATCAACGATTTCCGCTTCAACCTTTTCTCCGTTTTCATCGACGGCAGTTTCCTCATTCTCTTCTCCCTCGGTATCAATGGGTTTTACTTCCAGACATTCCGGCAGGGTCATATAATTGCCATCCAGGTTCTTAAAGAGAATATAGTCGGTCATCTTTTCACAGAATTTATCATCCTTTAAGCAGCCGAATTTAATGAAGGGACTGATGTCATCCCAGTATTTCTCATACTCTTCCTTTTCGGTTTTGCACATGCCTGCCAGCTTATCCGCAACCTTTTTGCTGATATAATCTGAAATCTTCTTAACAAAACCGTCGTTCTGCAAAGCGGACCTTGAAACATTTAAAGGCAGGTCGGGACAGTCAATAACGCCCTTTAATAACATCAGGAATTCAGGAATGACCTCCTTGATATTATCCGCAATAAACACTTGGTTGTTATACAATTTAATGGTTCCCTCAATGGATTCGTACTCAATATTAATCTTGGGGAAATAGAGAATTCCCTTTAAGTTAAAAGGATAATCCATGTTCAGATGAATCCAGAACAAAGGCTCCCTGTAATCCCTGAATACCTTGCGATAAAACTCCAGATATTCCTCTTTTGTGCATTCATTGGGATGCTTTGTCCAAAGAGGGTGGGTATCGTTCATTAGCTCAGGACGCTTTTTGATCTTAACCTTTTTCTCCGGCTCTTTCTTTTCCTCTTCTTTTGCCTCTCCGCCGGCTTCTTCTTTTACCTCAGGTTCAATTTTTTCAATTACCTCATCAGTAGGAAGCACTTCCTCTTCTTTGATGATTTCTGTCTCCATAGTATTCAGCTTGCCCACATAAATCTCATATGGCATAAAGGAACAATACTTCTTAATCACTTCTTTTGCTTCATACTCATTGCAGAATTTCAGACAGTCTTCATTGATAAACAGGGTAATGGTGGTGCCCACCTCTGTTCTCTCCCCGTCCTTCATGTCGAATTCCGTGCCGCCGTCGCACTCCCAATGTACCGCTACGGCTCCGTCCTTATAGGACAAGGTATCAATGTGAACCGCATCCGCTACCATAAATGCGGAATAAAAGCCCAATCCGAAATGACCGATTATCTGGTCTTCATTTGTCTTGTCCTTATATTTTTCAATAAAATCCGTTGCACCTGAAAATGCAATCTGATTAATATATTCTTCTACTTCATCAGCGGTCATGCCGAGACCGTTATCGGAAATACTGATGGTTTTGTTTTCAGGACTTACCTTAATATCCACCTTGGGGGTAAATCCCTCAGGCAGGGAATATTCTCCCATCATATCCAGCTTCTTCAATTTGGTAATGGCGTCACAGCCGTTAGAAACCAGTTCCCTGTAAAAAATGTCATGGTCGGAATATAACCATTTTTTAATAATGGGAAAAATATTATCGCTGTTAATCGATAAGCTGCCATGTTTGTTAGACATATAATCACGTTCCTTTCTTTATCAAACCTCTCAATAATATGAAGTTTACAACCCTGCGGGCCATTCGTCAAGCAAAAATTAGCACTCATTTCGTATGAGTGCTAATAATTCGCAAAAAAGCCCGAATTTTCAAGGTTTTTCCAATTCTTAAATTTTTATAAATCATAATCTATTCAGGGAAATACTTTTCATAAATATCAAAAAAGTCGCTGGTTGTTACCTGCTCTTCATGAACCATAAAAATGCTTCCCCACAATTCCTCATTTAACTGCCGAATCTGTTTTTCCGCAAAGGTTCCGTAAACCTCATTGAAGGCTTCCTTTTTTCTGCGGGTAATGATTTTCTCTTTATTGACATCCGTTTCCTTACGGTCCAGCGTGCTGACACAGTGGATAATATAATATCCTTCCTCTCCCTTAATCACATCTCCGGTTTCATCCACCGCAAGATTAAAGGCACAATTCTCCACCACACTGTCAACCACGCCCTTTCCGAAGGAATGGGTAACTGTCTTGTCATCACTGTAGGAAAGAGCCAGGGTATAGAAATCCTCGCCTTCGTCAAGTCTCCTTCTAAGCTCCTCTGCCAGTTCTTCCTTTTCCGCACTTTCCTCTGACGACCTTAAAAATATCCAGTCCACGGTAACGCTTCTGGCCTCATCATCGCTGATTTCCGGATTGATGTCCCGAATAATGTATTCATACACCTTATGGGCAATGACATATTCCCGGTACATCTGCCCGATCAGTTCCTCTGTCACATTCATGGATTGTATCTCTTGGGCATTCAGCGATTGATAGTATTCCGTCGCCGCCTGTGAAACAAGTTTTTCTTCTTCATCCGTCAGTGTAACCTGATACTGGTCCGCCAAAAGATTCATAGTCTTGACCTGGGCAATTCTGGCCGCAACCGTATCCTTTATTCTGTTTTCCATAGAAACGCCATTGCTGGATACGCTCCATATCTGACTGCCGTACACAGCCTCATAGCGGTTCTGGATATTGGTTAAATAAACCATAAATTCATTGGTATAGCAGGAGCTGCTTCCGATTCGGAACACCTCATCCTTTTCAAAACCGGTAGTCAGTACAATCTGGGTAACGGCATCGCTCTTATTAGCTGTTTCGCCTTCCTCCCGGTCTTTTCCGCATGAACAAAGCAGCAAAAGTCCGCCCATTAGCAGCGCCAGTATAATTCCTTTTTTATTTCTCATATGCTTTTAAAATACTCCTTGCAACGCTGATGCCATTTGCCGACGCCTGCTGTAAGCCGCGGGTAACTCCTGCTCCGTCTCCAATAGCGCGAAGCCCTGCAATGCTGGTTTCAAAATCCTGGTTTACAACAACCCGGTTACTGTAAAATTTAACCTCTACACCGTATAAAAGGGTTTCATCCGCCGCAATTCCCGGCGTAATCTTGTCCAATGCCACTAACATTTCTTCTATATCCACCATAATACGATGGGGAAATACCAGGGATAAATCTCCCGGTACCGCATCCTTTAAGGTAGGAATCAGATTATTTCTGCAAAGCCTTTCCTCTGTGGTTCTCCGGCCTCTTTTAAAATCGCCGAAGGTCTGGACTAAAACCTTCCCTCCGCAGAGCATATTGGAAAGCTGGGCAATCTGCTTGCCATACTCAATAGGCGTCTTAAAGGGCTTAGTAAAATTCTTGGAAACCAGAATGGCAAAATTGGTATTGTCAGTCTTATATTCTTTGGACTTATAGGCATGACCGTTTACTACCGCAAGGCCGTTTTCATAGTATTCTGTGGCAACCTCTCCTGAAGGGTTGGTACAGAAAGTACGAACCTTATCATCAAAGGTAGGGGTATGGTAAATCAGCTTGGCTTCATAGAGGTTTTCATTTAAAAACTGCATAACCTCATCCCGCACTTCCACTCTGACACCTACATCTACTGTTCCCGGCGTGGTTTCGATTCCGATTTCCTCACACTTATCCTTAAACCAGTCTGCGCCTTCTCTGCCTACTGCCGAGACAATTTCCTTTGCATAGAAGCTTTCGCCTTTATCCGTTACAACTCCCACGGCCCTGCCGTCCTCTACCAGAATCTGATCCACCATGGTCTGAAACTGCAGGACTGCGCCCTTATCCTCCAAATGCTTTTGAAGCTTGCTATAAATCTTATAGCCTTCCTCTGTTCCCAAATGCCTGATAGGGCACTCTACCAGCTTTAAATTGGCGTTTATGGCCTTCTTGCGGATTTCCCTTATTTCCTTTTCCTTGTCCAGACCGTATACATTGGCATCTGCGCCGAATTTCAAATAAATGCCGTCTGATTCCTTTATTAATTCTATAGTTTTATCATATCCTAAAATTTTCGGAAGATTCCCTCCCACATCGGGAGAAAGGGACAGTTTTCCGTCTGAAAAAGCGCCCGCACCCGCAAATCCTGTTGTAATGGAACAGGGCTTGCAGCCTACACACTGTTTTGTTACCCGCTTAGGACAGGTTCTCTGTTCAATGCTTCTTCCCTTTTCAATCATTAAAACCTTTAATTCAGGCTTTTTCTCAAGAAGCTCATAGGCACAAAATATACCGCCGGGTCCCGCACCGATAATAATGACGTCATATTGGTTCTCATATATTTTATCCATAAAATGTACCGCCTTTCACAAAGCATACAGCCGTATGCACAAAATTTCATCATCCACCATTGGAAATTTTAGCACGGAATGGAAAATATATCAATTTTAAAATAGTTTTTCATA
Source organism: uncultured Lachnospiraceae bacterium (assembly GCA_964507745.1). Taxonomy (GTDB): domain Bacteria; phylum Bacillota; class Clostridia; order Lachnospirales; family Lachnospiraceae; genus UBA2882. The sequence goes on from CAZDRM010000004.1 coordinate 12,875, forward strand.
AGGGTTTCCAGACAATTCAGCTTTCCGATCACAATACTTTTGTCTTTTGTGCTTTTCTCATTAAGTTGGTCAAAGCTGATTCCCCTTACCGCCTTACTGTGCAGCTTTCCTTTAAACTGAATCACAAAATCCACGAATCTTTTGTCCTCCTGATTCAGCCTTGTAAATCTGTCAAAAAGAGCAAACCACAGGAACGAATCCTTTATATTAAACACATCCGCAATCCTTCTGTCGGAAATGCTCCCAAGCCTTTCAATCAGGGAATAAAAATCCGTAAAGACGGCGTCATTGGCTTCCTTTGATAAATATTCACACATCTTCCGAAAATCCTTGTTGTAGCTGTCCAGATAGTTGATTGCCATAATGCTTTCCACAACCATTCTGCGCATCATGCCGGATTTAAGATTACTTTCCCTGTATGCGCTGACACCGGAATCCGCCTGAAAAAAGTCCATTTTCAAAATGTTATCAACCAGTTCGGCATAATCTTCATCAAGGCCTGTCCATCCGTTCTGGGCCACCGTCATAGGCCGGCAGCGATTAAAGCGGGCTATATCATAGGCTATTTCCTTTTTGCTGCAATTTAAATTCAGCATGGCAGGAATCTGGTATTCCAGAAACTGGTCACGCAATTCTTCCGGCAATTGAGAGAATTTTTTGTTTCTGATATCAAAAACCTTTTGTTCCGGAATAGGAAAACCGTCTTTATTCAATACTTCCTTACCGTTTTTATCCTTTTTAAAGGTCTGGTATTCGATTTCGTAACGCTGAACATTCTTGGAAATGGCAAATCCGTCCCTCAGATAATGTTCGATATTGGTACAGCGCTGTTTGCCGTCAATCAGCCAGTACATGGTAATGCCGTCCTTGATTTCCTCTGAAATAATAATCTGAGTCAGGGCTTTCCCTTGTAAAATATCCGCAATCAGTTCGCTTTTGTAATAGTTGTTCCACTGACCACTGCTTCTCTGTAAAACATGGTTGTCACGAAGCTGATGTCTGCTTAATTTTTTGCTGATAGCCGAAATGGCATAGCTTGTATTCTTGGTCTTTTCCGATGTTGTAGTCATAGTATCTCCCATAGTGTCAATCTCCTCCTTTACGAAATCAGTTATGTAGTCCGTATCCCTGAATAAATATCTGGTATTTTCATAAGCTCTTATGGCCGACATATGCCTGTCATATTGCTTGCCGGTAAGTCCTAATTTTCCCTTTATGACAGAAACGGGCTCATCCTCCATTTTCATCTCTAAAATCCGCCTCTGTATTTCTGATAAATGACTGAGATATTCTTCTATCCTCTCATCCTGAAAGCCGTCCATCCTCTCTGACAGGGCCGCTTCTATTGTAAAATCGGAAGGAATAAAATCCCCAACAGCAAGAAAGTCACATTCATCAACGGGCTCATCCATGGAAATAAAGGAAATCGGGCTGTTTTTATCCGTTCCTTTTCTCTTTTGTCTGTTTCTCGCCGTAATTTCAGACTTGATCTTGTTGCATAAACAGGAATATAAAAATCCGTCAAAGGGTCTTTTGTTATCATATTTGAACAAAACCTTTGTAAAAACCTCATTTGCCAGTGAATAAAAATCCTGGTAATCCTTGTGGCATAACCCGCCGAAACCCGCTAAAATCCTGTCTACCATACCCCGAAGCTTTTTGGCATTGTCTTCATAATATGTATTTAACAATTCTTCCATAAAATCATCTCCCCTCATATCTTTATTACTTGAAATCCCTTTCATAAAATTTCCATATTCTTCCTGTAACAATAAATATAGAACATACGTTCTGTTTTGTCAATTACTTTTTCGAACATTTGTTCTGTTTTTGGAGTGAGAAAATGTAAAAAGGAGAAATATTTATTGTACCAGTTAAACAGACATCATACAGGGAGGACAAAAAGAAATATGATAAGAACAAACTTTTGCAAACCGGACCATAGACACTTTGGCGGAATTATCTATCCGTCTGATTTCGAAACAGAATGGCATGGAAAAAAGAATCAAGACGGTTCCATGATTGCATCAAGAATCGTGGGCGACAAGCGGTTCGACGAACAATGCCGGCAAAATATTCAAAACAGAATCAGGAGGGACGAATATGCAAACATACAAAAATAAAGGCTATACCATCGAAATTGATTTACCAAAAAACTATGGTTTTAAAAATTATTCCGTGGAATGTACCTATCGGTATAACAAAAAGGAAGAAAAATATTCTCTTTCCATGTGGTTAAAACGAAAGGATATTCCAAACAGACATGTCATTATTTCACAGGAAATTGACACTCAGTTTATTAGCGGAACAAAAGAAACCATTAAAAAGAATATTTGCCGCATTGTGGAACAGGCGCTTAAATCCGATTTCTTTTCCCCTTATATTCAGGCTTATGAATATACTTACGCATGTTTTGATGAAGGGAATGCCCTGTTTGAAAAACAACGCATGGAAACTGCAAATCAGATTATCGCCCCCAAAAAGGAAAGGGAGGAGTCCTTATGTCAAGCCAATACACACTGATTAAACTTCCTATAAAAGAATTAATCCGTCAAAATTTTGACATAAACATGAGCCGTGATCAGGAAATAGAAGAAGGCTATTTTATCACACAGGAAGATTCTCTTCTTTTTGACCAGATTGAAAGGCTTCGCGGAATCCCTTCATCCCATATAGATGAAGTCATTCTTGTTACCGCTAAAAAAAATCCCAGACAGGAAAAAGCTTTAAGGCACATTTTAAGCCAGGGCTTCTATTACAACGGCATTCACTATTCCCGTTTCGGAAAATCCGCTTCACAGGCCAAGGAAGGCATTACCGCCTTTGTATGTGACAGCATTTTTGATGAGCTTTACAGAATTACTCAAATGGACCTCCCCATAGATGAATGCGTGATTTCCAAATATGAATCCCAAAGATGCCTGGCTTTCAGTTCCTGTACTTTGATGGAAGACTATATGCCAAACATTGTGATTGTAGGGGAATATGAGAAAAAACTGCAAAACCGGCTGATCAAATATGTGGTGGAAAAAGAAGAAGCTTTTACGGATAAAGAAAGCGGCAAGGAAATCAAGTACAAATCCAGAAAAATCGAAGAAGGTTATCGTGACGTTTCACTTTCCCCCTTTGACGGATGTGGCTGTCATGAATATGAATTTACAGAGAAAGTCAGCAAACAGCTTCATTTAGACTATAACGCCGTCGGTATGCAAATCAGGCTCCCCTTTATGAAAGGCTTTTCCGTCTATATTCCGTTTCGGAAAATTTTAAAGGAATGGGGTTATGAGTCCGTTACAGACGTTTATGGCAATGAGCATCCCATAGAAACCGTGGACTGTATCTGGAACATTACCATGTTTAAAGGGCACAAATTGTTTCTGGAAAAATACGGAAACCGTGCCTGGACCGCCTATATGGATACGCTCTTCAAATATCATTTTAAGCTTGGTATCAGCAAATACAGCCATCATATCAGGCACTTGAATAAATATGCTCGCATGAATTTCCAGTATCTGCAATGTTTAGATTTATGGAATCCTCATTATATTGATTGTTACAAAAACAAAAGCTTTGAAAGCTACGACATTCTTGACAGAGAGAACGAAGGCAAAATCATCAGACTTGCCGGATATACAACGGAACTTTTTGAAAAAATCATTAAGGGGGATCCCTTTTACACTTACAAGTTTTTGGGCATTACCCATACAAAGGATTATGAGCCCGAAAGCAAATATTTAGAAGCCGCCCTGATTGACGAGACCATGCTAAAGGACCCCGCCATAAAACAGTTTCTATACAGAAAACTGAAAAAATATATTGACGAGGCCAAGGTGGGAAAAATTTACTGTTCCGGCCTTTATCATACAGGTATCGGGGATATGATCGGCTATTTACAATACGCCGTGGGATTGTCTCCCATAGGCTGTCTTCGCGAAAATGAACTGTATAGCGGCAATCTGGACTGTGGGCCTGTTATTTCCTTTCGTTCTCCTTTAGTGGACCCCTCGGAAGTGAATAAAATGGAAATTGTCCGAAATGATGTTATAAACAAATGGTTCAGTCATTTGAAAGACCAGGACATTGTGATGTTTAATATGCACGATTTATCAGCTCCCGGACAGGGAGGCGCTGATTTCGACGGCGACATTTTTTTCCTGTGTGACGACCCTGTTATAATCAATTCCAAAATTCACAAACCCGTCATTTTGGATATTGAGGACAAAATTACCGCCCGATCCGTTCCTTATACAAAAGAAAATATTGTGGAATATGAAATCATGACCAGAGATAACCGCATCGGGGAAATAACCAATGTAGCAACCAGCATTGAAAACAGATATACAACCGATGAAGAAACGAAAAAGCTCTATGCCGATTACACTTCCCTGCTCAGAATATTTCAGGGAAAAGAAATTGATTTTCTGAAAACAGGATTCCGGTGGCATATGAACGCAGGATTAAAAAGACATTTAAAACAGCTGCCCTATTTTCTGCTTTATAACTATCCGGAAAAATTTAACACCTATAAAGCTCTCACGGAAAAAAACAAAAGGATTGAACAAAAAGAGGATAAAGTCAGACTCAATGTTTATCGCTCCCCTTCTCCCATGAACGAACTGTGCGACTATATCTGTACATGGGAAAGAAAAAACATTTTGTGGGACAATTCCCCTGATAATCTGAAAAACACCCATGACCGGATTATTGACCACAATCTGGATTTAAGCGATAAAAGCGCCATCCGTATGGCTCGGCGTTACATCAACAGATATGCCGATGAAATCCGCAGATATAAAAATCTGCAAAAGGAAAATCCCGACAGTGAGAGTCTTAAATTTAATATGGAGCTTGCCGCCCGACGGATCAAAATCCTGTTACAGGAAGCTCTTTCTCTAGATGAGGAAACCATAGCTAATTATGTGATTCACGTTTCTTATGCCAGCCCCTCTATCAGCAAGGCTTTTGCCTGGGCCGCCTATGGGGACTACATCATAAAGAACCTGAAAACAAATTCAAGTCAGGAAAAAAACATTTTCATCAGGGAGGTTTTACCTAAGACCCCCGGTTCCTATGAATATCTTGGAAAATATTATGAATTTCAGGAGGCTGATGACCATCGAACAGTATTTATATGAAATTATGGAAGATTATAAGACAGCGGATTCAGATACAGAAAAAGAGAAAATTTTTAGAAACTTCTGCTCTTCTCTCTGGTCCTGCGAAAATAAAAGACGAACCTGTACCAAAACAATCCGCTTTTTTATCAGAAAAGATTTGTTAAATACCCAATGCGGACAGGTATTTAACACATGGTCTGAAATTGAGTATAAAGGCTATCGGTCCATGACCAGAGAAACCGACTGGTGCAGCCTCATAAGGCAAAAGATTAACAACCTGTATACCCGCCACTTTGATAAAGAAGTCATTCTGAACCGGGATTATATGGATCTGTTACATACGCCCAAACGACTTTACCATCAATGGGTAGACGGTATGGAGATGGATGCGGATGAGCTTACCACTATTATTGATGATGCCATAAATGAGGCTGAAGTTTTGAAAACTTCTTATCAGAAAGCAAAAATGCAGTTATCCTGGGCTGACTATAAAAAGCTTATGGAAAAATCCTTACGAAAAATTTTTGAAAGCTGTAAGCTTATTGAAACCTTTGAAAATGATACCCCGGGGACAATTTACAGCTTTATAAATGAGGACAACTTCTATATCCGCTATTTTTGCAAAAGCCTGGAATATCATATGAAGAACTATATAAAAGATTATTACGGCTTAAAACGCGGCCGGAACAAACAGTATATACGCTGCCGCCTCTGCCAGAGGCTCATAGAAAAAACAAACAACTGTATTATTTACTGCCGGGACTGTTCCGCAAAGGTCCACAATGCCGCCGCAAAGGAACGGATGAGAAGGCACAGGCAAAAATGTTACCATTTAGAAAACCGGCAGGAACCCTTATATAGAAGGGATTTAGAGGTATTTTGACGTTGTTATATTTACAGTAGTGGAAAGGATAGTGATTGCCTTTGCCAAAGGATAAAAAGCATATTCAAAATGTACAAGAAATGGAAGGAAAAGAAAAATGAGCATATCAGGAAATGAAATTCCCTATAATGCAGGCACACAAGACATTGAAAGCCTTTTACAGTCAATAGACGAAAAGTTGGGGGCGACAAATGAAACCTTGTCAGTCTTGGCAGAATCAAAAGAAACCGACAGACAAATAACAACAGAGAACGTATCAGATAACAGCGTCCTGATATATGAATCCCTGCAACGTCTGGAACAGAGACAGGATATAAACATCAAGTTATTTACAGCCATAGGAGGACTTGTATTAATTGCAACCGGCATCTTAATCGGTTTATCAATCATGAAATGGCTGCCTAAGAGGTAATAAATTATGAATACATATATAATGGATGAATTTGTAACAGAAATATCGAAAATGCCGGTAACAGAAATGCTTGGAAGTATGGCACATATCCTGCTTTTAGGCATAGGAACCGGTATAATTGCCGGTTTTCTACTTTATGCGATCTGCGTATTGTGGAATACCGTTAAATCTATGTTAAATTGGTAAAAGAAAGGGGTACTGAAAATGAATAATATTAAAACCTGCATCCTGCTTGTCAGCGATAACATTCTGAGAGGGATGTTTGACCCTATCGCAAGTGAACTGAGCGAAGAATTACAGGTTGCTATTCCTGCTGTGATTGGCGCATTAACGGGTGTTATTGTGATTGTCTGGGGCATTCCTCTGGTAAAGAAGATTGTTAATAGCTTTATTAAATAGCATGAACTCTTAGCCGTGACAAAAACAGTCTTACTAGCTAAGAATTATCTAACAATTTAAAATGTCTACCTTATTGACAAATAAAAGGAACTTAATAAATCAAACAATAATTGCACAGGTAAATGTTGTTATTCCTTTTTCTGGATGATATAATAAATACACTATTAAAATGTGAAAGGAAAGAACAATGAATGGAAATGAACTAGTTTGGTATTCCATAATGTGTATTGTGGTTACTTCAATGTTTATGGTTATCTCAATAGCGCTTGTAAGAAAAATAAGGAATTCCATCAAACATGAATATGATTTACAACAGGAAATGAGAGAAAAAGAAATAGAGCTTATGCAGGCTCAGATTGATTATTATAACAGGAAAGAAAAAGAAGAGAACAATGTCCAATCATGAAATAAAGAGGAGTTTATGGAAAGTTATTAAATATCATTAAATATGATTATTATACCTGTTTTAGGAAGTATATTTCTTATTATATTGTTCATAGCTATATCAAGAAACATCAGAAGGGTTATTAAACATGAAAATGATTTGCGGCGTGAAAAGTAAGAAAAAGAATTTGAACTTCTATAAACCCAAATAGATTATTATAACAGCAGAAAGGAAGAAAAAGGCACTTGAAAGAGTGCTTTTTTTATTTAAAAATATGAAAAAGATTACTATAAGAATCGTGTCAATCGTTTTGACACTAATCTTAGGGATTAACGCCTTATGTTTTTACTTTCCGGTATATGCCTCTGAACCAAGCCACGGTGGTGGCGGCGGGACTCACGAAGGTGGCGCTACTAACTCCGAAGGCGACTATACAGCCATGGATTTTTGGGAGGATGTTTCGTTCGGTGGAATGGAAATCACTAAATTTGTTACATTTTTCGTTACTACCACAATGGGCTTTGTAAATGGTACAGGATATAAAGATATTGCGGAAGGTTTCATAACATATATGGATAACGTAGGAACTGGCGAATGGATCCATGTAGACGCAAACAACAATGTGACTTATGACCAGGAATTGATTGACTTGTTAAAACAATTCTTAACAGAATATGCCCAGCAGCATCCCGAAGAAGTAGAAAAAATTAATTATCGTATCATCCATACATCAAGTTATAAAGAACTATTTGATGATTTCATGGATTATGGAAATTATCTAAAGGGGAATTTCACTGTTCCGAATGGATTTAATAGAATGGAACGTTTTGAACAGCTCTGGCTTTCGCAGACAGAATATGAACAGTTTCCGCATCTTCTGTGTGCTCCGTTTAATAAAACGATTTGTGACCCTGACAGTGTACAGGATATAATTTTAGGTCAAGAGTTAAATATGTTTGAATCTTACGAAAATAATCTTTTTGACCCGACAAAGACAAGCTGTTTTATTGGGGAATTTGGGAATGGTAGTACTTGGGGGGATGAATCCCATTATCATATAAAAGTTTGCACATATGATAAGTCTACAGGTTCTATTACTGTTGACAGGATGCAGTCAAGTGGTCAAAATTGTCATTTTGTGTGGGATTCTGAGCAAAAAATCTGGGTTGGTACAGAAGCAGCACATGGAGTGCTTTGGAGTTCCTGGGATGCTTATATCAATGTGTCTGCTACGTGGTGGGGTAACCGTTGGGGTGTTTTTGATGGAATTAATCCTGAATTGGTTTCCCGCTATACCGCTACATATAATGCTGATAAATCCGTAAATATTCCGGTTCTTGCGACTCCTAATGGTTCTTCTTTCCGTCTTTTTACCACGGAACAGGATGCCATGCGCTACTTTGAAGCCTGCGCTGACAGTGGTCTAAATTTTGACCCTAATCAGGTTTACACCGGCGGTAGTGTTACGATTAACAACAATGGGGATGTGACTATCAATAACAATCCTTCAGATAATGAAGATAATCCTCCCATTAACAATTCCGAAATATTCGAAATGATATATAACCGCCTCGGCGAAATCCTGACACAAGTTGCGCAGATCAAGCAGTTTTCCGTAGCCGATACAGTCATAAATGCTTTTGACACCTACAAGGGCGATATCGACGGAATTGCAGATGAACTTGTTGATTCCATATCGCAGGTTTTTCCCTTTTGCATATTGTGGGATTTTGTACGCATTGTGAAAATTTTCGAAGCCGAACCTATCTCCCCTGTATTTGAAATACCCATAAAATTTGTGTGGATTGATGAAACCATAACTATAGACCTTACAGAATATGAGACCATTTTTGCCCTTCTTCGTACAGGAGAAATTATTCTGTTTCTTCTTGGTCTGTTCAACATAACCATGGCATGGGTTGGTAAGGGGGATGAAGTTATATGATTGAAACTATAATAAAATTAATTACGAAAATTATCGGCTTGCTGCCTGCCGACCCGTTTACGGAATACATAGACAGTGTAGCCGCATTTTTTACCGAGGGTGGATTAATGGGATATATCAACTATTTTATCCCTGTCAATATGTTTGTTTCCATATCACAAAAATGGATTATAGCTGTCGGCATGTATATTGTTGTCCGTTCAATCGTTAAAGGATTAAAAGGAGGACGTTCATGATAACCTTTTACAGTGGCACACCGGGTTCAGGCAAGTCTTTGGATGTGGCCCGTGAGATTATATTCTGGCTCAAAATAGGCAAGCCCGTCATTGGAAATATATATCTGAATGAAGACATGATAAAAAATTATAAGGGTAAATATTACTTTGTTGACACCTATGCCATGAATCCCCGTGAATTCATGGCATTTTCCAGAAAAACCCTGAAAAGAAACAAAGAGGGGCAATGCCTAATTGTTATTGATGAATGCCATCGTATTTTTAATTCCCGTTTTTCTAATGACAAAAACCGCCTTGCATGGCTTGATTTTTTTGCCGTTCACAGACAATTCGGTTTTGACTGTTATCTTGTAGCACAATGGGATAAACAGATTGACCCGCAGATCAGAGCGTTGTTTGAATATGAAATCAAGCACAGGAAAGGCAATAACATGGGAAATATCGGCTTTATTCTCTCACTGTTCTTCGGCACATTTTTTGTGCGCATGGAAAACTGGTACGGCTCCAATCAAAGACTGAGCAGCACCTTTTTCCGCTATCACAGGAAATGGGGAAGGCTGTATGATTCCTACATGGCCTTCGATGAAAACGAAAACATCTTAAGGCAAAATGACCTGCTGCCCTTTACCGCCAATGAGTCAAATGTTACCATTTAGAAAACCGCCGGGAAGCCTTATATTTGAGGCTCTTGGCGGCATTTTTTTGTTGTTATATTTACAGTAGTGGAAAGGATGGTGACTGCCTTTGCCAAAGGATGAATTGAAACTGTACCGTGGCGAAAATTTTATAATTTCCGACCACATTCATATCCATCAGCCCACCTTAAATGAAATCTGTGATTACGGCGAGGCTGATTATTACGCCATGATCTATCAGTTAACTGCAACTCCCCAGTCCATGAAGGCACAGCTGTGGGACGCAGGCATTGATTACACCAAAGTAACCCCCTTTGAACTTTTTTACAGCATTTTATATAAGCTGTTTCCCGTAGAAAAAACCTCTATTCTGTTTGGCAGCCTGGATCTTTCAAAGTTTCAGGTTATGCAGAAACAGGAGGACGGAACGGTTTTATTGTTTCAGGCAATTGACAACCGGCCCATCATTATCGATGAATTTACCTATGATGTTATAACGGATTATTTAAGACAGGTACATATGATACCGAAAGACGACAGACTTCCGGCAAACAACAGCACAAAAATGATTCTTATTGAAGATGCGAAGGAAGAGCTCAGACAAAATGCGGACAGGGAATACCATTCCCAGCTGAAAAACCTGATTTCTTCCATGATAAACCGCGAAGGCTTTAAGTACAACCACTCCCAGGTCTGGGATATGAAAATCAACGCCTTTATGGATTCCGTCAAAAGAATTTCCAAAATCAGAAATGCGGATCTGCTTCTGCAAAGCGGTTATTCGGGATTTGGCGTGAACCTTAAAGATGTTTCAAACAAACAATTAGATTGGTTTGGAGAGCTGGATTAAAAGCTCTTTAAATAGAAAACAAAAAAAGAGGAGGAAAAACAATATGTTTAATCCAAATGAATTAGTTCTTGAAAAAATCAGAGCCGTTGAGGAGTATGATCCTGCTACAAGCGAACTGACAGGCCGCTACACACAGATTGAAGAGCCCAGTTTAAAAACATCCGCAGACGGCACTACGGTAACTGACGCCATGGGTGCGGAAATCGTAACCTTCTATCAGGCACAGACAGGTACCTTCAGCTTCACAAACAGCCTCTTGTCCTTAGACCTTGCTGCAACACAGTTCGGTTCCGACAAGGAAGTGGCTGACAAAGACAGCAAAATCGTAATTCCCGTATCCGAAACCATTACAATCGGCGCTGACAATACTGCCGTATTAAAGTATGTGCCCGTTGGCCCCGCCGGTGCGGAAGTAAAATTTGCCAAGGTTATCAATGAAAACAATACTTTCGGAAAAACCTATGAAGTGGGCGCTGCCGCAGGAGACGGCGTATTTACACTGAATGCTGAGACAAAAACACTTACTTTCCCGGAGGACGTAACCGGCAGGGTATTCGTTCAGTATGAAAGAGAATCCGATTCCGCTGTAAAAGTAACAAAGAGAACAGACGCCCTTCCTCAGGTGCGCTCCCTCTTAGTTCATGCAATTTTCCATGATCCCTGCAATACAAATATGGTTTATGCCGGCGTAATCTCCATTCCCAGAGCACAGATTAATCCGGAATCCGTAGAATTAAGCTTAAAGTCCGACGGCAAGCATGCTGCTGAATACAAGCTGCAGAAGCCCTACTGCGACGAATCTGCCAGACTGTTTGACATTATCGTCTCCGAAGACTAACCCATGGCAGAAAAACCGGCAAATGCCCGCTGCTCCATATGCGGCAGGGGTTACCGCCTCTGCCGCTCCTGTCTGGAGCGGGATGCTTTAAAGTCCTGGCGGTCTGTTACCGATACCATGGAGCACTACAAAATATATCTGGCAATCCACGGGTATACGCTGTCACAGGATAAGGCCGCCGCTAAAGACGAATTGTGCCGCTGTGATTTATCAGACCTTCTGACTTTTAAGCCTGAAATTCAGGCGGCTATAAAGGAAATCCTGTCGTAATTTTTTTGCAAATTACGCCGGTAAATCAAGAAATCTTCCTATACAGGGCGGGTGGATGACATTATGGCCGTCTGCCTGTCCTGCTTTTGTTTTTAACAAAAAATCTCTTTGAAAGAAATTAGAACCCTCATTACTATTTATGCCGCCCATTAAAAACGGCAAATGGAGCTTTTTATGAACATCTATTTAGATTATGCAGCCACCACGCCACTGTCACAAACCATGAAAAACTATTTATCATCGCTGCTTCATGATTTCGGAAATCCTTCTTCCTTATATTCCCTTGGATTACGTACAAAATCCATTATCGAAGAAGCCAGAAGAAATACAGCTGCATTCATCAACGCTTCTGAACATAACATCTTCTTTACCGGCGGAGGTTCCGCCAGCAACACATTGGCAATAAAGGGCTATTGCTCCCGGCATGACTGTAATATTTTCTATTCTCCCCTGTCCCATAAATCCATTTTGAAATGTGCCGCCTCCTATCGACAAAACCGCCCATTAAAAGTAAATAAAGAAGGCCTTCTGAATCCGGCAGATTTGGAAATACAGCTTCGAAACGGGAACAAAACGCCCTTTGTCATAATTGATTATGCCAATTCCGAAATCGGAACCATTCAGCCTGTAGATGAAATAGTTAAAATTGTCCACCGCTATAACGGTATTGTTTATGCTGATTGTACAGGCAGCATTCCAACCATTCCACTGAATGTAAAGGAAACAGATGTTGATATGTGCGGATTTTCGGCCCATAAGCTGGGCGCACTGAAAGGCTGCGGCGTTTTTTATAAAAAACCTTCCATTGAAATCGAGCCTTTAATTTACGGCACACAGGAACAGGGGCTGTGGGGCGGTACCGAAAATGTGCTGGGAATTGCTTCTTTAGGCAAAGCCCTTGAACACTACGACTATTCTTTTGTCTCCTCCAAAAACCGCGATTATGTCCACGACTTTATTCGTACAAGCATTCCCTGCACCTATCTGGTGGGCAGTCTAACAAACAGGCTGCCCCATCATTTATATATCTGTTTTCAGAAAATTGAAGGGGAAGCTTTGATGATGCTTTTGGATTTAAAAGGTATTCAGGTATCTACCGGCTCCGCCTGTAATGCGGGGAATCTTTCTGCTTCTGATGCCTTATCCGCTATAGGCATGAATGAAAAAGACATTCACAGCTGCATCCGCATTACATTTAACGGCAGGGAGACCAAAAAAGAATTGGATTACTTCTGCCACGTTTTAAAAGAATCTGTTGGCAGACTGAAAGCCATGAACATTTAGAGCATTGCTCGCAGGAATAAAATAACACAAGAAAAGGAGGCTGCAAAATGGCGCTTACTATTTCGAATTATGGAATCAACCTGATCAAAAAATTTGAAGGCTGTCGTTTATCCGCCTATAAAGACGCTGTGGGCGTCATTACCATAGGCTACGGATGGACCAAGCCCATAGACGGCAAGGCCCTGACAATGGGCACTACCATTACCCAGGCAAAGGCTGATGCCTTGTTAAAAGAGGGACTGAAATCCTACGAACAGAAAGTCCTGAAATACGACTCCCGCTACCACTGGAATCAGAACCAGTTTGACGCATTGGTCAGCTTTGCCTACAATATCGGTTCCATCGACCAGTTAACGGCCTCGGGAACCAGAAGCATTGCTGAAATTGCCGAAAAGATAACAGCTTATCAGAAAGCCGGAGGTAAGATACTTTCCGGTCTGGTTAAGAGACGGGAAGCCGAAAAGCAGCTGTTTTTAACGCCCGTATCCACCCCTGCCCCATCAGACACAGCCTCCGCCCCGCCTCTTACTTCTCTCCCCACTGCACCTGATGCGCAAAATAATAACCCTGAAGCGGATATCAGATCCATTCAGACATGGTTGAATGTCCGTTACAAAACAGGGCTTACTGTCGATGGCATCTTTGGTCCCAAAACAAGGGCCGCCTTGCTGAAAGCATTTCAAAAAGAAACCGGCTGTGCATCTATAGATGGAATCTGGGGCAGCGAGTCCAAAACCGCTGCCTCTTTTCACATTTTGAAAAAAGGAACCGCAGGCATTCTGGTCACAATCTGGCAGGCATGCCTCATCTGCTATGGCTTTCTGCCTGTTAAAATCGACGGAAGTTTTCAGGAAGCCACGCTGAATGCTACCCTTTCCTTCCAGAAAACAGGCAATCTGATACAGGACGGAATTGTGGGAAGTAAAACCTGGCAGAAAGCTTTTTTCAGCTAAAAAAGCAAGATTCATAAAGGCCTCTGCCCCTTCCGGACACTTATATAAACAGAAAGAGAGATGTTGACCCTATGAATATGACCACCTTTTTAATTCTATTATCCGCCTTCTCGGTCATCAGCAGCCTGGTAACCGAAGGCATTAAAAATATGGCTGCCGATAAGGCAAACCTTTCTTACAACTTTATAACACTGGTTACCGCCCTGATTGTAGGCGGATGCGGAACGGCCGTTTATTACCAGTTGAATGCAATCTCCTTTACAACCAACAACATCATTTACATGATTCTGATGGGCCTTGCCAGCGGGCTGACCGCCATGGTCGGCTTTGATAAGGTAAAGCAGGCCGTAGAACAATTTACAAATAAATAGGAAAGGCAGACTGATTCCCTATGAATGATTTATTAATAAACTATCTGTCTGCCTTAAATCCTTCCATAATCTTTGCCGCCGTAATGATCTGCCTCTTAAGCTTCTGGTCCCTTTTTAAAAACCGGAGCACAATCTCGAATTTCTTTAACGACCTTTACCTTAGAAAGCAAAGCCGTGAAAAACTGCTGACAACCATTCAGGAAAACCAGGCGGCAATTAAAACCATTATAGAAAACCGGATTCACGACAGAGAACAATCCCTTGCCATTCAGAAGGAACTGACGGACGCCCAGAAGGAACTTGCCCAATCCATTTTTACGATTTCGGAAAAAATCGATGCCATGCAGGCTCGTACGGATAAGCGCTTTCAGGAAAGCGAGCAAAAGAACAATAAGCGGATTCGGGCTGAATTAAAGGACAAAATCAGCCGTTCCTACAGATATTACCACTCCATCGGAAAAATCAACGATATGGAGTTGGAGGCATTGGAGGATTTAATTGAAGAATATGAAGCGGCAGACGGTCAGAACAGCTTCGTACACAGCGTAGTCCAGAAGGAAATGTATACCTGGGAAAAGGTTGATAAAATATAACTAAAACAAAAAGTCAGGATGGTGAGAAAAATGGCAAACGGAAATGTCGATAACAAAATTGTCGTTGGTATTGACCAGGCCGCCTCAAAAAAGTTAATAGAAAAGGACCTGAAAAAGCTCCTGTCCCAAATCAAGGATCTGGAGGTACAAATCAGTCGTATCAAATTAGACAAAAAAGCAATCAGCGAATTGGAAGCCGGATTTCAGTCATTGGGTCAGACTTTCCAAAAGCTGTCGGATGGACAGAAAGGACTGTTTGATTTCAGTTGGATTACCACTGCTTCAAATAAATATAAGGAATTTTCCTCTTTTATCAAACAGATAGCCGAAGTGGCCAAAATAATGAACGGTGGAAAGGATTCCCCTTTAGCGCCGATTTTTGAAAGCTTAGATCGCCGCAAGGTACTTAAAATGCCCGGATTTTAAGTCGGTCTAACATGGATAAGGAAATGATAAAACGGTTCATAGTACAAGTCCATGCGTTTGGGAGCTTTAAAATAAACCAACGAGGAGTAATTGCTGGAAGCAGCTTATGAACATTCTACTAAAGCGGAACCGGTAACGGTATACGTAAATGTGCGAAAGCGGAAAAAACAGAATGTTCGGCATATGGTAACTTATGTGAAAACATAAGGCAGGCCTAAGTGCTGTTAACAAGGCGTAATCAGCCCCACATATTCTTAAGAGTAACATCTAACTGAATAACCCCTATAAACGGGACTAAATCAGTGAATAAGAATGTATGGTCAGAGACATACCCATCCTCAGAGTATATTCTGCCTTATTGAATATGCTTTTAAGGTATAGTGCGTATTGCGATTTTATAAATTTCAGTAATACGTTTGGATTCCAAATCCAACCATTAAAATTTATCGGCACATTCATTGCCGTACCAGTCATGAATATCCTGCTATGCGCTTAAATAATCTGGGCAATTCCATCAATGCGGCAAAGGATATTCTGAATGTATTTGAACAGATGTCTGACTTTAAAGGTTCAGATGCCAGTGATGAGACACTTAAATTACTGACCGGTGCACTATCTGACTATTCCCTTGAGACAGTGAAATCAGCCGCCGGACAGATGGAACTGACAGAAGCACAGGCCCAGGCTGTATTTATGGCAAAGGGCCTGGCAGATGCGGAATTAGATACGGCTGTTAAAACTGCTACACTATCTGCGGCACAAACAGAGGCATCTTCATCCGCATTAAATATTAACTCAATTTTTACAGGTCTGGGTGCCACCTTAGCCTCACAGCCTGAGCTGATAGCGGCAATTTCTGTTGCCGCACTTGCTGCAGGAGCGGCATATATCGCATGGTACAATTCTGCCGAACAGGTATTAAAACGCCAAAGAGAACACAGGGCTGAAATGCAGAGAAGCATTGATTCTGCAAACAGCGAAGCCAGTTCGTTTACTCAACAGGCAAATGAGCTGAAACAACTTTTAGAGCAGTATAACAATGCAGCAAAATACAGCAATGAATGGTATGAATCTGCAAAAAAAATAGCCGACCTATCTGAAGATCTGGTTATCGGCTATACCGATGAAGGAGATGCCATTCTGGCAAATACCGCTAAAATCCAGGAGCAGATTCAGGAATACCGGAATCTGGCAGAAGAAAAACATAACAGTGCAGTTGAAGAATCCAAAGAATTAATTGATACTTCTGTTAAAGACTATAATAAAAATCAAAAAAAGAAAGAAAAAGAAGACGCTTTAATCAAACAGGCAAGGGATGAAATCGCACGAAATGAAGCCTTAATCAGATCTAATCCTGACAGCTATGATGTTCAATTCTGGACTGAAAATATTTATACCTGGCAGACCACATTAGATGGTGCACTTAGAAACTCTCAATTATATGCTGATGAACTAAGTGCCATCACAGATGACGTTCAAGAATCTTATATGAACCTCCTGCCGCAATTAGACGAACATGCCTTTACGGATTTTGAGAAAGATCTCCGCACTTCCCTATTGGATTATGCCTCTACCGCCATGATCGATTCCAGTGAATTTACAGCATTATATAATAGAATTAAATCATCTGACGAAAGCCAAAAACTATTTGAAAGTCTGTTTACGTTACAAGATTCAGACATCAGTTATACCGAATATTCCAGACAGGCTCAGGAAATCTATGAAAAGCTTTTAACTCAATTAAATATTACGGACGAAAATGACCAGCTTGCATTGAAACTGGCATTGGGCATTGATGACGAAAGCCTTGCAAATGCCCGGCAGGAATTAGACGCATTAAAAGAAAAATATGCGGGACGGGCATATAACGGCTCTACCCTGGAGTACAAGGATACAGAGTTTGTAAAATTTGCCAATGATCTTACAGACAGCGAATTAGATATTGCAAACTCAAACGAATTTGCCAGTGCAATTGAGCAAATCAAATTAGAAACCGGAGAAGCCGCTTTATCACAGGAGGAATACAGGACTGCCCTTGTTCTGGCGTCAGAAGCCATACTGAATCAGAAAGATGCAACGGAAGCCCTGAAAACATCTATATCCGACTCCGTATCATCTCTGAGTGATTTACAGTCCCAACTTAATACCTTAGATTCCGCAGTAATCAACTACGATGAAAACGGTTTCTTTTCTTTAGACGATTTAGCCGCTATTTCCGACTACTTCCTGTCTCTTGAAGACTTTGATACATCTGCCATTGACGGTGCACTATCCGTATTAAGCGACTCCTCTTCCACCACGGAAGAACTTAGCAAAGCAGTATCCACTGTGGCGGACCAGTATTTACAGGCCTCCGGCATTTTAGATACGGTAACTGACCGGAATAAAGCCCTCATTATTTCACAGCTTGAATCCATGGGAATCTCAAACGCCCAGGAAATTGTCAATGCAAAACTGGCAGCCTCTTATGGAACATTGGTACAGGCGGAAGCCATAGCTACCCAGCACTCCATCAACCTGTCCACAGTTACATATGACGAGATTAATTCTTTATTGACAGAGGGACAGATTTCAGAAGTGACGGCAAGGCAGCTTGCTTATTATGCTATACAGAAACAATATTGTAACGGCGCGGTCATATCCACTGTGGCGGACTGCCAGAATATGATAAATCTTGCCAAAACAGCCGGATACAGTACGGAAGTTTTAAACAGACTGGAAGCCTTAAAAGCCAGAATGTCCTCTTCCGATTATATTTTCAACGAGACAATGAAAAACGACGTCTCCAACCAAATAAGCAGTATTCTCTCTGAAGCAAGCGCCAGTATGGCAAATTACAATATTGAAATTCCACAGGCCACATATAACGGCGGTTCCAGAATTGCAAACGCATTAAATGATGCCAGTCAGGCTGCCCAGTCCTCTGTTCAGGAAATAGAGGATACTTACGAAGAACTTTTTGACTTTTTTGAAAGACGTGCAGACGTATTAAATGATGCACTGAATTTACTGAATACAAATCTGGAGAATGTTTTTGGCGCATCCGCCAAAAATCAGCTGATAGACGCCCAAATAGGTATCAATAAAGAATCTATTAATAACCAGGCCGACGCCCTTGCCATGTACCAGCAAAAAGCATCCGAGGCTCTCGCTAAGATTCCTGCCGATTTGCAAAGCAAAATAATAGAAGGCAGTGTATCTTTAGTTAATTTTATCGGATCCGGTAACGAGGATGTGGTGGAAGCCATTAAGGATTACCAGAACTGGGCGGATAAGGTTGCCGACTGCAAACAGGAGCTTAGCAGCCTGAAGAAAGAATTAAGACAGCTTGAACTCGATAAATTCAACAACATTGTATCGGATTTTACAAACCGTTTTGATATTTCCTCCGATGCCCAGGACTTCATTCAAAAACAGATAGCCTTATTTAAAGAAGCCGGCCAGCTAATCGGAGAAGGCTTTTATCAAGGGCTTATCAAAGAATCGGAAGGCCAGTTAACCATTTTGGAACATGAAAGACAGGCCCTTGCCGACGAACTGGCTTCGGGACTTGACAACGGTCTTATTGAAAAAGGTTCGGAAGAATGGCTTGAAATCCTAGATGCTTTCAATAAAGTGGACAGCTCCATTCTGGACTGCAAAAAAGACATCGAGGAATTTAACAACGCCATACAAGACCTGCATTGGGACATTATCAAAAGAATACAGGAAAATTTTGACAACCTGTCTGATGAAATTAAAAACCTTACAGGCTTAATTGACGATGCAGATGTTTCAGACGCCGAAGGAAACTGGAGCAAGGAAGGACTTACCCAGCTGGGATTATTTGCTCAGGAATACGAGAAATCCATTTATGCCGCCAATATGTATGCGGAAGAAATTGCAAAGCTCAATGAAGCCTTTGCTAACGGAGAATACTCATCTACGGAATATGCCGACAAGCTTGCCGATTTAAAGAAAGCCCAGTGGGATGAGGTCAAGGTCTCCGAGGCTGCTAAAGATTCTATCATATCTTTAAACAAAGAACGAATTGAAACCATGGTAACGGCCATCAAGGACGAAATCGATGCTATGAAGGAGCTGATTTCCTCCAAAAAGGATGCCCTTGATGCCGAAGAAGAATTATATGAATATCGCAAATCTATCAGCGAAAAAACAAAATCCGTTACGGATATAGAACGTCAGCTTGCAGCAATGCAGAATGATGACACCGCTTCTACTGTGGCAAAACGAAAAAAACTGGAAGAACAGCTTGCACAGGCGAAAGAAGAACTGGCAGATTACGAATATTCCCACTCCATAGATACCCATAAATCTGCACTTGACCGGCAGTTTGAAGAATTTGAAACAGATAAAGATGCGGAAATAGAAAGATTACGTGCAATGCTTAGTGACAGGGAGGCAGTTATTGCAGCTTCCTTTGAAACAGTAAAAAATAATGCACAGCTTATCGGCAGTGAAATCGCTTTGATTGCACAGACACATGGCATTACTATTTCAGAATCATTAACTACTGCCTGGTCTTCCGGCGAAAATGCCATCGCATCTTATGGCGAAACATTGGAAATCGGAGCAAGTAATTTTCTTACAAATATGTTCAGTATGGTTCAAAGCGTATACGGACTTCAAAGTCAGGCTGATGCTACTGCCCTCTCTCTCGCCAACATGTATAATCAAAACAGCGAGAACCTGCAGAACAGCCTGATAGCTTCCTGGTATAGCGCTGCAAACCTGAATGCCGTTGCTCAGGCGTTAGATGCCAGTCTGATCAATGCCCTTGGGCGCGGATATGATGTAAGTTCTCTGGTAAACGGTATGAATTCCATTGGAGACGCTGCTTCAAATGCTGCTAATAAAGTAAGAGATTTAATGGGGGCTTTAGGTGGTAAAACTAATACTAATACTAATACTACTAGAGCTTATGGTATTGCCATAAATGGTCAAACTGTAAAAGATGATAATGGTAATACATTAAACAACCTGACTGAAGAAGAAGCGATTAAACTAAAAAATAGTAAATATAAACATGATTATTATTATATTTATTCTTATCCCAAAAATTCTTCTATTTATTCTTATGCCAAAGGTGGACTTGTCACAAAAGATGATAATAATCCGCTAAATAATATTGCAAGATCTGTAGGCGAAGACACCCTGATTGCCGCAAAGGACGGGGAACTGGTATTGACCCCAGCCCAAGCCGACGCATTTTTAAACCTGGCGCCGAATATGGAACTGTTTAACCGTTTCATCCCTCAAATAGCCCCCGACAGTTTTGCAAACAGTATTCCTTTCGTTGAAAAAACATCCCCGTCTGTACAAATTCATTATGATAATTTAGTGCAGGTTCAGGGAGATGTAAACAACAGCAATATCAGGGAAATGAAAAACATTGTGGATGACGCAATTACAAAACAATTCAATAAATTTAACTCTGACTTACACAAAGCCGGTGTCAGATAGTATCTTTACACAGGGCTGTATGCACATAACTTAGAAATTCTAAAAGCTACAGCCCTGATTATATATATGCCAAAATAATCTGTGGACAGTACGGATCTGATTCTTTTAGGTCCCATCTTATTCAGCCTGCCTACGGGAGTTATTACCAATTTTTATGCAGAAGTATTTGACCTTCTCAGAAATATAGTCTGCCGGCACAGACACTATCATAAAGGAAAGGAGTAAGCCATGAATGCATTTTTCAAGGACATTCGGATTGAAGACTTCGTCGCTTCCGAACACGGATTGATACCTGCCTCCTTTGATTATTCGTGGGATGAGGAAAGCGATATTGCCATGGAATCAGAATCCGATGAAGAATATACAGGCAGAAATACCATTCCGCTGGATTATGGAAGCTCGCATCAGGGTAAGCCGGAATTTTCTGTAACCTTTATAAAGAGAACTTGCGGCATAAATGAAAAAAGTGCTTTTGAAAACCATGAAATCCGTTCCATTCTCCGGGAATTAACCGGTAAGCAGTATTACAGGGATTTGTACTTTTTAGATGACAAGCTGCATACTGATGAACGAATACACTATAAGGTCAAAGTGGTCAGAACGGAGCAAAGAAAAATCCACGGCCAGACCGTGGCCCTGAAATTTACCTTTCAATGTAATTCCTTCTGGGCTTATACCGATATACAGTCCCGGGAGTTTACCGTCAAAGGCGGACAATCCATCCATTTTTATAACTCCTCTGATGAGGTAAATGACTACTTATACCCACAGATAGAGTTATCTCCGGTTACCGACGGCAATTTAACCTTAACAAATATGTCCGATCAAAACAGGCGGACATCCGTCAGCAATAATGCCGCAAATGAAATCATCTCGTTGGATTCCCGGAACGAAATCATTTCGTCATCGCATCCGGGCAGAATCGTTTTAAACGATTTCAATTTGAAATGGCCCAGATTTGTACCCGGAATGAACCAGCTTCTGGTTTCTGCTGACTGCAAGATGAAAATTACATATCAATTACTGAGGAAGGTGGTGTTCTAGACAAAATGGGACTGCGTTTTAATTATGACTATTG
>CAZDRM010000005.1:0-32477 GCA_964507745.1 uncultured Lachnospiraceae bacterium
CTCATGTGGCGGATGCCAGAACCTGTGTGCTTCATCCGGCCAGCCATACCCACAGGCAGATGAATGAAGAACAGTTAAAGGAAGCGGGCGTAGATCCGGGTATGATTCGTTTATCTGTGGGAATTGAAAATGCTGATGATATTATTGCCGACTTAAGTCAGGCTATTGACAAGATTTAGAATACGGAGGAAGACTATGGACAGACTGGCGCTGGTTGTTCCCTGCTATAATGAGGAAGCGGTTCTGGAAATTTCCGCAAAGGAATTAAAGCGGGTTTTAAGCGATTTAATTGCAAAGAATAAAATTGCAAAGGACAGCTTTGTTTTGTTTGTCAACGACGGAAGTAAGGACAGAACATGGGAGCTGATTGAAAAAGAGCACAGGGAAAGTCCTTTCATCTGCGGCTTGAAATTGGCGGGCAATGTGGGACATCAGTTTGCTCTTACGGCGGGCCTCTTAGCTGCAAAGGATATAAGCGACGTTACCATATCCATCGATGCGGACTTGCAGGATGATACGTCTGTGATTGAAGAAATGATAGACAAGTTTCATGAGGGAAAGGATATTGTTTACGGCGTGCGCAATGACAGGAAGCGTGATTCCTTTTTTAAGCGGACTACCGCTCAGGGCTTTTACAAGGTAATGGCTGCCATGGGAGTAAAAACCGTTTACAATCATGCCGATTTCCGTCTGATGAGTAAGCGTGCTGTGGAACAGTTTTCCAAATATGAGGAAACCAATCTTTTCTTAAGGGGAATGGTGCCCTTAATCGGTTATGAGACGGATAATGTCTATTATGAGCGGAAAGAACGGGTGGCAGGAGAGAGTAAATATCCCTTAAAAAAGATGCTGGCCCTTGCATGGAACGGTATTACTTCTTTTTCCATCAAACCTATCAGTCTCATTACGGCATTAGGCTTTGTCATTATGGTTTTAAGCGTATGTGCAGCGGTTTATGCTTTTGCATCCTATTTTATGGGAACGGTAGAGCCGGGATGGACTTCCCTGATTTTATCCATCTGGTTTTTAGGCGGGCTGCAGTTAATTGCCATCGGATTGATCGGTCAGTATATCGGAAAGATCTATATAGAAGTAAAACACCGGCCCAGATATAATGTGGAAAAGTTGTTGACCCATGAAGAAAAGCAGCAGGAAAACCAATAGAAGATAGGAGGATGGAAACATGGATATGAGAAATATGCAGACGGAAGGAACGGCAAAAATCCCCAAATTTATTCCCAACCCTTTACCTGTGCCCAAGAGGCATTCACCAAGGGAAATGGGATATGATCATACTGTTTCACCGGATAAAATGCACTTTGATGTGGAAATCCATCCGGGGGATGATTTTGACATATAAAAAGAATAAGAAGTAAGATGCGGGACGGCCGGTTATTGATTCATATCAATCCAGCCGTCCTCAGTTATTTCCCTGACTCCCATTTTTCTAAACAGGCTGCGGACTGCAGTACAAATTCCGACGCCGATAAATACAGCGGGAAATATGACAACATAGCCAAAGGCCGCATAAGATGAAATAATGGAAAAATTTCCGGCCAAAAGATAATTTACGCCAAAGCCTAATAGCACAAAAGCAATTCCCTTCACAATACCACATAAATCAACAGGACAATATTTCACAAATGCGTTCAGAATGCCGATCAATGAAACGGCCATGATAATGATTCCTCCAAATAATATAATATTATGAAAACTCATGCTGGGAATGAATGCGTCTCCGGGACGGAGAGGATTGTATTTTATGGTTCTCGTGCTTCCTGTAGACGGAACAAAATTTGCGTTGAAATCGGTTGTAACGGAGTATTCCCGGCCATCTACCATATAGGAATAAGTCCATCTGTAATAATCATGTCCTTTTTCGTTGGTGTAGGAATAGTCATATGCAGAACAGTATCCCTGTATGGTTTCATAATTTTCTGTTCTTTTTTGTTCTTTCAAAATACCTGCGATTCCGAAAGCCAGTACGCATATTCCAAATATACAGGGAAAAAGCTTTAATATGATTTCAGATACGGAAAGGTTTTTGTCTGTTGTTGTCTGCATTTGTCTCTCCTTTTTATTTCGCGTTGTCTGTGGCGGTGCAGGATGGATGTTTTGCTGCCCGCATGCACGGATAATTAACTTTCTTGGATTACGTCATCCGTTTTTTCAAGTATAATTAAAATAATTTTTTGTGTCTATCAATTACAAAGTGCCAATCAGCAATTTCAGGTTGCGTTTCTGGTATCATAATAAAGGAAAATACTGCGCATACTATAAGGAAATTTCAAAATATCAGGATTGAAAGGAGCTTTTGGTATGGGAGAGAAGACATCGCAGGAAGCCTTGGAAAAGGAGAGGGATGCGGAAACAAAAATTGAAAAAACAGGACAGGCGGATTTAAATGAAAATGAACAGCAGCATAAAATTCATATGATTTCCATTATCGGGGAAGTGGAGGGCCATGATATTTTAGGAAGCGGCACCAAAGCCACAAAATATGAGCATATTCTGCCGGAGCTTGCGAGAATTGAAGATAATAAGGATGTGGACGGACTTTTGATTTTATTGAATACCATGGGCGGGGATGTGGAAGCCGGACTGGCCATTGCGGAAATGATTTCTTCTTTGAGCAAGCCCACGGTTTCCCTTGTTTTGGGAGGCAGCCATTCCATCGGGGTGCCCATAGCCGTAAGTACGGATTATTCCTTTATTGTTCCTACAGGGACCATGGTCATTCATCCTGTGAGGCTCAACGGCATGGTAATCGGAGTGGCCCAGACCTTTGATTATTTTAAACAGATACAGGACAGGATCAGCCACTTTGTTACCGGTCATTGTAATATCAGCGAAAAGCGTTTTTTAGAGCTGATGATGGAGACAAAGGTACTGACAAAGGATGTGGGAAGTATTCTTGTGGGAAAGGAAGCTGTTAAGGAAGGAATCATTGATCAGGTAGGCGGAATCCGGGATGCCTTGAAGAAACTCCATAAACTTATTGAGAAAAAGGGGAAATAATGATATAATATTAGCGGTGTGCCTTGATGTAAGGCAAAGATATGGAGGTTTTTGATATGGCTCAAACAAGAGGTCGGAAGACTTCTTCTAAGAGAAAAACAAACAGCAGAGGAAAATCGGGAAGCAGAGCTTCAAACCGGTATGAGAATACGGTAATTGACGAGGTGCTCTTTCTGATTTCGTTAGCGGTTACGATATTGCTCTTTTTATGCAATTTTCATTTAATCGGCTCTGTAGGAGATAAATTAAGCAAGGTCATGTTCGGACTTTTCGGTTATATGGCATATGTAGCGCCTATACTGTTGTTTCTGGCAGTTTATTTCGGGATTTCCAATCTGGGCAACCATGTGGCGGCCATTAAGCTTATGTCGGGCATTATCCTTTTTTCCATGTGCTGTGTTCTGTTTACCTTAACAGGCGGTATAGACAATGTGGGAAGCAGCTTTAAGACTTATTATGGTTTCTCGGCAGAAGCCCATAAAGGCGGCGGCGTGATCGGCGGCTTTTTAGGGAAGGGAATGCACGGGCTTTTAGGACTTGCAGGCACAATTATTATTATGATCGTTTTAATGATCGTATGCCTTGTTTTAATGACGGAGCGTTCCTTTGTGGCGGGAATCAAAAGAAGCGGCGAAGCCGTGCTTCATGATGTAGACCGCAGGAAAGAGCTTGCAAGAGAGCGTATGGAGAAGCAGGCGGTAAAAAGAGAAGAACGGGAAATCATAAGGAATACCAGGAAAAAAGAAGCGGAGGAAAACAAACTCCGCATGAATAAAAAGACATCGGGAGTGGCATCTGTTTCCCAGCTTACTTTAAAAGAAGAGCAAAAACCGGTAAAGGCTCCTGCTCCCGCAGCTTCCGTCATGGGGGATGAGGAAGGCGAAAAACTGGCATTGGAGGCTTTATCCAAAATCCGTATCAGGGGAATCGACGATACAAAACAGACGCAGAATGCGGGAGAGCGGGTTTTCGGACAGGAAATCGGACAGAATCCCATAACTGTAGGGAAAAAGAATATAAGCAAAGCCGAAGGCGTGCAGACGACAGAGGCGCCTGTTATGAAGCCGGAAGTCAATAAGATACAGGAAACAAAGGCCGCACCGGAGATAAAAGACAATAAAACGGGATTATCCAAAGAGGATATGAATCTCTCAGATGATATAAAAACGGCGGCAGTAAAGCCCAAAAAGGAGTATAAGCTGCCCCCTCTCAATCTGTTAAACAAAGGAAGCCGCAAGGCCAACACGGATAACGGACAAAAGCTTCGTGAAACCGCTCTCAGGCTTCAGCAGACCTTACATACATTCGGCGTTAATGTTACAGTGACGGATATCAGCCAGGGACCGGCGGTTACCAGATATGAGCTCCAGCCCGAGGTGGGAGTAAAGGTAAGCAAAATTGTGAATCTGGCAGATGATATCAAGTTAAATCTGGCAGCCACGGACATCCGTATTGAAGCGCCTATTCCGGGAAAGGCGGCTGTGGGTATTGAAGTGCCCAACAGCGAAAACAGCGCCGTGGCATTAAGGGACTTGCTGGAATCCACAGAATTCCAAAATTTTGACTCTAAGCTGGCTTTTGCGGTAGGAAAGGATATCGGCGGCAAGACCGTGGTAACGGATATTGCCAAGATGCCCCATATGCTCATTGCAGGCTCCACCGGTTCAGGAAAGAGTGTCTGTATCAACACGATTATTATGAGTCTTTTATATAAAGCCACTCCCGATGAAGTAAAGCTGATCATGGTGGACCCCAAGGTGGTGGAATTAAGCGTATATAACGGTATTCCCCACTTAATGGTTCCGGTTGTTACGGACCCCAAAAAGGCCGCGGCGGCTCTGCATTGGGGCGTTGCTGAAATGACCGAGCGTTATAAAAAATTTGCGGACCTGAATGTCAGGGACTTAAAGGGATATAACAAGAAGGTTTCCGAAATGCGGGAAAACAACGGACAGCCCATACCGGAAAAGATGCCCCAGATTGTCATTATTGTAGATGAGCTGGCGGATTTGATGATGGTTGCACCGGGAGAGGTAGAAGAATCCATCTGCCGTCTGGCACAGCTGGCAAGGGCTGCAGGCATTCATCTGATTATTGCCACCCAGAGGCCTTCTGTAGATGTCATTACAGGACTGATTAAGGCGAATATGCCAAGCCGTGTTGCCTTTGCGGTATCTTCCGGAGTGGATTCACGTACCATTCTGGATATGAACGGTGCGGAGAAGCTTTTAGGAAAAGGGGATATGCTCTTTTATCCTCAGGGAATGTCAAAGCCTTCCAGAGTGCAGGGGGCCTTTGTATCCGACAAGGAAGTGTCGGAGGTTGTGGAATTTATCAAAGGCCAGTGCATTGACAGCGGTGTTCCTTCGGATTTTGAAGAAAAAATTGCGGCTATGAGTGAGGCGGGAAGCGGAAGCGGCTTTACCAACGACGTTTCCGAAAGGGATTCCTATTTTGCGGATGCGGGCAAATTTATTATCGAAAAGGAAAAGGCATCCATCGGCATGCTGCAAAGAGTGTTCAAAATCGGATTTAACAGGGCAGCCAGAATTATGGACCAGTTAGAGGAAGCCGGCGTAGTGGGCCCGGAGGAAGGCACAAAGCCCCGCAGGGTTCTTATTACAGCGGAGCAGTTTGAACAGATACTGGAAGAAATGTAAAAAGATTGGTGCAGGAGGATGAGGCCATGAAAACAGATATTGAAATTGCCCAGGAAGCGGTTATGGAGCCCATTGTCAATGTGGCGGGGAAACTTGGATTGACCTGTGACGATCTGGAATTATACGGTAAATATAAGGCGAAGATTTCCGATGCTTATTTAAAATCACTGGAAAACAACCCTATGGGAAAACTGATTCTGGTAACGGCAATCAATCCTACCCCTGCAGGAGAAGGAAAGACCACTGTCAGCACCGGTCTGGGGCAGGCCTTCGGCAAGTTAAACAAAAAGGCTGTGCTTGCTTTAAGAGAGCCGTCTTTAGGACCTTGCTTCGGCATAAAGGGAGGCGCCGCCGGAGGCGGATATGCCCAGGTGGTTCCAATGGAGGATTTGAACCTTCATTTTACAGGAGATTTTCATGCCATCACTTCGGCAAACAACCTGTTGGCCGCATTATTGGATAATCATATCCAGCAGGGAAATGAGCTTCACATCGACACCAGACAGGTGGTATGGAAGCGCTGCCTGGATATGAATGACAGGGTACTGCGGAACATTGTGGTAGGTATGGGAAATAAGACTGACGGCGTGGTAAGAGAAGACCATTTTGTCATAACTGTGGCATCGGAGATTATGGCGGTTTTATGTCTTGCCGAAGATATGGAGGATTTGAAAGACAGGCTTGCCCGCATTATCGTTGCATATGATATGGACGGTAAACCGGTAACCGCCGGAGATTTAAATGCCGTAGGAGCAATGGCAGCTCTGTTAAAGGACGCCATGCTGCCTAATATGGTTCAGACCTTAGAGCATACGCCTGTTCTGGTTCATGGAGGGCCCTTTGCCAATATTGCCCATGGCTGCAACAGCGTCAGGGCTACAAAGGCTGCTTTGAAAATGGCGGATTATTGTATTACAGAGGCGGGCTTTGGCGCTGATTTAGGCGCGGAGAAATTTTTTGATATCAAGTGCAGGCTTTCCGGCTTAAAACCGGATGCGGTTGTGCTTGTGGCCACTGTCCGTGCACTGAAATATAACGGGGGAGTGGCGAAAGCAGACTTAAATGAGCAGAATATGGAAGCCTTGAAAAAGGGCATTGTCAATCTGGAGAAGCATATCGAGAACCTGCAAAAATACGGCGTTCCCGTTGTGGTTACCTTAAATTCCTTTATTACGGATACCAAAGAAGAAATTGCTTTTGTAGAGGATTTCTGCCATGAAAGAAACTGCGAGTTTGCTCTGTGTGAGGTATGGGAAAAAGGCGGGGAAGGCGGTATCGATCTTGCAAAAAAGGTGTTGGAAACTTTAGAGCAGAAGGAGAGCGCGTTTGCACCTCTCTATGAGGATGAACTGCCCTTAAAGGAAAAAATAGAAACCGTTGCGAAGGAAATTTACGGAGCGAAAGGCGTTAATTTTGCACCCTCCGCTTTAAAGGAACTTCAGAAGCTGACAGAGCTGGGCTTTTCAGAGCTTCCTGTATGTATGGCAAAAACCCAGTATTCCCTGTCGGACGACCCGGTTCTTTTAGGAAGGCCGGAAAATTTCGAAATTAATGTAAGAGAGGTTTATGTATCGGCAGGAGCGGGCTTTGTGGTAGTATTGACTGGTGCGGTCATGACCATGCCGGGACTTCCCAAAAAACCGGCGGCATTTTCCATTGATGTCAATGAACAGGGAAAAATAACAGGATTGTTTTAAACATAAAAGTAAGTAAAGTGAGGATGAGTTTATGGCACAGATAATTGACGGAAAAATGATTTCAACCATCATAAAGGATGAATGCAAAGAAAAGGCGGCGGCCTTAAAGGAACAGGGACGGGAAGTCTGCCTGGCGGTCATACAGGTGGGAAGCGACCCCGCCAGCAGCGTATATGTCAACAACAAGAAAAAGGCATGCGCATATATTGGAATCAATTCCCTGTCCTATGAACTGGAGGAAGAAACCACACAGGAAGAGCTGACAAAGCTGATAGCCAAGCTGAATGAAAGAAAAGATGTAAACGGCATTCTGGTACAGCTCCCCCTTCCGAAGCATATAGATGAAAATGCCATTATCAAAGCCATTAATCCCAAAAAGGATGTGGACGGCTTTCATCCCCAGAGCGTAGGGGCTTTGTGTATCGGCCAGCCGGGCTTTGTATCCTGCACACCTGCGGGAATTATAGAGCTGTTAAAGCGTTCCGGCGTGGATATCTGCGGAAAAAGGTGCGTGGTTATCGGCAGAAGCAATATTGTAGGAAAGCCTATGGCGCTTTTAATGCTTCGGGAAAATGCCACGGTAACCGTTGCCCATTCTAAAACAGATAATTTAAGGGAAGTTTGTAAACAGGCGGATATTTTAATTGTAGCCATGGGAAAACCTAAGTTTATAGATGCGTCCTATGTAAAAGAAGGCGCAGTGGTCATCGATGTGGGAATCCACAGAAACCAGGATAACAAGCTTTGTGGAGATGTGGATTTTGAATCCGTATCCCCTGTGGCATCAGCCATTACACCCGTTCCGGGCGGCGTTGGCCCCATGACCATTGCCATGCTGATGAAAAACTGTGTTGAGAGTATAGAACTTCAATAATCAGGAGTGAGTTTATGAAATGTCCACATTGTGGCGAGGACATGCGTCAGGATCAGATTTTCTGTGAGAAATGCGGAAAAGAAAGACTCCTGGTACCGGTATTTGAACCTGCGATTGAAGAGCGCGTGGCAGAATCCATGTCAACGATTGTACAGGAATTAGCGCCGGATGAGCATGCAGACGAAAACGAGACAGAACAATCAAATATAGAAACGTCTTCAGAAAAAGAAAACGGGAAAATACATAAGAAAGCCTCCGGTGATGATTCCCGTCACGGATTTCGCCAGCTGGGCTTTTTTGCACTGGCAATTATTCTGCTTATTGGTCTTATTTCCACATTTTCCGTTTACTTCTATGTGTATATGGAAAACAGCTATGAATACCAGTATGACAAAGCCATGACGGCATTTGAAGAAGGTCGTTTTGAAGATGCCCTGGCTTTGGCGGACAGATGTCTGGAGCTGGATGAAAATTCCATGGATGTGCGGATGCTGAAAATCCAGATCTATCAGAAACAGGGCATGACCGACAAGGTAATTGACAGGTGTCTGGCTTTACTTAATATGGACCCCGAGAACCAGACGGCCTATGAAATTCTGATTTCCATTTACATTGAGCAGGAGGAATATCTGAAGTTAAGCCGGTTTTTAGCTGAATGTCCCGTACAGACGCTTGTGGAAAAATATGGGGATTACATGGCACAGACGCCGGAGTTTGGCGAGGAAGAAGGGACTTATTATAATACTGTTTCCTTAAAACTTTTAGCAGGAGGCACGGGGACGATTTATTATACCCTTGACGGAAGTGAGCCCAGCAAATACAGCAACAGATATACGGCTCCCATAAAGCTGATTTCCGGCACATATCCTGTTTCCGCAGTATATATAAACAATTACGGTATCAGCAGTGAGATTGTAACAAAAACTTTCCGGATTGAAAGCGGAATCGAACTTTTGCCGGAAATTTCCGTGGATTCCGGCAGCTATGAAATTCCGTATGTGATTAAGGTTACCGTGTCGGATGAAGAGTGTACCGTATATTACACCACAGACGGGCAGGACCCAACCATGGACAGTAATATTTATTCCATGCCTTTTCCCATGCCTCTGGGACATAGCGAATTCCGGTTTATGTTGGTAGATGAGGAAGGAAATGAAAGCGACGTGGTCACAAGGGTCTATGACTGCAATCCGGCGGCAAATTATACGACGGATCAGGCCAATATAATATTAAAGCAGAATCTCATTGCAAGGGGAGAAATTTTGGACCTTGACGGAAGGATGAACGAAACGGAAGACAGGAAGCAATACATATGCGACAGCGCCATGACTTCCGATGATGCGGTATATTACATTATTTATGAATATATCCAGAGCGCTTCCGGCACCATGATACGTTCCGGCAATGTTTATGCTTTTTCCGTGTCAGACGGCAGGATTTTCCGGGCAAATATTTCGGGCGGTGGAAATTTATCCCTTTCGGAATTTTAGGCTGCCTATTGCCTTTTTATAGTTTTTCGGATAATATTGATAGGATAGCGGAGTTTAACGAAAAATGTTAAACGAATCCAGTAGGAGGATGAAAATGTACAAAATTGTAAATGCAAAAGAATTGACAACGAACATTTATCTTTTTGAAGTAGAAGCAAAAAGAGTTGCGAAGGCCTGTATGCCGGGACAGTTTGTAATTGTCCGTATGGATGAGGATTCCGAGAGAATTCCTTTGACAATCAGCGATTATAACAGGGAAACGGGAACGGTTACCATTGTTGTACAGACAATCGGTGCGGGAACCAATATGATGAAGGACTTAAAGACAGGGGATTATTTTAAAGACTTTGTAGGCCCCTTAGGCCAGCCTTCCGAGTTTGTGGATGAAGATTTGGAAGCCTTAAAAAAGGAGCGGATTATTTTTGTGGCAGGAGGATTGGGAACGGCTCCCGTATATCCTCAGGTAAAATGGCTCCATGAAAACGGCATCGATGCGGATGTGATCATCGGGGCAAAGACAAAGGAGCTGCTCATATATGAAGAGGAAATGAAGGCGGTTGCGGGAAATGTATATGTGACTACCGACGACGGCTCCTACGGCAGAAGCGGAATGGTTACCAAAACCTTACAGGATCTGGTTAAAGAGGAAGGAAAGAGCTATACCAAGTGCGTTGCCATCGGCCCCATGATTATGATGAAGTTTGTATGCCTGACAACAAAAGAGCTTGAGATTCCCACCATCGTATCCATGAATCCCATTATGGTGGACGGAACCGGAATGTGCGGCGCATGCCGTCTTACCGTAGGCGGCGAGGTAAAATTCGCCTGTGTAGACGGACCTGAATTTGACGGGCATCTGGTGGATTTCGACCAGGCCATGAAGCGTCAGCAGATGTACAAAACAGAAGAAGGACGCGCAATGTTAAAATTACAGGAAGGCGATACACATCACGGCGGATGTGGAAACTGCGGAGGTGACAAATAATGGACGTATTAAATAAAATTCCCGTCAGGGAACAGGAACCCCAGGAAAGAGCCCATAATTTTGAAGAGGTATGTCTGGGATATAATGAAGAAGAGGCAAAATGTGAAGCCTCAAGATGTATTAACTGTAAAAATGCACAGTGTGTAAAGGGATGTCCCGTAGCTATTGACATTCCGGGCTTTATTGCTGAGGTAAAGGAAGGAAACATTGAGAAAGCATATCAGATTATCAGTGAATCCAGCGCCCTTCCTGCTGTATGCGGCCGCGTATGCCCCCAGGAAAGCCAGTGCGAGGGAAAATGTATCAGAGGCATTAAGGGAGATCCTATCTCTATCGGTAAGCTGGAGAGATTTGTTGCCGACTGGGCAAGAGAACATGAAATCAAACCGGAAGGTGCCAAGGAATCCATAGGCAAAAAGGTTGCCGTGATCGGTTCCGGCCCGGCAGGACTTACCTGTGCAGGGGATCTGGCCAGAATGGGCTATGACGTTACTATTTTCGAAGCCCTTCATGAAGCGGGCGGCGTATTGGTTTACGGTATTCCAGAGTTCCGTCTTCCCAAAGATGATGTGGTTAAAAAAGAAATTGAAAACGTAAAGTCCCTGGGCGTTAAAATTGAAACGGATGTGGTAATCGGTAAATCCACAACCATAGACGAACTGATGGATGAAGAGGGATTTGACGCGGTATTTATCGGTTCGGGTGCAGGACTTCCCAAGTTTATGGGCATTCCGGGAGAGCAGGCCAACGGCGTATTTTCCGCCAACGAATATCTGACACGTTCCAACCTGATGAAGGCCTTTAAAGAGGATTCCAACACCCCTATTATGCGCGCTAAAAAGGTTGCTGTAGTAGGCGGCGGAAACGTTGCGATGGATGCGGCAAGAACAGCTTTAAGACTTGGTGCGGAGGTTCACATTGTATACAGAAGAAGCGAAGAAGAGCTTCCTGCCCGTGTGGAAGAAGTACATCACGCAAAGGAAGAAGGTATTATCTTTGATTTGTTGACCAATCCGGTCGAGATTCTGGTAAATGAAGACGGCTGGGTAAAGGGCATTAAATGTATCAGGATGGAACTTGGAGAGCCTGACGCTTCCGGCAGAAGAAGACCTGTAGAGGTTCCCGGTTCAGAATTTACCGTTGATGTGGATTGTGTGATCATGTCCCTGGGAACATCCCCCAATCCTTTGATTTCATCTACCACAAAAGGTCTGGAAGTCAATAAGTGGAAATGTATCGTTGCTGACGAAGAGCTTGGAAAAACCACGAAAGAAGGCGTTTACGCAGGCGGAGACGCAGTTACGGGAGCGGCTACGGTCATTCTTGCCATGGGTGCGGGAAAAGCAGCTGCAAAGGGCATTCATGAATATTTAAGCAGTAAATAAAGGAGTTCCATATTATGGTAAATCATTATGTGTTCTGGAATTTTGATGATTCCCTTACAAAAGAAGAACGGGATGAAGCTGGAAATAAAATAAAAGAACTGTTAGAGGCTGTAGGAAAAGTAGTTCCGGGTGTTGTTTCCCTTGAAGTGCGCATTAATCAGTTGGAATCCTCCAACAGGGATGTGGCATTAATATCCCGTTTTGAGAGCGTTGAGGCGTTAAATGCCTACCAAGTTCATCCTGAGCATATCAAAGCAGGCAGTTATGTTGGGACTGTTACAACAAATCGGACCTGTTTTGATTTTGAAGAGTAGATAAGGAGGTCCTCAATGGCATTTTGTCCGGTATGCAAAAATGAATACAGGGAAGGCATTACCATCTGTCACGAATGTAAGGTTCCGCTGGTGGAGGACTTAAACAGCGGTCCGGCCCCCGTTATTTACGGAGAAAGGGAACAGCTTGAGGAAATCCTTCAGTTCTGTAAGGAGAAGGACTTAACCACCGGTTTCATTACCTACAATGGAGAAAGCGATTCCATCCAGCTGTATTTCGAAAGAAACGAGCTTGAAGAAGCAACAAAAGTTATCAGAGCTTATTTTATGAAGAAGGAAATAGACCGTCTGGCTGTTATGGCGGGAATCGATCCTGAGGAAGTGACGCCGGAAATGGCAAGGGAGCTTCAACTTCAGGAAAGAAAAGAGATGGAGGATATGCGACGCGCGGAAAGAAGCAGGGGAATCGGAACCTCTTATGTGGATAAGCGTTCAAAGGCCGCCGATTACAAATCCAGCAGTCTGGTTTTGTCATTTGTGGGAGGAATCGGTATTCTCTTCCTGATTCTTTTGTATGTAGGTGCCATTCCGGCGCTTAAAGGATGGCGGACCAATTATATGTTTATGGGCGTCATGTTCCTGCTTTTTCTTGTTTTTATCATAACCGGTTTCGTTACCTTTACGAAGGTAGGAGAGATTTTAGAAGAAGCAGATAAAGAAGAGGATTTTATCAGGAAAGTAAAAAATGTCATGGAAATCATATTGACAAGGGAAATTATCGAGCAGGCTGTTGCTTCTCCCGATTCTGCCGTCAAAGTGTCGGAAGAGGAGCTGTATTTCAAACGGATTGATTACATGGAAACCGTTTTGAAAGAAAAATATCCCGACATGGATTCTGACCTGTTTGAAAAGCTTTTGGATGAAAGATATTGCGAATTATATGAAAATAGCGAAGATAACGATAATTAGTGTAGGAAAAATTAAGGAAGCCTTTTACCAGGATGCAGTTGCAGAATACCGTAAAAGGCTTTCTGCCTATTGTAAACTGGAAATCAAAGAGCTTCCCGATGAAAAGACCCCTGAGGGCGCTTCGGCGGAAACGGAAAATCTCATAAAGGAAAAAGAAGGCGCACGGATTTTGAAGGCTATGGATGAAAAAGCTTATTCCCTGGCTCTGGCCATAGAAGGGAAAAAGTATGACTCCCCCGGATTTGCCGGATATCTTGAAAAGCTGACCGTATCGGGCATAAGCCATATTCAGTTTATTATCGGTGGTTCCTTAGGGCTTTCCAAAACAGTGCTTGATAAGGCAGATGGGAAAGTGAGTTTTTCGGATATGACATTTCCCCATCAGCTGATGCGGGTTATTTTGCTGGAACAGATTTACAGAGGATTTCGCATTAATAACAATGAACCGTATCATAAATAAAACCGGATTATGATAACGGCTTGAAGGTTTTTATTGATAAACAGCGGGGAATAGAAGAATGAGAGAAAGCTATAAAGCAGCGGTTATTTCAGATACCCATGGTATTTTAAGAGATGAAGTGATTGAAGTAATAAAGGACTGCGATGTTATTTTACATGGCGGCGATTTTGACAGCAGAAAAGTGCTGGAGGATCTTGAGCAGACGGGGAAAAAGATGTATGCCGTCAGAGGAAATAACGACTGGGATTTAGGGGATAAACTGCCGCCTTTTTTAGATTTTACCCTTTACGGACTGCATTTTTATATGGTACATAATAAAATTGAAATTCCCGAAGACCTTTCAGATATAGATGTCATGATTTACGGACATTCGCATAAGTATGAAGAAAGGCATGAAAACGGACGGCTCATTTTAAATCCGGGAGGCTGCGGAAGAGAGCGGTTCAGACTCCCTTTAACAATGGCGGTTTTGGAAATTTATCCCGCATCAAAGGATGTAAAGGTAACCCGTATTGATATACCGGGAAGCAGGAATTCCGCCATCAAAGAAAAAGTACCTGCAGGGGATATGAAAATGATTATCTTATCGGTTTTAAAGGACATGAACAGAGGGAGAAAAATCGACGTGATAGCGAAAAGAAATAATATAAGCAGAGAGCTTACGGAGCAAATCTGCAGGATTTATGTAACGCATCCGGGAGTGGATGCGGATGGGATTTTAAATAAAATGGAAGCATCAAATCTTTTGTAATAATCTCCGTCGGACTGTGCGAATATGCGAAAAAACAGGGGAAGATTGGAAGAGAAAACACGAAAAAACAAAAATTTCCTTGACATGAGACCTGCATATCCGTATAGTATTAAGTAGGTCAAGGGAGACAACGGATGAAAAGGTTGTCTCTTTTTTATAGCATATGCCGCCCCATAAGGGCATTTGGCATGGTATGTGAATTGTCACATACGGAAATATAACATAAAAAACGAGAAATGAGAGGGAAAAGATAATGGATAGGCTCAATGAAATTGTCAAACTGGTTGATGACTTTGTCTGGGGACCGGTTATGCTGGTGTTGTTAGTGGGAACGGGAATTTTCCTGACTGTCAGAACGGGATTTCTTCCCTGGAGGAATCTCCCCTACGCGATTAAAAGCACTTTAAGCAAGGAAGCCAGAAGCAAGGGACGTGGAGAAGGCGATGTTTCTCCTTTTTCGGCGTTGACAACGGCTTTGGCGGCAACCATCGGTACAGGCAATATTGTAGGTGTTGCTACCGCCATGGTAAGCGGAGGACCCGGCGCTCTTGTGTGGATGTGGATATCCGCAGCATTTGGTCTGACCTCTAAATTCAGCGAATGTATGCTGGCTATTAAATACAGGGAAAAAAATGAAAAGGGCGAAATGTCCGGCGGACCTATGTATACAATGAAAAAGGCTCTTAAATGGAAACCCTTTGGTGCGGTTTTGGGATGGCTGTTTGCACTTTTTGCAGTAATTGCCTCCTTTGGAATCGGCAATATGACACAGGCAAACTCCATTTCCTCCTCTATGGCGGAAACATGGTCTGTGCCCACCTGGTTTACGGGAATGGTTATTACCATACTGGCATTGGTTATCATTGTAGGCGGAATTAAGACCATTTCCAAGGTATCTTCCGTAGTTGTACCTTTTATGGCGATTTTTTATGTCATTGGCGGTCTGCTTGTTATTGCCTTGAACTTCAAAAATATTCCTTCCGGCGTTGCCCTGATATTCCAGTGCGCTTTCAGCGCAAAAGCTATTTCGGGCGGTGTTTTGGGAACCATAACGGCATCTATGTTAAACGGTATGCGTTATGGTGTTGCCAGAGGTGTTTTCTCCAATGAAGCGGGCATGGGTTCGGCTGCCATCACAGCGGCTGCGGCAACTACAGATCATCCTGTCCGTCAGGGATATATCAATATGACAGGTACCTTCTGGGATACCATTGTTGTCTGCACCATTACGGGACTTACCATTGCAAGCTCCGGCGTATTAGGCAGCACAGATGCAGCAGGAGAATTGGTTACCGGTTCCGCATTGACAATTGCCGCCTTCAGGACTGCTTTGGGACCTGTAGGAGGCTGGCTTGTTACGGTAAGTATTGCGCTATTCGCTTTTTCAACCATTTTAGGCTGGGAATACCATGGAGAAAAGGCTGTGGAATACATAATGGGCACCCATAAGTTCAATATGGTATACAGAATTATATTTTCACTGGTTGTTTACGTAGGAGCTACGGCGACACTGGATCTGGTATGGAACCTTTCCGATATTGCCAATGCCCTTATGGCAATTCCCAACTTAATCTGTATGCTGTTATTAAGCGGCGAAATCGCAAAGGATATGAAAGATTTCCAGATTATCCTGAAAGAAGAAAGAAAATAGAGCAAATCTTTAAGAAAACTTTATGAAAAAAGTACCTTTGCAGGACAATTCTTACAAAGGTACTTATTTTTTGAGGGAAGATATGGTAAAATGTGCGTGTAGGCAATGAGCAGTGCCACGAAGCAAGATGGAAAGAATGACTGCTGGCAGTCATTCTTGGCAGATTGCGCCGTGATAGGGCGAAGCCCGCGAATTCATAAAACCGCAGGTTTTATGAATTGCACTGCGGAGTAAACCAAGTCACTCCGCAAACTAAAAATACTGCCGGCAGTCATTTTGCGATTCGCAAAGTCCCCCCTGCCTATATATATACAACACCCCCATTATAAAAACCCACAACAGAAAATACATAATTTAAGGTGAAAACTATGTCAGAATTAACATTTTCAGATGTAAAAGTACATAACGAAATCGAATATTGCATTGTTCAGGACCCGGATGTCAAGGTAAAAATCGAACGCGCCTTTTTAAATAACCGGATTTCCTATTACGAGAAGTGGGAAGAACCATCTCTTCTCCGCAGGCTTTTAGGCGACGGTACTATGCGCTGTACCCTTTGCATTAACAGCATGCAGGCAGAAAAAGCCAACGAACTGCTGGCTTCCCTCCATCTGGACAAAGGACAGGTGGAAATGGTTATGAAGAAAGTGGACAGGACATACTTTTAGGAGGTAATTTGTGGAAGATAAGAGATTTGCTCTTTTAATTGATTCCGATAATGTTTCGGCGGAATATGTGCAAAAAATTTTAGATGAGCTGACCAAGTACGGCATTGTAACCATCAAAAGAATATACGGGGACTGGACCAAAAGCAACAGCAACAAGTGGAAAACGGTTCTGCTTTCCAATTCCATCCAGCCCATGCAGCAGTTTGCCTATACAAACGGCAAAAATGCCACGGATTCCTATATGATCATTGATGCCATGGACATTTTATATTCCGATAATGTGGAAGGCTTTTGCCTGGTAACCAGCGACAGTGATTTCACAAGGCTGGCGGCAAGATTGCGGGAAGCGGGCAAAAACGTAATCGGCATGGGCGAGACCAAAACGCCTGAGGCTTTTGTCAGCGCCTGCGACCGTTTTATTTATTTGAATAATATTGCCGGCAAGGAACAGGATGATAAGGAAAAGAAACACATCCGCTCCATAAAAGCCATCGAAAAGGCCATTACGGAAATCCTGGATGAAAATGAAGACGCAGGAAAGCCTGTAACCAATATCGGGGAAGTGGGAAGCAGACTGTTAAAGAAATATCCCGATTTCGACGTGAGAAACTACGGATACTCCAAATTCTCAACCTTCTGTGAAGGCTTAAAGGCTGTAAAAATACACAGAAACAATAATATCATTTCTTTGGTCAACGCTTCCAGACAGGATGCCAATGTGGAAGATATAATGAAAAAAATTATAAAAGAAAAAGACGGCGTTATGGAATTAGGTCTCCTTTCTCAGGAATTAAAGCGCCAGTTGCCTGATTTCAGCGTAAAGAATTACGGTTTTTCCCAGTTCAAAAAATTTGTAAAAAGCTTTTCTTCCTTAAAGCTGGAAACAGATAAAACAAACAATCAAAATTATGTCAGAATAAAAAAGTAAAAGCAGGGGGTGCTTTTATATGAGAATGTATGACCTGATTATGAAAAAAAGAAACCGCATGAGTTTAAGCCGTGAGGAAATCCGTTTTATGATTCAGCATTATACGGCGGGCTCCATTCCCGATTATCAGATGTCGGCTATGATGATGGCCATTTATTTTAACGGAATGAATGAGGAGGAGACTCTGCAGCTTACCATGGCAATGGCGGAAAGCGGGGATATGCTGGACTTGTCTGCTATCGGCGGCATTAAGGTAGATAAGCACAGCACAGGCGGAGTGGGAGATAAAACCTCCCTTACCCTTACTCCTATGGTGGCGGCATGCGGGATTCCTGTGGCTAAAATGAGCGGCAGGGGCTTAGGGCATACAGGAGGCACCATTGATAAGCTGGAAAGCTTTCCCGGGTTTTCCGTTTCCATGGATACCGATCGGTTTATCAGACAGGTTAATGAAATCGGAATTGCCATTATGGGACAGACCAAGGATCTGGCGCCTGCAGACAAAAAGCTCTATGCTCTGCGGGACGTAACGGCTACTGTGGACAATATGTCCTTAATCGCCAGCTCTATTATGAGCAAAAAGCTGGCTTCCGGCGCAGATGCCATTGTATTGGATGTAAAGACCGGCAGCGGAGCCTTTATGAAGGAAGAAAAGGATGCTTTCGCCCTTGCCGAAGAAATGGTTCGCATCGGAAAAGGCGCCGGACGGGATACAAGGGCTGTTATTTCCGATATGGATCAACCCTTAGGCTATGCTGTGGGAAATGCCTTAGAGGTAAAAGAAGCAATTGATACCTTAAACGGAAAGGGTCCGGAGGATTTTCTTGAACTGTGCCTGACTCTTGGAGCTTCCATGGTCTTAGCGGGGAAAAAGGCGGAAAACGAAGAAGAAGCAAGGGAAATGCTTCTTGAAAAAATAGAGAACGGCAGCGCTTTAAGGAAGCTGGCCCAATTTGTAAAAGCCCAGGGCGGGGATGAGAGCTTTGTGTTTGAACCGGAAAGGCTGCCTCAGGCATCCATGGAAAAAACGGTAACGGCTGCCCGTGACGGGTTTATTTCCCATATCGATTGTGATGAGGTGGGAATTTGTTCCCTGATTTTAGGCGGTGGAAGAGAAACAAAGGAAAGTGATATTGATTTAAGCGTAGGGCTTCGGCTTTCCAAAAAGGCAGGAGCCAGAGTAAAAGAAGGAGAAACCCTGGCTACCCTTTACGGCAATGATAATACAGCGCTTTCGGAGGCGGCAGGAAGATATGAAGCCGCCTGCCATATAACAGAGGAGCCGGTAGAAAAACGCTCCCTTATAAGAGGAATGATTCGCTGATAACGCTCATATATTTTATCATGAGCACATTTCGTAATAAGAAAAACAAAATTTTACAGGCTGCCAGAGAGCAGATGACCGATACCTTAAAGCTTCCCAGAGAGCTGGTAACGGGAGACAGCGTCATAACCATGCAGGGACGGGATGAGGTTTTTGTAGAAAACTACCGGGGGATTCTGGAGTGCTGCGATACTTTAATCTGGATATCCACCAAAAATTTCCGGCTTTGTATTGAGGGCAGGAATTTATGTGTTGCCTATTACACCAACGATGAGATGAAAGTGACAGGAACCATAGAACATATTTCATTTATGGAGTGATTGGCAGATGCTTTCGATAGTGAGATTCCTTCGGGGATATGTGAAGGTCTATTTATATGGCTTTTCGCCGGAACGTTTTATGAACCTGTGCAACAATCACGGGATTGAGCTTTGGAATGTGGAGCCGGCAGGCGAAGGCTATGAATTTTATATGCATATAAAAGGATTTTTAGGCTGTAAGGATTTTTTGCGTAAGACAAAGACAAGGGTGGTAATCAGAAACAAACTGGGACTACCCTTTTTATTATTTAAATATCGCAAAAGAAAACTGTTTTTTGCAGGTCTTTTAGGATGTTTTTTAGCCCTTTTTATTGCCACGCGGTTTATCTGGGCCTTTGAAATTTCGGGAAACAGGCAGTTTACGGAAGATATGTTCCTTGCTTTTTTGGAATCACAGCAGGTATATTACGGCATGTCCATAGAAGCCC
This sequence comes from uncultured Lachnospiraceae bacterium, assembly GCA_964507745.1. Taxonomy (GTDB): domain Bacteria; phylum Bacillota; class Clostridia; order Lachnospirales; family Lachnospiraceae; genus UBA2882. The sequence continues at coordinate 19,881 of CAZDRM010000005.1, forward strand.
TTGATATTGACGGCTTTGAAAAGGCTCTCAGGGAAGAGTATGATTATATTATATGGGCATCGGCCAAGATTGAAGGGACCAAGCTTCATGTTACGATAAAAGAAAATGATGTGGAGCGTACCGGGGAAACGGCTGCCCCGGAAACCGGCGACATGAGGGCTGCAATATCCGGAACAGTGGTTTCCATGGTAACAAGGGCAGGCGTTCCGCTGGTTAAGCCGGGAGATGCGGTAAATGAAGGGGATGTGTTGATTTCCGGCATAATTCCCATTATGAATGATGATGAAACCCTGCGTACTTACCATGAAACCAGGGCAGACGGGGATGTGGTCATTGAAAGCCTTCTTCCCTATATGGATGAAATGTCCTTAAAATATGACAAAAAGATTTATACAGGGAACAGGCAGAGACTCTATATTTTCGGAATCGGCGAAAAAGAAGTAAAGTTGGGAAAGGTCGGGTTAAAGGAGGAATTTGAAATTCTTTCCGTAAGGAAGCCGGTCCGGCTTTTTGACAACCTGTATCTGCCGGTAATTTATGGGCATAATGATTATATCGGTTATGAAACGGTGGAAAGCGCCTATACGAGAGAAGAGGCTGCGGAAATTCTGGCCGACAGATTTTTACGATTTTGTACAACTTTAGAGGAAAAAGGGGTTCAAATAATGCAAAAAGATGTTAAAATAGATTATAAAGGGGATAAAGCGGTTTTGTCGGGAAATCTGACGGTACGGGAAAATGCGGTAATTTTATCTCCCATTACAGAATTCCCGGAGGAGAATAGAATTGAGTGATTATACCATGTTGATGGATATGGATACCCTGTCCATGCAGAAGCTTTTTGGTACTAATGATACGTATATTCGTAAGATTGAAGATGAATTTGGCGTTTCCGTTATCAACAGGGACGGAGTTGTTAAAATATCCGGCGAAAAGGCAAATGTAAAAAAGGTCTACAGGCTTTTAGAGGAATTAATACAGATTTCTCATAAGGGCACGGAAATAGAGGCGCAGAATGTAAATTATGCAGTTATGATGAGCAAGGAAGATGAAGATGACGGACTGCTTACCATGGATGAAAGCTGCATCTGTCATACTATCAGCGGCAAACCGGTCTGTCCCAAAACCATTGGACAGAAACAGTATGTACAAGCCATGAAAGAGCATATGATCGTTTTCGGGCTGGGACCTGCCGGAACAGGTAAGACCTATCTGGCTATGGCTATGGCCATTACAGCTTTCAGAAACAACGAGGTAGGCAGGATCATTCTCACAAGGCCTGCCATTGAAGCCGGAGAAAAGCTGGGTTTCCTTCCGGGAGATTTACAGAGCAAGGTAGACCCTTATTTAAGGCCTTTATATGATGCTCTTTATCAGATCATGGGAGCGGAGAGCTTTCAGAAGAATATGGAAAAAGGGCTGATCGAGGTGGCGCCGTTAGCCTATATGAGAGGACGTACCCTGGATAATGCGTACATTATACTGGATGAGGCCCAGAATACCACAGAGGCGCAGATGAAGATGTTTTTAACCAGAATCGGATTCGGCTCTAAAGCCGTCATAACCGGAGATGCTTCTCAAAAGGATTTAGGTGCGGGAACCAGGTCGGGACTGGACATTGCGGCAAAGGTTTTAGGCGGAGTGGAAGGAATCGCATTTTGCAGCCTGACAAGCAGGGATGTGGTAAGACATCCTTTAGTGCAGAAAATCGTAAAGGCATATGAGGATTATGAGAATAAGCAGAAGCATCAGAGTCAGCGTATGCAGAGATACACACGTGAGAAGGGAAAAAGACTAAGGTAATGGGGAAAAGGGCAAGAGAGAAAAAAAGCGTTAAAGGGCTGATTATCTCTTTTATAATAAATTTATTAATTTTTATATTGTGGACTTTATTATGGGGATATCTTCATGATACAAAGCTTTCCGGCCTGTTGAGAAATCTGCTTTTAAATGTTTTCGGGGCGTTTGCCATAACATTTTCTTTTTGGGCTTCCTCTTATAAGGGCGAGCTTTCATGGTGGAATAAAGACCATGAAGTCAGATACAGCATCATAGTTGTTCTTTGCGCAGCCGCTTTATTCGGGATGCCCTATATTCCTTTTCTGGCGGCGCCGGTGGCAATGGCGGCTGTTGTTATGACCGTTTTTTCGGGGGGCTTTTGCGGGCTGGTATCCTATCTGTTCATAGTTATGCAGTATCTTCTTTTAAGCGGTCTTAAGACAGAACAGGTGGTAGTACTGGTGTTTTCAGGGTTGTTAGGCATTGTTCTGTTTAAAAGTCTGGACAGGGAATTCCGTTATGTGGGGATATTGTTTGCTTACATGGTCAGCGATCTGGTCTGCTGCAGCGTCTATTATGTTATGACGGTTCCCCGGGCAGAGCTGGGAGATTCCATTATGTATGTGGGAATCCGCTTATTTTCAGAGCTGATGGTCATTCTGATTTCGTTAAAGATTACCGGGAAATATTGTGTCTATCGGGATGAAGACTTTTATAAACGAATCAACAGCCCCGATTACAAGCTTCTGGTCCGGTTAAAAAGCGTCAGTAAAGAGACCTACATGCATGCTGTACATACAGCATATCTTTCGGAAAAAATATCCCAGAAAATTGCGGTTAATACTACTTTGGCAAAAGCAGGCGCATACTATCACAAAATCGGAATTATAGAAGGGGCGGACACCAAAGAGAATACTCTCAAAATATGCCGGAATAATAAATTTCCGACGCCCCTTATAGAACTTTTGGAGGAGTACTGGGACAGGAAGTCCGTTCAGATTTCAAAAGAGACGGCGGTGGTACAGCTTTCTGATACGGTTGTTTCTTATATTTCCCGTATATTTGAAAATGATAAAAATGCAGTGCTGGATTATGAAAAAATCATAGATGACATTATCCATGAGAAAATGGACAGCAGGGATTGGAATAAATGTGTATTGACCATGGGAGATCTTTGTAAAATAAGGGATAGCCTTTTGGAGGTAAAATTATACTATGACTTTTTACGTTGAAACGGAAAATATCGGAGAGGACACAGAGGCGGAAGAAGGAAGAGGCGTAAAAGAATTTCCTTTTCCTTTAGAGGAAACAGTAGAAAAAGTGATTACTACCGCCCTTATATGCGAAAACTGTCCTTTTGAGGCGGAAATCAATATCCTGATTACCGATGGTAAAGGAATCAAAAAATATAATGAGGAATACAGGGGAATAGAAAAGGAAACGGATGTGCTTTCCTTTCCCGGGGTGGATTATGAAAAGCCGGGGGATTTTACGCTGGCTCTTTCCGATAAAAACAGCTATTTTAATCCCGAAACAGAAGAGCTTCTGCTGGGAGATATCATTCTTTGCAGGGACAGGGTGTTTTCCCAGGCAGAGGAATATGGCCACAGTGTTTTAAGGGAATTTGCTTTTCTTTTAGTACACAGCATTTTACACCTTTTAGGCTATGACCATATGGAAGCGGAAGAAGAAAAAGTTATGAAACGGCATCAGGATGAAATTATGGAGAAGCTTAACATTCTCCGGTAAAGAGGTACAACATGGCAAATCAAAACAAAACGAAAAAAAGTAATTTTGTAAGCAGGAACCGTATTCAGGCGGTATCGGGACTGATTATTTTTGTAGGAGCGCTGATAAAAACAGTCTTTCTCCGTTCTAAAATCGAAGGTGTGGGGACGGGATTTTATCTGACTGTGCTTACATTTGTTATGACCATTACCCTGCTTTTGGCAAATACCTTAAGAGAGGCGGTCCAAAAAGCGGTATTTTACAGAAAATCCAGAGGACAGTACAAAAATGCTCTGAAGATCATGAATACGGGAGCCCTGATAGGTGCCGGGATTGGTGTAATCATTGCGCTGATTTTGCTGTTTGCTGCAGGGAAAATGACTGCCGTACTGTTTCATTTAGGACCCTACGGCACCTTTCCTATGATCGTTTTAGCGGCAGCCATTCCCTTTCTGCTTTCCGGTTATGCGGTTTTGGGATGTTTTGACGGATTTTCCTTTGAGGTTGCGGATGGTGCGGCAAAGATTATTTTCGGCATTACCGATTTGCTTTTAAGCATAGCCCTTGTTTTCATTGCATGTAAAATGGGAAACGGGCACAGCAGACTGTTACATGATGATTATGTTGTTTTCTCCTTTGGAGCGACAGGTGCGGCTGCAGGCTTTAGCAGTGCCTGCTTTGTGGCGTTTATATGGCTTCTATTCCTCTTTAATGTATTCCGTAAAAGAATGCGCAGCCTTATAAACCAGGATACAAGCCGCGGTCTGGAGACTTTCGGAGAGCAGGCAATGGGACTTTTCAGCGCTTGCGGCATTTCATTTGCAAGGTTCTTTGTTTTATTCGGCACTTTATTTATCAATCTGATTTTCTTTTTTAAAAACCTGAAAACTCTGGAAGCATCCACGCAGTTTGGTATCTATCTTTCTGAAAATCTTTTGTGGTTCCTGTTTCCGGCGGTTTTGACTTTTTTACTCAGCGGCTTTAATCAGGATTATCTGGAGAAAATCATGAAGAAAGAGGATATTTATCACGCAGGCATGAGGATTGTCATGGGTGTCAAACAATATCTGTGTTCCGTGCTTCCGGTTTTGTGCGTATTGGGTATCATTTATCCGGCGCTTAATGAGTCCTTTTACAAAAATGCCGCTCAGCCGGCAAATCTGCTTTCCATATTATTCGTTGCTCTTTTTGGAATGGGAGTCTTATTGTGCGGGATATTAAAAGGAATCGGAAACGAATGGATTGGCATTCTCTGCGGAGTTGTTGCTTTCGTGGCACAGACCGTGGGGGGCGTATTCCTTTTTTCAAAACAATGCAATTTAAACACATTGTTGTATGGTAATCTGATTTTTGCCTTTGTGTTTTTTGCGGGATGCGCCTTATTCGTGGGAAAATTCTGCGTATACAAAAAGCATATGTCGACCAATCTGCTGATGCCTTTTGCCGCGCTGCTTGCGCTGGTTTTGTCAGCGGTTTTGTGTAGCCTTTTAAAGGGTGTTATAGGAAATATTCCCGCAGCGTTTATTGCCATAGCGGTTTCCGGTATTGTACATGCCGTAACCCTGGTCATTGTGGGATGTGTCAGGGAAGGGGAACTGAATGATTTTCCCCAGGGAAGTATTTTGAGTCTTGCGGGACGGCTTCTTGGCATCTATTCATAAAATTTCCAAACAATAAAAAACTGAATAAAAATAGTCTTTCGGGCTGATACTGATTGTAAAGGAGTTCATTATGAAATACTTATATCGTATCAGCCTGATTTTTATGATTCTGACCATTATGTCCGCTCTGGTTTTAGGAGGATATTTTCTTTATCAGACCAATAAAGTAAAAGAGAAAAGCAGTGAAAGAAGAGATGAGGGCTCTGCCCTGGAAGCCGCCGCCACAGGTTCTGCTACGGACTGCGACACGGAATATATTGTGTTGGAGTATGATGTGATTACGGGAGAGAGTACCCCTTATGTGGAAGCCATTCCGGCAAAATATATAGGAAAGACAAAGGAAGAAATAGAATTGCTGCTTTCGGAAGAGGAAAAAGCCCCTACTTTAAGGGAACGACAGAAGGGTCTGGAATCCATAAGACTTTCCGCTTTTTCCAGGGACAGAATTGTTGTGGTAAAAAGCTATGATGCCATACAGGGAGAAATGGAAAGAACGGTCAGCGGTCAGGACCAATACAGCAAAACGGATCATAGGGAGCAAAACGGTCATATGGAAGCCGCAGGTCTTGCCAGCGAAGAGGAAAATGAAGAGACAGAAGCCCAGGCATTGGAAACCATGGGGTCCGGAAATAAGAGAATCAGCGAACTTTTGGAAACAGGGGCATACTACCTTATGGCAAGAGAAGGGTATGTCTGTGTTTATTATGAGGATTTAAAAACTATTTATCTTGTGACGGAGATTCCTATAGACCATCTGCCGGATAAGGTCAGGCAGGAGATATTAGATAAAAAATATATGAAAAATGAAGAAGAACTGTACAATTTCCTTGAGTCTTATTCCAGTTAGGGTTATAATTTTATTATCTGTGCATGGAGGAAGACATATGAAAAGGTCTGTATGCGTGGCAGGGGGAGGAGCTTCCGGTATGATGGCGGCAATTGCTGCAGCAAGGGCGGGAGCAAAGGTAACTCTGCTGGAAAAAAATGACCGCATGGGCAAAAAAATTCTTATGACCGGTAACGGAAAGTGTAATCTGACCAATCTGGATATGAATATTTCCGCTTATTATACCGAAGAAGACGATTCTCTTGTGGAAAAGGTTTTAGAACGGTTCGGAGAGAAAGACTTAGTAGAATTATTTAAATCGCTTGGAATGGATGTAACCGTTAACAGGGATTCCTATGTCTATCCCAGGACCCAGACGGCGGCTACTGTGTTAAATGTTTTAAGACGTGCCCTGACACATTACGGAGTTTCCTGTAAAACGGGAGTTACGGTCAAAGATATTCAGAAGGAATCCGGGGGCTTTTGCATTGAAACCGATGGAGAAGCTTATGCTGCGGACCGGGTTATTATTTCCATGGGCGGAAAATCCTTTCCTAAAACAGGTTCGGACGGAGAGGGATTTTTGCTGGCGGAAAAGCTGGGGTTTCGGGTTGTGCCGGATTATCCCGCATTGACAGCCTTAATCTGCCCGATAGAGGGACAGAAAATGCTTTCCGGACTGCGGGCGGACGGAGAAGCGGCGCTTTTTATAGACGGAAAAGAAGTGCTTCGGGATTTGGGACAGATTCAGTTTACGGACTACGGCCTTTCGGGCATACCGGTGTTTCAGATCAGCAGATTCGCCTCACAGCTTTTGTGGAATCAGGGAAAAAAAGAAAGAGGCAGGCATCATATTGAGGCAAAGATCAATCTCTTTCCTGATATGACAAGGGAAGAACTATGCCGGTATATAGAAGATCAGTTATCCGGATTTTCCAATATGTCCTATGAAGAGGCAATGGCCGGATTATTACATAAAAAATGGATTGATTTTTACGGCAGAAGACTGGGACTTTTCAAGTATCCCCATGCCGGAAGCATCCCTCGTGGACTGATAAAAGAACTGAGCCGTGAGCTGACAGAATTGTCTTTTCCCGTAGAAGGTGTAAAGGGCTATGATTTTTGTCAGGTAACGGGAGGAGGCGTGGATTTATCCTGTGTGGATGAGCATTTGCAGGCAAAGGCACTGCCCGGGCTTTTTCTCACGGGAGAAATTCTGGATGTAACGGGAAAATGCGGAGGATACAATCTCCAATGGGCCTTTTCCACAGGCTATATTGCGGGAACCTGCGCAGCAGAATAAGGAATTATTATGATTAAATACCAACAGTTAAAGATGCATCCCGGATACAGGATGGAGGATATACGGGAAAAAATAGCACAAAATCTCCATATTCCGCCAAATTCCATAAATGATCTGGAAATTTTGAGGGAATCCATAGATGCCAGAAAAAAACCGCAGATATTTTACATTCTTTCCGTGGCTTTTTCTTGTGAAAAGGAAAAGATATTGTTAAAGAAATACGGAAAGAAAGGGGAGATTGCCCTTTATGAAAAAAAGGAAATCAAACTCCCTTCCATAAATCCGGCAGTTCTTAAGGACAGACCCGTTGTCATCGGTGCAGGGCCTGCAGGGTTATTCTGTACTTATTATCTTGCAAAGGCGGGCTTACGCCCTGTTCTGTTAGAGCGGGGGAAATGTGTTGAGGAAAGAATTTCCGATGTAAATGCTTTTTGGGAAACAGGAAGTTTAAATACCGAATCCAACGTACAGTTTGGCGAGGGAGGGGCAGGCGCTTTTTCCGACGGCAAGCTGAATACTTTAAATAAAGACCCTTTTGGCTATCAGTCAGAAATCCTTAAGCTGTTTGTGGAAATGGGAGCGGCGCCGGGGATTTTATATGAACAAAAGCCCCATTTGGGAACGGATAAGCTCATTTCCATTGTAAAAAATCTTCGGGAGGAAATTATCCGTTTGGGCGGCGAAGTGAAATTCGGGGCCAAAGTGACAGATTTTCTGACGGAGGAAAATGAAACAGAAGGTGTAACAGGAAATATAGCAGAAAATATAGCAGATAATGTAACCAAAGGTCTCATTAAAGAAGAGGCAGAAAAAGACGGCAGAACAGAAAAGAAATACAGCCGTAAATATAAAAAGAAAATAAAAGGTGTCATCATAAACCATGAGGAAACTCTTTATACAGAACACATTGTTCTGGCTATTGGCCACAGCGCAAGAGACACTTTTCTGACCCTTGAGAAGTCGGGCTTTGATATGGAACCCAAGGCATTTGCGGTGGGATACCGAGTGCAGCACCCGCAGAAGGATATAGACATCAGCCAGTATGGAGAGGAAAACCTGGGAAAATTACCTCCCGCTCCCTATAAGCTGACGGCAAAAGCCAAAAATGAAAGAAGCGTATACAGCTTCTGCATGTGTCCCGGAGGATACGTGGTCAATTCCTCTTCAGAGGAAAGAGCCCTTTGCATCAACGGCATGAGCTACAGCGACCGCGGCGGGAAAAATGCCAACAGCGCCATTGTGGTATCCGTTACGCCGGAGGACTTTGAAGATAAAAGCCCCTTAGGGGGAATGTATTTCCAAAGGGAGTTGGAAAGAAAGGCATATGAAGCAGGAAAAGGAGCCATTCCCCTTCAGCGGCTTGAGGATTTTATAGAAAATCGGGCTTCGAAAGAAGAAGGGAAGATTACCCCCTGTATGAAGGGACAATTTTCCTTTACCAATTTAAGAGGTATATTGCCCCATGAACTGGAAGAAGCCTTTTTAGACGGCATGGAGCAGTTTGGCAGGAAAATTCCCGTATTCTGCCATGAAGATACGCTTTTGGCGGGAGTAGAGGCAAGGACCTCTTCTCCTGTGAGAATTTTAAGAGATGAAAGCCTTCAGGCGCTTTCCGTAAAAGGTCTTTATCCATGTGGCGAAGGTGCGGGATATGCGGGAGGCATTACATCGGCGGCAACGGACGGACTTAGGGTGGCTCTTGCCCTGATAGAGAATATAAAAGCTTTTTTACCGAAAGTGGAAAGTCCCATAGAGGATTTAGGAGGAAACAGCAGTGAATTTACGTGATTGTATAAAAGATAAAAAGAGAATTGTTATAAAAGTGGGGTCATCCTCTCTGCAGCACAAGGAAACAGGCGGGCTTGATTACATTAAGCTGGAGGTTTTAGTACGGGAATTGTGCGATATCAGAAATCAGGGAAAGGATGTCATTCTGGTTTCCTCCGGCGCCATTGCCGTGGGGAAAAGAGCGGTGCATCTGGGAAAGGACGACAATCCCATTGCAGTAAAGCAGGCATGTGCAGCCATCGGACAGGCAAGACTGATGATGACTTACCAGAAAATCTTTTCGGAATATAATCATGTGGCGGCACAGATACTTATGACAAAGAATACCATTGTGGACCCGTTGAACCGTTTCAACGCCCATAATACCTTTTCGGAGCTTTTGAAGCTGGGAGTGGTGCCTATTGTCAATGAAAATGATACGGTTGCCACCTATGAAATCAAATTTGGCGATAATGATACCCTTTCCGCTATTGTGGCGGCGTTGGTAGATGCAGACCTTTTGATTCTTTTATCCGATATCGACGGACTTTATACCGATGACCCCAACAGAAATCCCGATGCGACCTTTATCAGCCAGGTAGAGGAACTGACGGATGAGCTGATGGATATGGGGAAGGAAACTACCGGAAGCAACGTTGGCACAGGCGGCATGAATACCAAGCTTTTAGCGGCAAAGATTGCCACTAAGGCAGGTGCGGACATGATTATAGCCAATGCAGATGATATGCGGATTATTCATAGAATTATGGACGGCAGGGACATCGGAACTTTCTTTAAAGCCAAAAAGGATGAAAATTTTTATCTGGCGGATTATGTAGCGGCAATGGAGCAGGATTAGAGAAAGCTGAGGAGCAGGATATGGGAGATTTGAATATTGCAAGAATCAATGAGTTATACCATAAATCCCAGACTGAGGGACTTACCCCTGAGGAAAAAGAAGAGCAGGCGGCCCTCCGAAAAAATTATGTGGCAAGCGTCCGCGCCAATTTAAAGGGCCAGCTTGATAATATCAGTATTCAGGAAAAAGACGGCACGATTACGAATTTAGGTGAAAAATTTGGAAGAAAAGAAAATTCTGAGAAATAAAATGAAAGCCTTAAGGAATCAGCTTTCCTATGAGGAGGTTCTGGATTTAAGCCAGAAAATTACGGAAAACGTAGTATCCCACTACGATTTCGGAAAGGCAAAATATCTTTTGATTTATATGCATTACCGGAATGAGGTGCGGACTGACGGCATTATCGGTTATGCATTGATGTTAAAAAAACGGGTTTTTGTACCAAGGGTGCAGGATGGCCGTATGGATTTTTATGAAATTCACGATTTAAAGGAATGTGCCCCCGGATATATGGGCATTCCCGAGCCGCCTCCTTTGGCATCTCCCTTTGTTTTCGAAAAGGAACAGAAGGAAGAGGTTCTTATGGTTCTTCCGGGGCTTGCCTTTGATGAAAAGGGCAAAAGACTTGGATACGGAGGAGGCTTTTATGACCGCTTTCTGGAAGAGCATCCTCTTTGCACGAAAATGGGAATCGGATTTGAATTCCAGTGTATAGAGGAAGTCCCCGGAGATGAACGGGATATAGACATGGATATGATTGTAACGGAAAAGAGAACAGGAGAGTATTTATGACGGATTTAACTTTATTGGGAAAACGGGCCGTAGCTGCCAAATATGAAATGCAGCTGTTAAGTACACAGGCGAAAAACAAAACCCTTTTAAAAGCGGCGGAAAAGCTTTTAGAAAAGCAGGAGGAAATTCTTTCGGCAAATGAGAGGGATGTAAAGCGGGGAGAAGACAATGGCATGCATTCCGGCTTAGTTGACAGGCTTAAGCTGAACGATGCAAGAATTGAAGCCATGGCAGAAGGGCTTAGACAGATTGTAGAGCTTCCTGATCCCATAGGAGAGGAAATGGAAGCCTTTGAACGTCCTAACGGCCTGAAAATAAGCAAGGTGCGCGTACCCTTAGGCGTAATCGGCATTATTTATGAATCCCGTCCCAATGTGACGGCAGATGCCTTCGGTCTCTGCTTTAAGTCAGGAAATGCCGTGATTTTAAAGGGCGGTTCCGATGCCATAGAATCCAACATTGCCATAGCGAAGGTTTTGAGGGAGGCATTAAAGGAATGCGGTCTCAATGAGGATGCGGTTTTATTGATTGAAGATACGGACAGGGAAGTCACGAAAGAATTTATGAGATTAAACGATTATGTGGATGTGCTGATTCCCAGAGGAAGCGCAGGTTTGATCCGTACCGTTGTGGAAAACAGCACCATTCCCGTAATTGAAACGGGAAGCGGCAACTGTCATATTTATGTGGATCAGGATGCCGATATAGAAAAGGCAGTTCCCATTATCATCAATGCCAAGACCCAGCGCATCGGCGTATGCAATGCCTGTGAATCCCTGGTGGTTCATGAAAAAATCAGTGAAAAGCTCCTTCCGGAATTGTCTAAGGCTTTAAAGGAGAAAAATGTGGAAATCCGGGCGGACAAACAGGCCATGGCATTTATTACTGACTGTATGGAGGCCACGGAAGAAGATTTTGCCAAAGAATATTTAGATTACATCATTTCCGTCAAAACGGTTTCCGATGTAAAAGAAGCCATTGCCCACATTAACAAAAACAATACCCGTCATTCCGAGGCCATTATTACGGAAAATAAAGAAACGGCGGAGCTGTTTTTACGGGGAGTGGATGCGGCATGTGTTTATGTCAATGCCTCCACCCGTTTTACGGACGGATTTGAATTCGGCTTCGGTGCGGAAATCGGCATCAGCACCCAGAAGCTTCATGCCAGAGGGCCTATGGGGCTTAAGGAATTAACCTCCTACCAGTACAGGATTTCGGGAGACGGGCAGATACGTCCATAGCATACCATGGTGTACGACGAAATATAACAAATACACCGGCGTGAAAGGATATAAGATGAACGAAGCGCAACTTCAGTATGAATACATAGAAAAAGCAAAGAAAATTGTGGAGGAGAAAGCACGGGAAAAGGGAAGCAGGCTGACCTGCTGTGTAGTAACCTTCGGCTGTCAGATGAACGCCAGGGACTCCGAAAAGCTTTCCGGCATTTTAAATGCCGCAGGCTTTGAAGAAACCGAGGATGAAAATGCGGACCTGGTTATTTATAATACCTGTACTGTCAGAGACAATGCCAATCAGAGAGTATACGGACGCTTAGGGGTATTGAACGGCTATAAGCGCAGGAATCCAAACATGAAAATCTGCTTGTGCGGCTGTATGATGCAGGAACCCTCCGTTATAGAAAAGATTCAGAAAAGCTATCGGTTTGTAGATTTGATTTTTGGTACGCATAATATCTATAAATTTGCAGAGCTTTTGGTAAATATGTTTGAATCAGATGATATGATAGTGGATATATGGGAAGATACGGAGCAGAACGTGGAAAATCTTCCCACCCAGCGTAAATATCCTTTCAAATCCGGCATCAACATTATGTTTGGCTGCAACAATTTTTGCAGCTATTGTATTGTGCCCTATG
>CAZDRM010000006.1:0-32050 GCA_964507745.1 uncultured Lachnospiraceae bacterium
CTGATTTTATCCTATTTGTCTCCTCAGCAGGCAGCCCTTATCATGTCGGCGCTGCCTCCCGACAGGCAGTCGGATGTGGCAAGGCGTGTGGCTACCATGGACAGAACCAGTCCGGATGTTATCAAGGAGGTGGAGAGAGTATTGGAAACAAAGCTTTCTTCTCTGGTAAATCAGGATTACACAGTTATCGGTGGTGTGGATGCAGTAGTAGAGATTTTAAATGCTGTAGACAGAGGAACCGAGAAACATATTATGGAGACTCTGGAAATCGAAGATCCGGAGCTGGCAGACGAAATCCGCAAAAAAATGTTCGTATTCGAGGATATTCTGCTGCTTGACGACCGTGCAATTCAGAGAGTGCTCAGAGATGTGGATAACAATGACCTTGCGGTTGCCCTTAAGGGTTCCACGGAGCAGGTACAGAATGCAATCTTCAACAATCTGTCCAAGCGTCTGGCTGCCATGATTAAGGAAGATATGGAATTCATGGGTCCTGTACGTATGAAGGATGTTGAGGAAGCACAGCAGAAGATTGTTAATATTATCAGAAAACTTGAAGATTCTGCGGAGATTATTATTTCCAGAGGTGGAGGAGACGAGATTGTTGTCTAGTCACAATATATACAAATTCAATCAGATTGTGCTGCAGGATTCCGAAACAAGGGTTATTGATTCCAATGAACGGATGGCGGAAAAAATCGCGGAGCTTTCAAAGAATCTTCAGGAAACCATGGAAGAAAGTGACGGAGAGATTTTTGCAGAAGAGTTTACAGACGGAATTGAGGCTGTAAGGGTTTCCCAGCTTTTGGATGAAGGGGGAGGCAATGTTATCAAGGAGCCTGTTTATGACGGGCCCAGTCCCCAGGAGCTTTTAGACGAAGCAAAGGAACAGGCGGATGCCATGCTTACGCAGGCAAAAGAAGAAGCGGAGGCTTTAAAAAGCCATGCCTATGAAGAGGCCCTTGCCAAAGGACAGGAAAAGGGATATGCAGACGGGCTTCAGGAAGCAGAGGCTCTAAAGGAAGAACTTCGAAGGGAATATCAGGAAAAGGAAGAGCAGCTTACCCGGTTTTATCAAAACAAATTAGAGGAACTGGAGCCTTCTTTGGTGGATGCCCTTACCGATGTTTACGAGCATATTTTTCATGTGAATTTTTCGGATAACCGGGATGTGATAATCCATCTGCTTAAAAACACCCTGCAGAAAATGGAAGGCTGTGGAGAATACCTGATTCATGTTTCCAAGGATGATATGGCTTTTGTCAGTATGCAGAAGAATACCCTGATTGAGGCGGGAGGCGTAGTCAGTGCCAATTTTGATATTATTGAGGACGTAACCTTAAAGAAAAATCAGTGCCTTATTGAGACAGAAAACGGTATTTTCGACTGCAGTCTGGGTGTGGAATTAAAAGAATTAAAAAAACAGCTTTTACTGCTTTCCTATGAAGGAAAGGATACATTAAATGATAATTAAAGGAGTTGCAAACATTGGCAAATGCAACCATTGATCGAAGAAAGTACATAAAAGCGTTGGATATGACCTATTACAAAAAAATGGGAAAGGTCATGAATGTGGTAGGGCTTACCATTGAATCCGCAGGACCCGATGCCAAAATGGGAGATTTGTGCAGGATTTACAAGGAAGGAAGAAGCGGGGAATATATTCTGGCGGAGGTGGTGGGATTTAAGAATAACCACACCTTGCTGATGCCCTATGAAGTTACGGACCGGATCGGCGGCGGATGTATTGTAGAAAACGAGGGAGTTCCTCTTTCCGTGCCCGTAGGCGAGGATTTGCTGGGAAAGACCTTAGACGGCCTGGGAAGACCTATTCACGGAGAGGAAGTACACTGTCTCCAGAGTTATCCCATAGAAGCGCCTGCGCCTGACCCTTTAAAAAGAGAAATTATTGATACCATACTGCCCCTTGGAGTAAAAGCCGTAGACGGTTTGATTACAGTAGGAAAGGGACAGAGAATTGGAATTTTTGCCGGTTCCGGTGTAGGGAAATCCACCTTGATGGGGATGTTTGCCCGCAACACCAGGGCCGATATTAATGTTATTGCACTGATTGGCGAGCGCGGCAGGGAAGTGCGGGAATTTATTGAAAGGGATATGGGCGAAGAAGGCATGCGGCGCAGCGTCGTAGTTGTGGCCACCTCCGATAAGCCTGCCTTAGAGAGAAAGAAGGCTGCTTTAACGGCTACGGCCATAGCGGAGTATTTCAGGGATAAGGGCAGGGATGTTCTGCTTATGATGGATTCCCTTACCCGTTTTTCCATGGCCCAGCGGGAAATCGGCTTGGCCAGCGGGGAGCCACCTGTTACAAGAGGGTATCCTCCCAGCGTTTATTCGGAAATGCCCAGGCTCTTAGAGCGGGCGGGAAGAAACGACACCGGCTCCATCACAGGACTTTATACGGTCTTGGTAGACGGCGATGATTTTAACGAGCCCATTACGGATACGGCAAGGAGTATTCTGGACGGACATATTATGCTGGACAGAAAGCTTGCCCACAAAAACCATTATCCGGCAATCGATGTGCTGCAGAGTATTTCCAGATGTATGAGCCAGATAGCGGAAAGCGGACATAAGCAGGCGGCGGGCAAGCTTAAAAATGTTCTGGCCACCTATAATGACGCAGAGGACCTGATCAATATAGGCGCCTATAAAAAGGGCAGCAACCCGGGCATTGATTATGCCATGGAAAAGATAGAGGCTGTAAACCAGTTCCTGATGCAGCAGACAGATGAAAAAATTCCTTTTGAAGAGGAAATTGAAAGGCTGGTATCGCTTTTTTAAATCCTGCTTTCGCCGGTTCCGGATGAAGGAGACAATATGGGAAGATTTATTTATCGGATGCAGAATATTCTGGAAATCAAGGATAAGATGGAGCAGCAGGCAAAAAATGAGTTTGCCGCCGAGAATATCCGGGTTCTGGAGGAAGAAGAAAAACTGCAGATGTTTGTGCGCAAGCGGGAAGATCTGGAGACGGAAGGAAAGAAGCTGCTTTTGGCGGACAGACTTTCTATTCTGGACATTGAAGAGAATAAGAAACTGGTTGCCCATGCCGGAGAGCAGATACGCGCCCAGACCATTCAGGTCCGGATGGCCCATAAAAAGCTGGAAGAAAAAAGGGTCAAGATGCAGAAGGCGATGCAGGAGCGGAAAACGCAGGAAATTTTAAAGGAAAAGGCTTTTGAAGTGTTTTTACAGGAAGAAAAAGCCGCAGAAAGTAAGGAAATAGATGAATTGACCAGTTATACCCACGGTCAGAAAAACAGGCAGTAAGGTGGTAACGATGGCAAACGAAAATTTGGAACAGCAGGTTTCCCTGGATCCCAAGGCGGAGCGGAAAAGGCTGAATGAAGAAAAGAAAAAACTGAAGCAGGAGCAGAAGGCCCAAAAGAAGGAAGCGAAAAAGCGGGCAAAGGAACTGGCTTTAGAGGAAGCAAATATTGTGGATGAGGATGAGGGCAGTACCATATCGGTTGTGATTGTGACTGCCGTTATCATTATTGTGTGGCTGGGAATCCTGGCTTTGCTCATAAAGCTGGATGTGGGAGGCTTTGGTTCTAATGTGTTAGCGCCTATTTTGGGCGATGTTCCGGTATTGAATAAAATACTGCCGGAAACGGAAGAAACAGAAGTGAGCGTGGGCGAAAGCTATGGAGGATATAACAGCTTAAGGGACGCGGTTGACCAGATTGAGAGGCTGGAACTGCAGTTAGCCCAGGCGCAGTCCAATCTGGATGCGGATGCGGAAGAAATTGCCAAGCTGAAGGCGGAGATTGAAAGGCTATCCACCTTTGAGCGGAACCAGATAGAATTCCAGAGAATCAAAAACGAGTTTTATGAAGAGGTTGTTTATGCGGAAAACGGCCCCGGGGCGGAGGCTTATGCCAGATATTATGAGTCCATGGATCCTGAGACGGCACAGAATCTCTACAAGGAAGTAATTACCGAGGAAAGGGAATCCGAAGAGGTGGAAAATTATGCCCAGGCTTATTCGGAGATGAAACCCAAGGAGGCAGCCGCTATTTTTGAGAAGATGACCAATAATCTGGATTTGGCGGCAAGAATTCTGGGGGTTATGGAGCCGGATGACAGAGGAAAGATTTTAGGTGCCATGGATCCGGAAATAGCAGCGAGAATTACAAAAATAATGGATCCCGAGTCTTAAGAAAACCATCTTGAATACCGATATACCTTATAGGCAGGAGTTATTCTGCCACAAGATATAGAAAATATGAAAGAAAGGAGGATGATGGATGATTAGCACACCAGTAAATGATATTTCCGCAGTTTCCATGTATAAGGCGGGAAAAGGTGCTGTTAAGAATGGCTCAGACCAGACAGATGAGTTTGCAGGAAGCTTTCAGGATGCCATGAATCAGGCAAAAAACAATCAGACGGATGCTGTGAATAAAAGTTCTGCCAAGAATACGGTATCAGGAAGTGTAACCCGCGTATCAGATTCTGCAGCAGGAAGCGCTGCGAAGAAAGATTCTTCGGTCAAACAGGCGGATAATACTTCAAAAAGCGATAATTCCAAGGGCGCTGAGAAAACAGAAAAGCCGGACGGAACAAAAGCAGAACGTGAAGTAAAAGCGACTGATGATGTCAAGGAAGCTGCTGACAAAGCGGCAGATAAGACGGAAGAAGAAGTGGTTGAAAAGGTAGCCGATGAGCTGGATGTGACAGAGGAAGAAGTCAAAGATGCCATGGAAGCTTTAGGGCTTACGGTTATGGATCTTATGAATCCGTCCAATATGGCGGCCCTTGTCAATGAATTAAGCTGGGAAGATGACCCTCTGGCATTTTTAACTGACGGAAATCTTTTTGAATCAGTAAAGCAGCTTGTGGCTGAGGTTACGGAAATTATTGATGTAAATGCAGAAGCTCTTTCCGATGAACTGGGTCTGGATATGGATGATGTGCTTTCCATGATGGAAGATTCCATGAAGGAGGAATCCGTGAAGGGCGCAGATGTTGCAGATATGCAGGAAAAAGCCCCTGTGATCGTGGAAATTGACAGAGAGCCGGCTTCAGAACCGGAGCGTATCAACGGAGAAGAGAATCAGGATAAAGTTTCGGAAGAAAACGTGATTTCCAAAATTGATGATGAAAAGAACGCTTCAGATAAGGCATCCGGTCAGAATCAGAATATGCTGCAGTCCGGACAGGACGGTTCGCCTCTGGTAAACCAGATGATGAATCAGGATTTATCAGCCGTAGGAGAAATGCAGGATGTGGAATTACCTTTTAGTTCCTATGTGGATACGGAAGATATAATCAATCAGATTGCGGATTACGTAAAGATTCATCAGAGCGAAAGCTTATCGGAAATGGAAATTTCCTTAAATCCCGAAAGTCTGGGACATATTCGCTTACAGGTAGCTTCCAGAGAAGGCGTGATCACGGCAGCCATTACAACTGAAAACGAAGCTGTCAGACAGGCGCTGATGGTTCAGGCAATGACCTTAAAGGAAGAACTGAATGAGCAAGGCTTAAAGGTTGACGCCGTAGAGGTAACCGTAGCAAGCCATGAGTTTGAAAGAGATATGAGCGGCGGCGGAGAAGAAGCGCAGAATTTATTTGAAAGACAGGTTCAGAAACAGTTAAGACGCAGAATCGTCGTTGACAGTCTGGAGCAGGCGGAAGAGATGCTTGCGGATGAAGATTTATCCGATGCGGAGAGACTGCAGATCGACATGATGGCAAAAAGCGGAAACAGCGTAGATTTTACAGCATAATAAAGATAACAGGAAAGGAGTAAAAATATGGTATCAGCAGCAGTGGTTGACGGCGTATTACAGCAAAAGGTCAATGAGACAAAAGAAGAAAAGAAAAAGGCCGGCAAAACAGATACATCAACCCTTGACAAAGACGCATTTTTACAGCTTTTAGTAGCACAGATGAAGTATCAGGATCCCCTGGAGCCCACTTCCAATACAGAATATATTTCCCAGTATGCTACTTTCTCAGAGTTAGAGCAGATGCAGAACATGAGCAATACCATGGAACTGACCCGTGCGGCAAATCTGGTAGGTCAGACAGTATCGGTGGAATCCGTTGACAGTAACGGAAAAGCAACCAGCGATATGGGCGTTGTGGATTACATCAGCTATGAAAACGGAAAAGCTATGGTCTGGGTAAACGGTAATTCCTATTCACTGGATGAAGTGGTAGAGATAGCAGATGCGGAATATGTTGAAGCATACTCTATGGCAGTTACAGTTAAAACAGCCATTGATAGACTTCCTACTCTTCCCAACCTGACTATCAGCAACAGAGAAGCAGTAGAGTCCATTAAGAAGACCTACGATTCCATGAATGATTACCAGAAGAGCTTCATTGCCAGTGAGTTAAAAGAGAAGATTGACGAATATGTGACAAAGATGGATGAACTGATAAAACTGGAAGAACTCTCTAAAGGTAATGATGGGAATAACGAAAACAGTGGAAGTGATGAAGCAGAAGGAACTGAAAGCGGAGATAGCCAGTAAGGCAATCGGATAAGGCTTTTGGTAAAATCCACAGACAGTAGAAAAGGGAGGCGTTTTTATGAATAAGATTCAACAGAACTTCCTTTCAAACCTGCAGATTCAGGAACAATATTTTAATACGTCAAAGACAGTTACGGCGGACAAAGGGAAAGAGGCACAGGGAGTTTCCTTTCAGGATATTCTGGCACAGAAATCCCTTGATGCAGCTTTAGGGACACCCCTTAAGTTTTCCAAGCACGCATCCAACCGTCTGGCAGACAGAAATATTGAATTGACCGCGAATCAGATGGAAAGGCTGGCTGAAGGAGCACAAAAGGCCGGAGTGAAAGGAATCAGAGATTCACTTGTTATGGTCGACAATCTGGCGTTTATCGTAAATGTACCCAACAGTACAGTGGTAACTGCCATGGATCAGAATCAGGCGGATGAAAACATTTTTACAAATATTGACGGAGCCGTTATAGCATAGGCCGGACCTTTTAAGGAGGCTTTGGATGTTCCCGAACGACTGAGGGAACGGACGGTTCGAAATCAGGAGGTTGATTTAACTATGATGAGATCATTGTTTTCTGGTGTAGCAGGTTTAAAAACACACCAGACCAGAATGGATGTTATCGGTAATAACATCGCAAACGTAAACACAACAGCATACAAATCACAGTCTATGGTATTTCAGGATCTGATGTATCAGACCACACAGAGAGCATCCGGCTATAATGCCACCACAGGACTTGCCGGCGTTAACGCAAGGCAGATCGGTCTCGGTGTTAAGACGGGAGCAATTAGTACAGCGATTGAAACACCCGGTTCCACACAGACTACCGGTAATCCTTTTGATATTAAGATTACGGGAGATGCGTTCTTTGTTGTCAGCGACGGAAATGAAAACTTCTTCACAAGAGACGGCTCTTTCTATGTAGACGGTGTAGGTAATCTTGCCATGAGTTCTAACGGATATAACGTTATGGGCTGGCAGGTAGACGAAACCACAGGCGCTATCAAAAAGGATACGGTATCGGCTCTCCGCGTTATGAGCGCCGAAAACATGACTTATCCTCCGGAGGCTACCTCCAAGGCTTATGTTTCCGGTATTATCGACAAGTTTGACGTTCAGGTATCTTCCGAGTCCGGCAAGATTATGAACTTAAGTTTCTATGATAATCTGGGCTATGAGTATACGGCTAAATTGTCCATGAAGTCCACAGGAACCAAGGGAATGTATACTGTTGAACTGTCTTCCATTCTGGATGCCAGCGGCAAAGAAGTAAATATTCCGGGAGTTTCCTTCGGCAGCAATCAGGTTGTTGAGGATCCCAAGACTCTCGGATTGAGCAAAGCATTTACATATGATAACGCTGCAAAGACGTTAACTTATCTGGATGAGGATGGGGTAACAGAAAAGACTATCAACTTAAACGGCGCCAATGCTGTAAAAGCACTGACAGCTGATGAGAGAAGTAAGCTGGCAAGCGCATTCGGTTACTCCAGCTATGAAGAATTTTCCAAGGTAAATACCGCAGGCGGTTCCATTGCGGCACAGATTGAGGATGGTTCGTTTGCTCTTGAGGATGACGGTTCCATTGCGGCAACAGGCAGAACCATTACAGGCGGTGTTATCCAGTACAATGCTTCCACCGGTTACATTGAAAGCGTAAACGGTCTGGCTAACGATCTGAGCTTGAATTTAACCTTTGGCGAAGAAGCAATTCCTGCAGGTCCTTTTTCAACCATCAATATAGACTTCTCTACATCCACCAACTTTGACAATGAGGGTGCCAGTACCATCGGAGCGGACCCCGGCGATATCAAAGGCGATGGCGTGGGACGTAAATTAGGAAAGCTTTCCGGTATCTCCATTCAGAGAGACGGTATGATTTACGCTTCCTATGACAACGGTCAGAGAAGGCTTTTAGGTCAGATTGCGGTTGCGGAATTCCCCAATGCGTCAGGTCTTGAAAAGCGAGGCGACAACTTATATTCGGCAACCTTAAACTCAGGCGAGTTTGACGGAATCGGTGTGGATATTACATCCGGCGGCGGTTATATGGAGACCGGCGTCCTGGAAATGAGTAACGTGGATCTGTCTTCTGAATTTACGGAGATGATTACGACCCAGAGAGGTTTCCAGGCCAACTCCCGTATTATTACAGTATCCGATACCCTTTTAGAGGAGCTTGTTAACCTGAAACGTTAGTGATAACAGAGCGGTTTTCGTTAATAAACTTTATATAACAAAGCATAGGGATGTTTTTCAAATTTTTGGAAGATATCTCTATGTTTTTGCGTTGATAGTGGTATAATGGTCAGACGTCTGTGAAATAGGTACTACTGACAGGTGGCAATTTAAGGAAGGGGAGAGAAAATATGATAGAAGTAACACGCCTGAATGGCACCAAAATACTGATAAATCCTGACTTAATCGAGTTTGTGGAGGAGACGCCGGACACCGTCATTACCTTCACGACGGGGAGAAACATTAGTGTAAAAGAAAGTAGACGAAACATAATAAATTTAGTAGAATCGTGTAGAAAGGATATTTTTACTGACTAGTGTGGAAATAAGCAGGTGTTTACAATGGATATTGCATCGATTCTCGGCTTAGTACTCTGCCTTGTCCTTATTGTTTACGGCATTGTTTCGGGTGATGAAGGTGTCGCTGCCATGAAAAACTTCTTGGACGGACAGTCAGCCATTATTACTTTCGGTGGAGCTTTTTGCTGTATCATGGCATCCATCAGCATGTCGGATTTTTTGGGCAGACTTAAAAGTATTAAGCTCATATTTAAAGTTCCTTCAATCGATACCCCACAAATTATCAACAAGATTATAGAACTGTCCAATGTAGCACGTAAGGAAGGATTACTTTCTCTGGAGGAATCGGCGGCAGATTTGGATGACCCCTTTTTAAAGAAAGGGATTCTTCTGATTGTGGATGGTACGGATCCGGAACTGGTACGCGGTATTCTGGAGACAGAGCTTGTCAGCATAGAGGGCAGACACAAACAAAAGATCAGTTTTTGGCAGGATGTGGCGGCAATGGGACCTGCATGGGGTATGATCGGAACCCTGATCGGTCTGATCAACATGCTCCAGAATCTGTCAGACATTTCGGCTGTAGGACCGAATATGGCCATTGCCCTTATTACAACGTTATATGGTTCCATGCTTGCCAACTGGATTGCGACGCCTGTTTCAGCTAAGCTGAAGTCAAACAACGATTCGGAATC
Source organism: uncultured Lachnospiraceae bacterium (assembly GCA_964507745.1). Lineage (GTDB taxonomy): Bacteria > Bacillota > Clostridia > Lachnospirales > Lachnospiraceae > UBA2882. The sequence continues at coordinate 9,737 of CAZDRM010000006.1, forward strand.
CATGGTAAAGGAAATTGTAATAGAAGGTTTATTATCCATTCAGGCGGGGGAGAATCCCAGGATTATTGAGGAAAAACTGAAATCCTTCCTTGCGCCGAAGGATCGCGCTTCAGGCGGTACAGAGGAGGGCGGTGAGGAATAATGAGCAGAAAGAAAGAAGAAGAACAGGCTCCTGGGGCGCCGGCGTGGATGGCGACCTTCAGTGATCTGATGAATCTGCTGTTATGCTTTTTCGTTCTTCTCTTTTCCATGTCTTCAGTTGACGTCGAAAAATGGCAGCAGATGGTTGCGTCCTTTTCCGATAACTTTAGTGTTTTTTCGGGAGGAGCGTCGGCAATCGGGGATGGATATCTTATCAGCAACGGTGTGAGCCAGCTGAATGAGCTGGATGATTATATTAACAGCACAGGTAAAACAGCAGAGAGTGAAGAATTTGTCAACGATCTTAAGGAATTTGAAGAGAAACAGCTTGCTGTTTCCGAGGAACTGGCGGAAGAGATTGAGGAAGCAGTAGAAGAAAGCCAGTTTGCAGATGAAATAGATGTGGATTTTACGGCTCAGTATGTTTCGTTGACCTTAAACGGCGCATTGCTGTTTGATTCAGGAAGCGCCGAACTCAAGGAAGAGGCAAAACCCCTTATGGATAAAATCGGGCAGCTTTTAGCGCGTTATGCCCAGAGCACCATAGAAATTGAAGGTCATACAGACAATGTTCCCATTCACAATGCAAGATTTGCGGACAATAATGAATTGTCCAGTTTCAGGGCGTTGTCGGTATTCAATTACTTTATGGAAACTACTTTTCTGGACCCTGCCACTATTAAACATTCGGGCAGGGGAGAGTATCTGCCGGTAGCGGATAATGCCACACCGGAAGGCAGAGCGCAGAACAGAAGGGTAGAGATTAAGATTTATCATTCGCTCAGTACGGGAGAATAAGGAGGAAGATTGTGAAAAAGAATTTATTATCCATTGTTATATTGGCATTATTGATTGTAAATCTGGTATTGACTTCCATTATGATGTTCAGTGTCATGAGTACCAACAAAAAAACCGGTGCAGTTGTAGCGGATATTGCATCTATCCTGAAACTTGAACTGGGGACGGAAGAGGAGCAGCAGGAGGCAGCTGCGGTTTCCATGGAAGATACGGCTTTTCATGATATGGAAGAGGAATTGACCATTATGCTTGCCAAGGATCCTCTGGATGAAAATGCCAAAGATCATTTTGTGCTGGTTGAGATTTCTCTGTCTATGGATACTACAAATAAAGATTACAAGACTTACGGAGAGTCCATTAATGACAATCAGATTGCAGGCATTGCCCAGGAGGTTTTCGGAAGATACACGGCAGATGAGGTTCAGCCCAGAACAGAGGATATCAAAAAAGAAATTTTAGCAGAAATTCAGAAACTGTATAGTTCAGAATTTATATACAAGGTTACATTCAGTAAGCTGGTCGTACAATGACAGGGACTGCGGGAATGAAAGATTTTTATCTGAGAATTAGACGAACAGGAGGTGAGCTCGGTGGGAGAAGTATTATCTCAAAGTGAGATAGATAATCTGCTTCAGGCATTCAACAGCGGCGAACTGGACGTTGAAGAAATAAAAGAAACTCCGGACCGGCAAGTTAAAAATTACGATTTTAAGCGCCCCTCCAAATTTTCCAAAGAACATCTGCGTACGTTGGAAATTATATTCGAGCATTACGGAAGGCTGTTATCCACCAACCTGCCGGCGCATCTTAGGATGAACGTACAGGTTAGTGTTGCCAGTTCCGAAACGGTTACCTTTTCTGAATTTACCAATGCTTTAAGTAATCCGGTTATATTGGGAATTGTTAATTTCAGTCCCTTAAGGGGAAATATTATAATTGAGTTGCAGGCGAATCTGGGATATGTTATGATTGACCGGATGTTAGGCGGCTCGGGAACGCCACTGGAAAAGAACAGGGATTTTTCGGAAATCGAAATGTCCATTATTGATAAGATTATGCTTACATGCATGACGCTTTTGCGGGAACCGTGGAAAAATGTTGTGGATCTGGAACCATATATGGAAAGAATTGAGACCAATCCACAGTTTGCCCAGATTATGGCAGCCAATGAAATGATTGCCATTGTAACCTTAAATATTAAGGTGGGCGACAGTGAAGGCTTTATGAATATATGTCTTCCCTTTGCCACGTTGGAAAACATCATGGATAGGCTGAATACCAAGTACTGGTTCTCAACACTACAGGAGATATCAGATGAAAGCTATCAGGAGCATATCGAAGTTCTTATTAAGAAAGTAGATATTCCCATCAGAGCTGTACTTGGAAAAAGTGTTATTTCCGTATTGGATTTTGCATCCTTACAGAGAGGCGATATCATCAGGCTGGATACAAGGGTTGATGATGAACTGGATGTTTTTGTAGGGAATCTTAAGAAATTTACCGCCTTGCCGGGTACAAATAAAGAAAATTATGCGGCAAGGGTAACATCGGTTATAAGAGAGGAGGAATAGGGGAATGAGCGATATGCTGTCTCAGGACGAGATTAATGCATTACTCAGTGGAATGTCTGCAGGCGAGCCCCAGGCAGAATCAATAGATGAGGTGCCGGCGGGTACAGCAGCAGGAGCAGAATCAGCGGCTCCTGAGGAAAAGCTGACAGATATGGAGAAGGACGCCATCGGCGAAATTGCCAATATCAGCATGGGAACATCTGCTACCACCCTGTTTTCACTTGTTAATCAAAAAGTAAATATTACAACCCCGGTGGTTTCCATGGCCCGGTGGGAAAGTTTGATGAATGAATATGAGAGGCCATGTGTATTTATTCAGATAAAGTATACTGTCGGTTTAGACGGAGCGAATATACTGATACTAAAAGAGCATGATGTAAAAATCATTACCGATTTGATGATGGGTGGCGATGGCACTAATACGCAGGATGATTTAAGTGAACTTCATCTGAGTGCAATTTCAGAGGCCATGAACCAGATGATGGGATCATCGGCAACGTCTTTGTCTTCCATGCTTGGCAGAATGATCGATATCAGTCCGCCGGAAGCAAGCCTTATAAATTTAAGTGAATTTAAGCAGGCTTCGGAAATAGCGTCCTTTCTGGAAGAGGATTTTGTAAAGATATCCTTCAGGATGCAGATCGGCGATTTGGTTGACAGTACGATCATGCAGCTGTATCCGGTAGATTTTGTAAAGTCAGTATACGAGATATTCACGGGTAATCAGGGCGGAGATGAACCGGCGCCGGCAGCTGAACAGAAGGCTCCGGAACCCGAACCTTATGTACCGCCTCAGGCGGCACCGGCAGAAGGACCGGCACAGGCCATGCCACAGGCAGGTATGGGGGATATGTCCCAGATGAATTACGGAATGCCGCAAATGGGAATGCCGCAAATGGGAATGCCGCCCATGAATTACGGAATGCCGCAAATGGGAATGCCGCCCATGATGCCGGCAGCAGGAAATATGAATATTCAGCCTGCACAGTTCCAGTCCTTCAATCAGGATTTCGCGGCCATACCCAGTCAGGAAAATATCGAACTGATTATGGATGTGCCTCTGGAGGTTACGGTAGAATTAGGAAGAACCAAAAAGTCCATTGCGGAAATTCTGGATTTTTCCCCGGGTACAATCATTGAATTAAACAAGATTGTAGGAGAACCCATTGACGTACTGGTAAACGGTAAGTTTGTTGCAAAAGGCGAAGTGGTAGTTATTGAAGAAAGTTTTGGAATCAGAGTAACTGAAATCATTAACAATAAGGGAGTTTAGGAGAGAGAAGATGGCGAAAAATATTTTAATTTGTGACGATGCAGCATTTATGCGTATGATGATTAAGGACATCTTAACCAAAAACGGCTATGATGTTGCAGGAGAAGCTGAAAACGGTGCCAAGGCGGTAGAGAAGTATAATGAACTGAAACCGGATCTGGTGCTTATGGATATTACCATGCCGGAGATGGATGGTATTCAGGCTTTGAAGAACATCAAGGCAGCGGATGCCGGCGCTCAGGTTATCATGTGTTCCGCAATGGGACAGCAGGCTATGGTAATTGAGGCAATTCAGGCAGGAGCAAAGGACTTTATTGTAAAGCCCTTCCAGGCAGATCGTGTATTGGAAGCCGTTAAAAAGGTAGTTGGCTGATATGATATTGACTGTAGTCTCTAAAGTAGACTCCGTTGTTCAATTTCTGACGGTGTTGATTATCTTTGTAATCGTGCTGGGAGCTACCTGGCTGACTACCAGATTTGTTGCGGGATTCCAAAAAGGGAAAATGCAGGGCAGCAACTTTGAGCTTATTGATTCTTTTCGTATATCTCAAAGTAAGTATGTGCAGCTTATGAGAATAGGAGACCGCTATTTTGCCATTGCCGTATGTAAAGATACTGTAACGGTTTTAGCGGAACTTTCTGAAGATGCAGTTGTCCGTCCGGAGAACAGTTACATGGATGCTCCGGTACAATTTGAGGAATTTCTCAAAAAAGCAAAAGATCTGGCAAAAGGAACCCATAGGAAAGCGGCAGATGAGCATGAAGAAGATAAATAGTGACAGTACCCTCGGAAAATTGGTTTTGAAAACCCTATTGATAATAGGCGCTTTTTGCATGTTGTTTTTTATGCATCCGGTATCATCCTATGCCGGTGGGTTGGATAATGCCCTCGGTTCCTCTACAGATGCAGGAGAAGAGGAAGACAGAACCAATATCCGTGAACCGGGCAGTTCTGAGGATGCTGATGAATTAGGCGAACTGAATATAGCAAATAATGTGACTGTTAGCTTAAATGATGGGAATGGATCTATTGCGGGTGCCCTTAGAATTATGTTAATCTTAACCGGCATTGCATTGGCACCTATTCTCATTATTTGTTTAACATCCTTTACGAGAATTATTATTGTGCTTCACTTTACAAGGGCGGCTTTAAACACCCAGACAGCCCCTCCCAACCAGGTGCTGATTGCACTATCTCTGTTTTTGACTTATTTTATTATGAGCCCCATTATAACAGAGGTAAATGAAAATGCCATAAAGCCTTTTGAGGCGGGGCAGATTACCCAGGAAGAGGCATTAGAAACGGGAATTGCGCCTTTAAGGGAATTTATGTGCAGGGAGACTCAGGCAAAGGACGCCAAGGTGTTTTGTGAAATCGGCGGTTATGAATGGACCGGGGATAAAGAGGATGTCCCTACAAGCGCGCTGATCCCCGCCTTTATGATTAGTGAGCTGAGGACGGCGTTTATTATAGGATTTGTCATATATATTCCGTTTATTGTCATAGATATGGTTGTGGCATCGGCTCTTATGAGTATGGGTATGATGATGCTGCCGCCGACTACGATTTCCATGCCGTTCAAAATTCTTTTGTTTGTTCTGGCAGACGGCTGGAATCTGATAATTGTAGAGCTTGTCAGAACATTTTACTGACCTTTCAGTGATTGTGGCGGTTATAGAAAGAAGGCGGCATTATGTCTATCGATTATGTAGTCCAGATTGCCAATCAGGCATTATATTTAATAATAAAGACATCGGCACCGGTTCTCCTTGTATCATTGGTAATCGGTTTGACCGTCAGTATTTTCCAGACGGTTACTTCCATTCAGGAACAGACCTTAACCTTTGTGCCGAAGATTATCGGTGTTTTTCTGGCCATTATGCTTTTAGGCGGCTGGATGCTTACCAGTATCAGTGATTTTATGACGCAGCTCTGGTCAGATTTCTCAATTTTTATCAGGTGATCCTATGATTGATTACTCTTTTTCGATTTATGAATTGGAATATTTTCTGCTGATTTTTATAAGGGTTACCGGTTTTATTTTTGCCTGTCCCTTTTTCAGTATGAACAATACGCCCAGAAGGGTAAGGATCACATTGGGAGTGTTTTTATCCTATCTGCTTTACCAGGCAATCTATCCCCATGATGTGGTTCAGTATGATTCTCTTTTGGGATATTCAGCCATTGTAATCAAAGAGGGGATGACAGGTATACTCATCGGATTGTCCACAAGTATGTGCAATTCCATTGTTCTCTTTGCGGGACGTCTGATAGATATGGAAATAGGTCTTGCCATGGCAAGTGAATATGACCCTACCACAAAAGAGAATGCCAGTGTAACGGGTATTTTTTATCAGTATCTTGTTATGCTGATATTGATGCTTTCCAATTTGCATCATTACTTAATCAAAGCTTTAGCAGAGACTTTTACGCTGATACCCATAAATGGAGCCATATTTTCCGGCGACAAAATTGTTTCCGCCTTTGTCTCCTTTATGAGCGGTTATATCAATATCGGATTCAGAATCTGTCTTCCCATATTCTGTGTTCTGCTGATTACCAACTGTATTCTGGGTATTATGGCCAAGGTAGCGCCCCAGATGAACATGTTTGCGGTTGGTATGCAGATTAAGCTGTTAATGGGACTGGGTGTTTTATTTCTGACGGTGGGAATGCTTCCCCATATTTCCGACTTTGTCTTTACGGAGATGAAGACCGTGATGGTATCCTTTGTGGAGGCGATAATGGCATGATTGCTTATAATTTACAGTTCTTTGCCCAGGAAGGCCCCGGCGGAGAAAAAACGGAAGAGCCTACCAGTAAGAAGCTGGAGGATGCCCGCAAAGAAGGACAGGTGGCAAAGAGTAAGGAAATTGCCAATGCAACCGGTCTTATTTCCATGTTTCTCATTCTGAAATTCGGAATGGGGTATTTCGGAAATAATTTTTTGGAAATTTTTTCTCTGGTATACGGGAGAATTCCGGAAATGATTAAAATGGGCGGAGGGTATGTGCCCGTAAAGCAGTTTTATGCTTTAGTCGGCAATACATTGCTGCGGATACTGATTATTATTCTTCCCCTTTTGTTGATCGGTTTTCTGGTTGCGTTTTTATCCGACTATATTCAGGTAAAGTGGAAGATTACAGCCAAGCCCATGCAGCCGAAGCTTAGCAAAATCAGCCCTGTCAGCGGGTTTAAGAGGATTTTTTCCGCCCAGTCTCTGGTGGAGCTTGTGAAATCCATTGCAAAAGTAGCATTGATTGCATGGGTGGCATATGGCACCATTAAGGATAATTTTGATGTGATTTATCTGCTGTTTAATATGCCGTTGTGGCAGGGAATTGAGACGGCGGGGGCAATTGCCATAAATTTCGGGTTAAAATGTTCCTTTATTTATATTATAATAGCATTGTTGGATTTTATTTATCAGAAGAGAAAGTTCCGTAAGGATCAGATGATGACCAAGCAGGAAGTCAAGGATGAGTATAAGCAGGCCGAAGGAGATCCCCAGATTAAAGGGCGAATCAGGCAGAAGATGCAGGAGGCTTCCAGAAGGCGTATGATGCAGCAGCTGCCGGAGGCGGACGTGGTCATTACCAACCCCACCCATTTTGCCGTTGCCATTAAGTATGATACGGAGATTGCCACAGCGCCTGTTGTTCTGGCAAAGGGCGAGGATTATCTGGCCCGTAAAATTAAAGAAATCGCAAAAGAAAACAATATAGAGATAGTAGAAGATAAACCTCTTGCAAGAATGCTTTATTACAATGTGGAAATCGGCGAACAGGTTCCGCCGGAATTGTATCAGGCAGTGGCGGAGGTGCTTGCCATGGTTTATCATATACAGGGTAAAATATAGAAAGGAGGACGGCAGATGAAAAGAGCAGATTTAGGTGTGGCATTATATTTGCTTGCTGCATTTATCATGTTTATTGTGCCGATTTCCTCCACAATTTTGGATATTTTACTGGCTCTTAATATTTCGCTGGCCTTTGTTATTATGTTTCGGTGTATGTTTGTCAAGGAAGTATTGGATATGTCCTTCTTCCCTACAATCCTGCTGTTTACCACCATATTCAGAATCGCATTAAACGTTTCCTCCACAAGGCTGATATTAACAACGGGAAATCCCGGAAACGTGGTGGAGACCTTCGGAAATTTCGTGGGCGGCGGAGATTTGATCATGGGCGCCATCGTATTCGTTATTTTGATCATTATCCAGTTTATGGTTATTAATAAAGGTTCCGAGCGTGTTGCTGAAGTAACGGCACGTTTTACTCTGGACGCTATGCCCGGTAAACAGATGGCTATTGATGCGGACTTAAATACCGGTGCCATTACGGATCAGGAGGCCAAGATCCGAAGGGAAAAAATACAGCAGGAATCCAGCTTTTTCGGAAGCATGGACGGTGCTGTTAAATACGTTAAGGGAGATGCCACGGCAGGTCTTTTAATTACCGCCATTAACATTGTGGGCGGAATTGCCATGGGTATGCTCAGGGGCGGAATGGATATCAATACTGCATTAAACCGTTATGCAATCCTGACCATCGGCGACGGTCTGGTCAGCCAGGTGCCTTCCCTTTTGATTTCTTTATCCACCGGTATTCTGGTTACTAAGGGCAGCAAGGATGCGGATTTCGGTTCCGTTTTAATCGGACAGCTTTTCGGTATGCCCAAGGTTCTATATCTGGTAGGTGCAATTTTGTGTTTCTTAGGCATTGTTACGCCCTTAAATCCCCTGATATTTGTGGTTTTAGGTGTTGCATTTATTATTACCGCAAGGAGTATTCAGGCTGAAATCGAGACTGCGGAGATAGAAGGGGAAGTGGATACGGAAGAGGCTGCGGCGGAAGAGATCAGGCAGCCGGAGAATGTTACCTCACTTTTACAGGTGGATCCTATCGAGCTGGAATTCGGTTACGGCATCATTCCTCTGGCGGATGTGAACCAGGGCGGCGATTTATTAGACCGTGTTGTTATGATTCGTAGACAGATTGCGCTGGAATTGGGAACGGTTGTACCCATTATCCGTTTGAGGGACAATATTCAGTTGAATCCCAACCAGTATATTATAAAGATAAAAGGCATACAGGTATCAGAGGGAGAAATTCTTTTTGACCACTACATGGCCATGAATCCCGGCTATGTGGAGGAAGAGATTGCGGGTATTCCTACTTTCGAGCCTTCCTTCCATCTGCCGGCAATCTGGATTACCGAGGGACAGAGGGAACGGGCGGAAAGCCTTGGCTATACGGTTGTAGACCCGCCCAGTATTATTGCAACCCACTTAACGGAAATTATCAGACAGCATATTGCGGAGCTTTTAACGAGACAGGATGTCCAGAACCTGACAAACAACTTAAAGGAAACAAATCCTTCTATTGTGGAGGAGCTGATTCCCAAGCTTTTGGGTCTCGGAGAGGTACAGAAAATATTACAGAATCTTTTACAGGAAGGGATTTCCATCAGGGATCTGCTTACCATATTCGAGACGCTGGCGGATTATGCGGCGACTACGAGAGATCCGGATATTCTGACGGAATATGCAAGACAGAGCTTAAAGAGGGCAATTTGTGCCAGATATTTTCCCGCTAATGAGACTACCAGCGTGGTAACCTTAGACCCTCAGGTAGAGCAGGAGATCATGGCAAATGTAAAGCAGACGGAACAGGGGGCTTATCTGACCATTGCTCCGGAAAAGACGAAGGCGATTATCGAAAGCGTCAAAACGGAAATCGGAAAACTGGAAAGTCTCGGGAAGAATCCGATTATCATTACATCGCCTATTGTCCGAATGTATTTTAAACGTTTGACAGAGGATTACTTTGGCGATTTAATTGTGGTATCATATAATGAAGTGGAACCCAATGTGGAATTACAGTCAGTGGGGATGGTGACAGCATAAATGATTATTAAGAAGTTTCAGGGAAAAACAGAACAGGACGCGGTGGAAGCAGCAAAAAAAGAGCTGGGCAACGGCGTAGTGGTTATGAATGTTAAGGAAATAAAGAAAAATGGGTTTTTTGCTCTTTTTCAAAAGAAAATGGTGGAAGTGACCGTTGCTTTGGAGGAGGAGCCGGACCGGGTTCTGCCGGTCAAAAAAGAAGCTCCTGCAAAAGCGCCCAACCCACAGATCTATGAGGCTTTGGAGTCCATTATCAGGGAAAAGGACGGGGGAGCGGATAAGGCCATTGAAGAAAAGCTGGAAAGCTTACAGTCTCTTCTTGAAAAGCAGCTTCAGATGACGGAAACGGAAAAGGATAAGGAAAAGGATACAGAGGATGAGGCGCAGGAAAGCGCAAAGGAGCCGGAAGACAGCAATGTCCGCTTCTTAAAACTGCTTTACCAGACCATGCTGGAAAATGAGATAAAGGAGCAGTATGCAAACCAGATCATTGATGAATTGGATCAGATGTTAAAGCCCAATATGCCTATAGACTATATTCTTTCCAACGTATATCAGAAGATGATTTTGAAGTTCGGTCAGTCCAGCGTGATTAAGCCAAGTACAAGAAAGCCGAAGCTCATATACTTTATCGGGCCCACAGGCGTAGGGAAGACAACCACTATTGCCAAGCTGGCCTCCAGGTATTCGGTGGATGAAAAGATGAAGGTGGCGTTGTTTACAACGGATACCTACAGAATTGCGGCGGCGGAGCAGCTTCGCACCTATGCCAATATTTTAGAGGTGCCCTTCCGGGTTATTTATACAGCAGAAGAAATGCGGGAGGCAATTGAAGAATTCAGGAAGTTTGATTACATTTTTGTGGATACTACAGGACATTCTCATCAGAATGAAGATCAGCAGAATGCCATGAAGGAAATTGTAAATGCGGTGGATGAAAGTCTTGAAAAGGAGATTTACCTGGTTGTCAGCGCAACTACCAAGTATAAGGATTTAATGAATATCGCTGACAATTATTCTGCTATTACGGATTATAAGCTGATATTTACCAAGCTGGATGAAACAACCAGTCTGGGTAACCTGTTTAATCTGAAATTATATACAGGAGCGCAGATGGCTTATATCACATGTGGACAGAATGTACCGGATGACATAGAGGAATTTAATCCTCAGAAAACAGTAAAGACGCTTTTGGGCGGCAATAGAAGCTCTTAAGGAGGGGAACGATGGATCAGGCGGAAAACTTGAGAAATATTATTAAAATGAATAGTCAGCCCCATAGGTCTTTAGCAAGAGTAATTACCGTTACAAGTGGTAAAGGCGGCGTAGGAAAGTCCAATACAGCTATTAATCTGGCTATCTGGTTCCGACAGATGGGACAGAGAGTCATTATTCTGGATGCGGACTTCGGACTGGCCAATATTGAGGTTATGTTCGGTGCGGTGCCCAAGCATAATCTGGGAGATTTAATCTATCAGGGGAAGAACATCAAAGAAATAATTACATGGGGGCCGGGGGAAGTAGGATTTATTTCAGGCGGTTCAGGTATTGCAGGATTATCCAATTTAAGCAGGGATTATCTGATGTATGTCATACAGAATCTGGCGGAATTAGATTCCATTGCGGACATTGTAATTGTGGATACCGGTGCGGGAATTGCCGATGCGGTTCTGGAGTTTCTTGTTGCCAGCGGGGAGATTCTCCTTGTGACCACGCCGGAGCCCACATCTATTACGGATTCCTATTCCCTTTTGAAGTCCTTAAACCGACATCCGCGTTTTTCCGGAGAAATGTCGCAGATCAAGGTTATTGCCAATAAGGTGGAAGGCGAAGACGAGGGGAAAGCGCTGTTTTCCAAATTAAATGCAGTGGTGGAGCGGTATTTAAAGCTGCCGGTTTCCTATCTGGGGGCAATTCCCCAGGATCAGAGCCTGTCAAAGGCGGTTATGCAGCAGATGCCGGTGTCCCTTGCCAATCCGGGAGCAAAATCGGCAAAGGCATATCAGAAAATTGCGGAAACCCTGATGTATGGGGAAGCAGGAGAAAACAGTAATCATTTAAGAGGAATGGAGGCTTTCTTTGCCCATATTATCGGGACGGTAAAGAATCCTTTCCGCCAGTAACAGTTGTAAAAGTAAAAAATAAGGGAGAAGGCGTATGTTAACAGAGTTGGTAAGACCCGGAGACAAAATAGAAGTGCAGGCAGTTGAAGGCGCCATTTTAGGCGGAAATGCGGGAGATAAAAAAGTGTATACCTCTCAGGTATATGATGTTCAGGATGACGAAAGACTGGAAATTATGATGCCCATGGATGGAACGAAGCTGATTCTTCTGCCGGTAGACGGGGAATATCAGTTCTGTTTTTATACCAGAAAAGGGCTTTATCAGTGCTTTGTCAGAGTCGTGGAACGGTATAAGGATAATAATGTTTACATATTGCTGTGCGAGTTGACTTCCCCTATCGGTAAATTCCAGAGAAGGGAATATTATCGTTATGCATGTACCCTTCCCGTAAAGACCAGAGAGCTTTTAGAGGAAGAGCTGGCGGCCCTGGAGGAGTCGAAATACCGCATGTGGGAGGGCATTCCTTTAACCAGAGGGAATATAGCGGATATCAGCGGCGGTGGAATACGGTTTATTTCGTCGGTAAAATACACGGAGGGAATACAGATTGCCATTATCCTTACTTTAAATATACACGGAAAAGAGGAAACCTATGAGCTGGTAGGCAAAATATTAAAGAGCAAAGCCAGCGAGGTGCGCAGGGGCGAATATGAACACCGTGTGAAATTTACTCTCATTACCAATGTCCAGCGGGAGGAAATCATACGATATATTTTTGAAGAGGAGCGTAAGAGCAGACGGCGTATAACGAATGTAGGTGGCATATGATTAAAAAAATTCTGGTCGTAGATGATTCTGCACTTATGAGAAGAATCTTTTGTGATATAATTAATTCGGATGAGAGATTCCGGGTGGAAGACACGGCAACAAACGGATTGGAAGCCCTGGAGCTCATGAAAAAAAATACATATGATTTGGTTATCACGGATTTGATGATGCCCAAAATGGACGGTATTTCTTTTTTAAAGGAGCTGAATAAAACAGGCAGCCGTGTAAAAGTGGTTGTAATCAGTTCCTTTGCCAAAGAAGACGCCAGCATTACCATAGAAGCTCTTTCTCTGGGTGCCGTAGACTTTCTGAAAAAACCGGTAGGCATTTCGGACGTAAAGGGAGAAAAGTTTCGCGGACTTTTGCTTCACATTCTGGAGGGCGTTATTGCCGGCGGGGGCAGAAATGTCTCACGTGGACGATTTTCTTATTCAAAAGCGCTTGTTGATAAGATAGGCGCCGTTAAGGATGGGATATTGGGAAAACCGTCGGTTTATGAAAATGAATCCGGACAGAAAAAGCTTGTTGCCATAGCCAGTTCCACAGGAGGTCCCAAGGCTTTGCAGGAGGTTTTACCAATGCTTCCGGCAGATCTGGACGCGCCGGTTTTGGTGGTGCAGCATATGCCTGTGGGGTTTACCGCCACATTGTCGGGAAGGCTGGATGCAGTCTGTCCCCTTCATGTGCAGGAAGCCGCAGATGGAATGCCTGTCCAAAAAGGGAATATTTATATTGCCAAGGGCGGCGCTCATATGACTGTGGTTCGTTCCGGCGGCTGCAACAGGATTGCTTTTCTGGATGAACCGCCAAGGGAGGGCGTAAAACCCTGTGCCAATTATATGTATGAATCCATAAAAGATTGTGATTATGAACATGTTACCTGTGTCGTTTTAACGGGAATGGGACAGGATGGCACAAAGGGAATAACCAATCTGAAGAAACACAAGGAGTTATACGTTATTGCACAAGATCAGGATAGCTGTGCCGTTTACGGCATGCCTCGTAGTGTGGTATCGGCAGGACTTGCAAACAAAGTTGTACCACTAAAAGAGGTGGCAGGAGCGATTATAAAAGACGTGGGGGTATGCAAAGATGGACGTTAGTCAATATCTGGAGATTTTTCTTGATGAAACAAAGGAGCATTTACAAAGCTTAAGCGATCAGCTTATGAGTCTGGAACAGGACCCTGAAAACATGGATACCATCAATGAGATTTTCCGTGCGGCCCATACCTTAAAGGGAATGGCCGGAACCATGGGATATAAGAGGATGCAGAATCTGACCCATGACATGGAAAATGTGTTTTCGGAAGTCCGTAACGGAGCCATTAAGGCTGACGGCAGTATGATTGATGTATTGTTCCAGTGTCTGGATGCTTTAGAGGAATATACCGAGAATATTCAGAATACATCTGATGAAGGAACAAATGATAATGAACATCTGATTAAGGCTTTAAACCAGATTCTGGCTTCCAAAGGCGGTGCGGTGGAAGTGCCTGCGGCCCAGGCAAAGGATGAGCAAAAGGCCGCATCAGCAGAGAGCGAAAGTGATGCATCCAAGGAAAAATGGCGGGATATCAAATTAGACGATACCGAAAAGCTGGTTATGAGCGAAGCGGTTAATCAGAACAAAAAAGTTATGGGAATTACGATTTATGTTCAGGAAAGCTGTATTCTGAAGGCCGCAAGGGCATTTCTGGTTTATAAGGCATTGGAAGAACTGGGAGAGACCATTGTCTCCAGTCCCAGCGCCCAGGACATTGAAGATGAAAAATTTGACTTTGATTTCAGCGTGATTTTCATTACCGAAGCGGACTGCGAAACAGTAAAAAAAGCAATTATGAACGTATCGGAAATAGAAAATTGTTATATTTCCCTGATGGATGTGGAACCTTCGGGAGAAGGAGCGGTAAAAGCCGTACAGGAAACGGAAGAAAAACCGGCAGCCGTTGCAGCTGCAGCACCTGCGGCAGCACCCGCCGCCGGCGGAGCTCCTGCAAAGACGGATAAGGCCAAAAATGCCAAACCCGTTGTCAACAGAACGGTTCGTGTGGATATTGAAAAGCTGGATGTGCTGATGAACCTTGTCAGCGAGCTGATTATCGCAAAGAACTCTTTAGTGTCTGCGGCAACAACGGAAGGCATTACCGCAAACAGCGCGGTAAATGAGCCTATAGAGTATCTGGAAAGCGTAACCACCAATCTTCATGAATCCGTCATGAAGGTAAGGATGGTTCCCATTGAAAGCGTTGTACAGAAGTTTCCGAAGATGATCAGGGATTTATCCAAGAAGCTGGATAAAAAAATGCAGCTGTTTATGAGCGGCGAAGAAACGGAACTGGACCGTACCGTGGTAGATGAAATCGGCGATCCGCTGATGCACCTTCTCCGTAATTCCGCTGACCATGGACTGGAATCCGGAGAAAAACGTCTGGAGAGAGGAAAGCCTGAGGTGGGCTCCATTTATCTGGATGCTTATCAGGACGGAAACAACGTAGTCATAGAGGTAAGGGATGACGGTAACGGCATCGATGTGGAGGCAGTAAAGGCAAAGGCCATTGAAAAAGGCACCATTACACCTGAGCAGGCTGAAAATATGAGCGACAAGGATGCTATCGGATTGCTGTTCATGCCCAGCTTTTCCACTGCCAAAAAGGTTTCCGATGTTTCGGGAAGAGGCGTCGGCCTGGATGTTGTTAAATCCAAGATTGAGTCCTTAAGCGGCGAGGTTGAGGTAAAGACCAAGCTGGGCGAAGGCAGTACATTTATTATCCGTCTGCCCTTGACCTTAGCCATTATTCAGGCTTTGATGGTAGAAGTCGGAGGCGAGAAATACGCTATTTCATTAGGCTCCATACAGACTATAGAGGATATTTCCCCGGATGAAATCAAATTTGTGCAAAACGAAGAGGTTATTAATCTGCGTGGTGATGTCATACCATTGATCAGATTAAGCGAAGTTCTGGATATAGCATCAACAAAGGGACCGGATGACAATCTGGTTGTGGCCATTGTCAAGAAGGGTGACCAGTTAGGCGGACTTGTTGTAGATGAGTTAATGGGACAGCAGGAAATCGTTATCAAATCCCTTGGCAAATACATTAACAAGAGCAAGGTCATCAGTGGTGCAACTATTTTGGGCGACGGAGAAATTGCACTGATTATTGATGCGAATGCGTTGTTATAGGGGAGGTGTCATGATGGAAGAATTAAGCAATGCACAGGAAGAAAGAATCCAGTATATCGTAGTAAAATTCGGCGACGAACAATATGGCATTGATATCAAATACATTGATAATATTGTCCGTATGCAGAGAATAACCAGGGTACCAAAGGTACAAAGCTATATTAAAGGGGTTATCAATTTAAGGGGAGAAGTCATACCGGTTGTCAGCATCCGTTTGAAGATGGGCCTTTCAGAAGATGTTTTAACCAAAAAGACCCGTATCATTATTATCAGACTTGATAACGGCGAAATTATCGGTATGCTGGTTGATGAAGTAAAAGAAGTTGTAACACTGGAAACCTCTCAGATAGAGAAGGTTGCCTATGATTCCAGCGATGAGAAGGCGAACTATCTATCCGGTGTGGGAAAGGACAAAGAAGAACTGATTTCTCTTTTGGATATGAATCTGGTGTTTGCAGAGAAGGAAAGGCAGATTAAGCCGGAATAGGACAAAATATGGAAAATTTTAATTTAAACGATTCCGAACAGTATTTTGATGTACTGAAAGAAATCGGAAATATTGGAGCAGGAAATGCAACAACCGCTTTATCACAGCTGATACAGTGTAAGGTGGACATGAAAGTTCCACAGGTTCGATTGTTGAATTTTCAGGAAGTAGGCGAGGCCATGGGCGGAGAGGAACAGATCATGGCAGGGGTATATCTGCTGGTTGAAGGCGATATAACCGGGAGCATGATGTTCCTTTTGGAAGAAAAGGCGGCTCATTGTCTTGTGGCAAAGCTGATGCAGATGCCTGAAAATTCTGAAGTGACCTTTTCGGAAATGGAGCTTTCCGCCTTAAAGGAAATAGGCAATATTATTGTCGGCTCGTATTTAAACTCATTATCAGCACTGACCAATCTGGTAATTTTACCGTCGGTGCCGGATTTGAGCATTGATATGGCCGGAGCGATCTTAAGCGTGCCGGCAATTGAATTTGGAGAACTGGGAGACAAGATGCTGCTGATTCAGACGCAGTTTACTGATGACGTTAGTTTGGACGGGTATTTTATCTTGATTCCGGATCTGGAATCTTACGATAAAATGTTAACCGCTATAGGCATGTAGAATTATGAGTGAGATTATTAAAGTAGGAATGGCAGATTTAAAAATATGTAAGAGTCCCGATGGGGTTACTACATTGGGACTGGGATCCTGTGTCGGAATTGCTATCAGGGATCCTTTGACAAAAATCGGAGGACTGGCACATATTATGCTGCCCGACAGCACGGCAATCAGGGATAATTCCAATATACCCAAGTTTGCGGATACAGGTATAGAAGAACTGGTCAGACAGCTTGTTGCTGCAGGTGCTTTAAGAGTCAGGCTGGTGGCAAAAATTGCAGGCGGGGCTCAGATGTTCGGAGCTCAGGGGAGAGCAAACGCCGTAAGAGTTGGAGAACGCAATGTGGAAGCTGTCCAGGCAAAGCTTTTACAGATGAGGATTCCGATTCTTGCAAGCGACACAGGACTGAATTACGGTCGTACTGTAATATTTTACCCGGAGACGGGAGATTTTGTAATTAAGGCAATCGGAAAACCGGAGAAAGTGATTTAAAGATGAAGAGAAGGATGATTCCTATATTTCTTATGCTGCTGGCAGGAGCAATAACCAGTATCATTACCTATATCAAGGATTATGAGCTGACAAAAATGCTTTGGACTCTTCTGGGAGTTTTGATCGTGTTTTATGCGCTTGGAGTAGTTATTCAGAAAACCTTAAATCTATTTGATGCGCAGATAGAGGAAGCGGAGAGAAAAGCAAAGGAAGCAGAAGAAGAGAAAGAAAAGGAAAAGGAAAACGAAGAGCCGGTTGGCGAAGAAGAAACAGAAGAAAACGATAAACAAAATACGGAAAACCCGTCAGAGGAGCAGAACGAATAAAGCTTTGACGGAAAAAGAGTTATTTTGCGGAGGTTATTCATGGACGAGGCAGGAAGGAAACGGCTCTGGCAGGACTATCATCGTTTGAAAAGCCAGGACTTACGGGAGAAAATCATATTGGAATATGCACCTTTGGTTAAGCTTGTGGCAGGAAGACTCAGTATGTACCTTGGTTACAATGTGGAATATGATGACCTTGTAGGTTATGGCGTTTTTGGATTGATAGATGCCATTGACAAGTTTGATACCTGCAAGGATGTGAAGTTTGAAACTTATGCAAGTCTGCGTATCAGAGGGGCAATTCTGGACCAGATCCGTAAGATGGACTGGATTCCCAGAACCATCAGACAGAGACAGAAAAAAATTGACTCTGTCATGAAGGAAATCGAGACCACTACAGGCAGAAGCGCTACAGATGAGGAAATTGCAAAAGGACTTGGAATTTCCGATGATGAGTATACTGACTGGCAGTCACAGATGAAAATTACAGGTGTGGTCAGCCTCAATGAATACATTGAGCAGGGCGGACCGGAGCTGCAGGGAGATAAAGGCGCATCTTCTCAATTTGACATACCGGAAGAGGTGGCTGAAAGAGAGGAACTGAAAGAGAAACTGAGGGAATCGCTGGATATTCTTACAGAAAAAGAAAGAAAAGTTGTTTTATTATACTATTATGAAGATCTTACCTTAAAGGAGATCAGTTATATTTTAGAAGTCTCAGAATCCCGCGTATCCCAGCTTCATACTAAGGCGTTATCTAAAATGAAGTCAAGACTTGGCGAGTATATGGGGATACTTTCGGATCGATAGTGCGGAGGTATAAATATGAATGCCTATTTTCAAATAATTACAAGTATGCAGGGGACGGCGGTCAAGCTGGTTCCCGAGACGGATGGCGGGGCAAAGCTGGATTTTGCCGAGCTTATGGAATACTTGAGAATAAAAAATATTGAAATTGCCGATGCCAAGCCTTTGTATCAGGCTGCTGCAAATCTGGTATCGGAGATTGTGGTACCCGTTTCTGCTCAGGTGGGTCTGTCAGCACCGGAAACATTTCAGTTAAAGGTGTCGGCGGATAAGATGGAGGCTGTCGTGCGATTCTATCCCCCCAGCAGCAGCGGCGTTTCTTATGCCGGAAAAGAAGATGTGCTCCGTGATTTAAAGATGAGCAAGGTTATATACGGCATTGATGAAGAGGCTGTGGAAGCTTATCTGGCAGAGAGAAATTATTGTGAAGATATTGTGATTGCCAGAGGGATGGAACCGGTTCGGGGAACGGATGCCAGAATCGAATATTTTTTTAATACGAAATTAAGTGCTAAGCCCAAGAGAAATGAAGACGGTTCGGTGGATTTTTTTCATCTGGATACCATCAATCACTGCAAAGCTGGAGATGTTCTGGCCAGACTCCATAAAGAAGTTCCCGGGGAGGACGGCTGTGATATCTACGGCGTTCCCGTTCATCCGCCGAAGGTACAGCATTTAAGTTTGAAATTCGGAAGAAATATTGATTTATCTGAGGACGGCTGTGTTATTTCATCCAGGGTAGACGGGCATGTGTGCCTTTCTATGGACGAAGTGGTTGTTTCAGATGTTTATGAAGTTGAAAATGTAGGTCCCGCCACCGGGAATATTGAATCAAACGGGAGCGTTCTGGTAAAAGGAAACGTGCAGACCGGCTTTTCCGTCAAGGCCAAGGGTAATGTGGAAGTCAGAGGCGTGGTGGAAGGTTCGGTCATTGAAACGGACGGAGATATTATCATTGCCAGAGGTATGAATGGCATGGGAAAGGGAATCTTAAATGCAAAGGGCAGTATTATATTAAAATATGCCGAAAATGCAACCATTACATCGGGACAATATGTTGAGAGCGAATCTCTTTTACACAGCAGGGTAAATGCCGGCACGGAAATACGTGTGGACGGCAGAAAAGGGATTATTGCAGGAGGAGTGGTACGGGCTACGGAAAGGGTCAGCTGTAAGACGCTGGGGTCTCCCATGGGTTCCAATACTCAGGTGGAAGTAGGAATCAATCCTGAGACTAAAATCCGTTATTCGGAAATGCAAAAGGAATCCATGCAGATTACCGCCAACCTAAAGAATATCCAGCCCATCCTTTTAGGCGCCACCCAGAAGCTCAGAAAGGGAGAAAGCTATTCTCCCGAACAGCTTCGGTATATTCAGAACCTTGCAGCAACCAATAAGAGTCAGATGAGACGGTTAAAGGAAATTCAGGTGGAACTGCTTCAGTTGGATGAACAGATTCAAAGTCAGAAGCTGGCATGTGTGCAGGTTTCGGGAGATGTTCATGAGGGAGCCATAATTACGATTGGGGATGCGTCCATGGTAGTGAAAAGCACCACCACGTATTGCCGTTTTATCCGGGAAAAGGGAGAAATTAAGATAAGCGCTTATTAGGAGGTGGAAATATGGCCATTGGAATGATAGAACTTCATGGAACAATTCAACGGACACAGGATTTTACCACGATTAAACAACAGGAAGATACCAAGCCCGCAGTGGATCAGAGTAATTTTCAGGTACAGACTGATAAGCGTGTGGATGAAAAATTAAGGCAGGTCACCCGCGGGGATGACACTGCAAAAAATGAAAATCATGCAGATGCCAAGGAAAAAGGAAAGGGCAGTTATGCAGGGGATGGCGGGGCAAAAAGAAAGAAAAATGTTCCGCAGGAAGGAAGAGTTGTCTTAAAGGGCACATCGCATTTTGATATGTCGGTTTAGCAGCGGAATAAGATATGACAGGAATGGAAATTGTACTTCTGATATTAGGAATTATTATATTTGTCGCAAGCTTCCTGATTCCGGGACCTAAGCAGGAAATAAACACAAATGCTCTGGAGGACGGAGAAGAAAAGGTAAAAGAAATTGTAGATGAACAGATGAAGACGGCAAAGGAAAACCTTCAGACATCAGTGGATGAAACCCTTACCGATGCTGTGGAGAAAACGGAACGTTCCCTGGAGCGTATTTCCAATGAAAAAATAACGGCTGTCTCAGAGTTTTCCAATACGGTTTTAGAGGATATCCATAAGAGCCATCAGGAGATTATGTTTTTGTATGATATGCTCCATGAAAAACAAAAAAATGTTTTGGAGACGGCGAAAGAGATTGAAAAGGCAAGAGCCATTGCCAAGGAAACCAAAGATGAACTGGAGAATACGGTGCAGGAAGCGGCTAATATTGAAGTGCAGGAAACGGTAACTATGGTAAAAGCAGAAACGCCTCAGGTTTCTGATGTTTCCGAGGCGGATTCCGATGGGACCTTCCCAAAAGATACAGAAGCAGGCGGAACCGGAGCGGAAACCAATAATAACGAAAAAATACTGGAAATGCACAGACAGGGCAAATCAAATGTGGCCATAGCCAAGGAACTTGGCTTAGGCGTAGGGGAAGTGAATCTTGTCATTGATTTGTTTGAGGTGATATAATCGTGAAACTAAATTATTATATGAGAGGCTTGGGAATCGGCATTGTTGTGACAGCGCTTCTTATGGGAATTGCCCTATCCGGCAGGAAAGAAAAAATGACTGATGAAGAAATCCGCCAGAGGGCTTTGGAAATGGGGATGGTGGACGGCAATGTGGTATTAGCGGATCTGCCGGACAACAAGGCAAAAGAGGAAGGACAGAAAGAGAATGAGGAAGAGGAGCCTTTGGCATCTCTTTCTGATAATGAAATAGCGGATAACGGGGACGCTGCAGGAGATATGCCGGCAGAGAATCCGGAACAGGAAAATAACAACGAGACAGTAAATGAAATTATTACCATATCCATTACCAGCGGCGACGGTTCCCGGGTTGTGGCCAATAAGCTGCTACAGGCAGGGCTTATTGATGATGCGGCAGCTTATGACGCATTTTTGTGCCAAAACGGATATGACAAGCGGCTGAAAACAGGAAAGCATGATATTCCGGCAGGCGCTTCCAATGAAGAGATTGCAGCCGTTGTCACACAAAAAGGCTATTAGGCCGGCGGCAATCGGTAACAGTAATTCTATAAAAGCTTGGAAAAGAGCAGGAATTTGAGGAAAAACCCTTGAACTTGCTCTTTCTTTGTGGTAAAATTTTCACGTTGCGGTTGTTGAAAAGATGAATATTCTGTTTTGTGAAGAACCATTTATATTCTGCAGCTGCAAGCGGCAAAAATTAAACACGTACACGGATTGACTGCCGGTGCTTCTTTAACGCGGAGGTGGCAGGAGAGCGGATGTGTGCGGAAGAAAAAAACCAAACGGAGGTAAGAAACATGAGCGTTATTTCAATGAAACAGTTATTAGAAGCAGGTGTTCATTTCGGACATCAGACAAGAAGATGGAACCCTAAGATGGCTCCCTACATCTACACAGAGAGAAACGGTATCCACATTATCGACTTACAGACATCTGTAGGCAAGGTAGATGAGGCTTATCAGGCAGTTTCCCAGATTGTATCCGCAGGCGGAACAGTTCTCTTTGTAGGAACAAAGAAACAGGCGCAGGACGCTGTTAAGACAGAGGCGGAGCGTTGCGGCATGTTCTATGTAAATGAGAGATGGTTAGGCGGAATGCTGACAAACTTCAAGACCATCCAGAGCCGTATCGACAGATTAAAAGCAATCGA
>CAZDRM010000007.1:0-30801 GCA_964507745.1 uncultured Lachnospiraceae bacterium
TTTTAAACTTGTTATAGTGTTTTTATAATCTGTAAGAAGTATTATAATACTAGTAATACAGATGTAGGTTCGAGAAGAGAAAAGGAAAATTGATATGATAAGTGTAGAAGATATGACAGAGTTGCTCTATATTCATGATGCCTATGAAGAATTAATCCGTGTACTATTAGGAGATAAATTAGTCTTAAGCTTTTATGAAGGAAATTTGGGGGCGTTAAGTAGAATTGTTAGATTAATTGAAAGAAATGCAATTAAAGAATTAAAAAAAGATGATTGTGAGGAATTGTGGAAAATAGCAAATAATACGTCAGTGGCACCAAAAGAACGGGCAAAACTGTTATTGGGTATGATGCAAAATGAAGAAAAATAAAGGAGATTAAATATGTGTAGGCGAGTATTAAATGAATATAACGTTAGCCGACGGTAGCCTTTTGTGATTGCTTGTTAATTTTTATCACAATAATACCGAAATGCCCCCGCAATATAATCCGCCGCCCCATCCCCATACTTCGCATCAGTTACACCCCTGACATAATCATTAGAGTAAACATTAATAATCATCTCCCAATAATTCAAGCCAGAAAAATTGACAGTTAAATTTTCCTCCATAAGCCGAACAATTTTCCTAACAATATGCTGTGTTTCCGAAGAAGAAACTCCTCTTTTCCTATTCGCAGTCAGTTCCCTGTACAAATCATTAATCTGTTGTGTGAATGCAGGAACCTCTGCTAACTGCTTATCCATAAGTTCAGAAAAATGTTCCAGATTATACTTCATTGCTTCTGTATATTCTTCCACGCTGCCAAATTGTTTGATGGCGCGCTTGACTATTTGAGATTCGTTATCCTTTGCTTTCTGAATGAGCATGTCAAAATTTTCCACACTTCCCCAATGCCTTATAATATCATCAGCATTGTTGCTCTTAAATGTTTCCAATGCGTGACAGGTCAAATTCCTTAAAACTCATGCACGTTTCTCCTTGCTCTAAACGGGCAAGAAGTTCAATAAGCCTGTTAATCCGATTGCGCTTTAATAAAAGCAGCTTTTTTTGTTCCTTAAAAAATAATATTTGCTGCAGCGTTTTCAGAGCCTCATCATTATATAAACGATAGCCGGATTGTGTTAAGCTGCTTGGCTTTAACAATCCGATTTCATCATAATATTGCAGAGTGCGTGTGCTGACGCCTGTTAATTTTGCAACCTGGCTTATGGTTCTCATATAATCATCTCCCTTAAGAAAAGAATACAGTATCACGGTACGTGGGAGTCAATACTTTTTATGGAAGAAATTGATAAAAGAAAATCAAAGAAAATTAATAACTGGATATATTCGGTAATATAAAGTATAATTTGAAAAGAGGTAAAAGAAAGGACGAGAATTTTATATGGAAGAAAACAGGAAAAAGAAAAACACAGGACGAAATATTGCAATTGCTATCCTTGTAGTAATAGCATTAACAGGAATTTATCTGGCAGTCGGATTAAAACAGTATATGGATCAAAATCCTCGAATCACGCCATATGAAAATGTAGTATGCCAAGCGGGAGAAACCCTTTCTGTTGAGCAGCTGGCAGAGATTGAATTGGCAAAAGATGTAAAGATACTCGTGATTTCAGAAGATACGCGAGAGGATACAGATGCAAAAATAACAGAGGATAAGCAGGCAGTTTATGTAGGATCGGAGCCAGGAAACTTTCAGGTTTCTGTTTTGGCGACCGGTTCAAATCATGAATCCAGCGAAGTGCAGGTTCAGGTAACGGTAGAATCAGATTTTTGAACTGAAATTCAAGACATATATAAGATAGGATACGATTCCGAAGAAAAAATATATTATACATTCTGGTATGATAATAAAGGTGTGTTTGCGGGAGTAACCCGTGGGGGAAGACATTATCCCATCATTGAAGAAATAGAGGATAATTTGTGGCATCAGGTAATTGGCAGGGGAACAGGGTATACAGAGTATGTTTACTTTGATGCGGAATCAGGAACGTTGTCCAATACATATGTAAATGTATTGGATAGAATCGGAGATACCATCGTATATGTGGTGTACTGTGGGACAGAAGACCTGAAAGCAGTCTTATATGTGGGTAATATTTTTGATGTTCAAGGATATGACGTATTTTTTGATGAGAACATCGATGCGATTCATGGTCCTTTTATGCAAGCGGAATTTTTGGATGAGCACACATTAAAATTTAAATACACCACTGATAACGGGGAAAAAATTGAAAAGGTAGTTACGTGGGAATGATAATGGAATCCTTGATTTATGAAATTCTTTCTGTGGTGGATGAAATTCCGGAAGGCAGTGTTGCCACATACGGGCAGATTGCCAGGCTTATCGGAAGGGACAAAAATGCCAGACTGGTGGGGAAGGTCCTCAGCATGGCGGAATATTATGGTAAATACCCCTGTCACAGGGTTGTAAATCATGCAGGTCGTTTAGTGCCCGGCTGGCATGAACAGGGAGAATTGCTGCAAAATGAAGGTGTTCCCATGAAAGATGCTTTCCATGTGGACTTGAAAAAGTGCCGGTGGGAATGTTGAATATGTTAAGGAAAAGAAAATTATGATATATGAAATGAAAAATTCTCAGAAGGCGGAAGATTTATTTAAAGGCTGGGAAGAAACTCTGATCTGGTCCTGTCTGCAAGGAGTTATGGGAAAGGTTTATGGAAATGATCAGGAAACCCCGGAGTCTGCTGCCGCGATCATAGGAGATTTCTGCTTTTTTGCGGGAAAACCGGATAAAGAACTTGTGTCCTATAAGCCGGAAGGATGCGAAAAGGATTTTATGATCATGATACCCCAAAATGAAGAGTGGGCGGCATTGATAGAAGCCTGCTACGGGGAAAAAGCAAAGAAGGTTACCCGGTATGCCATAAAAAAGGAGCAGGATATATTTTTAAAGGAAGATTGCAGAAAAAGACTTGAAGAAATCGTGGAAGGCCTGCCTCGTGAATATGAGATCAAGCCTATTGGCGAAGAGATATTTTTATGGTGCAAAGGCCAGGAATGGTGCGGCGACTGGGTATCGCAATATAGAGATTATGAAGAATATGAGAAAAAGGGTCTGGGCGTGGTCATTTTAAAGGATGATTGTCCGGTTGCCGGAGCGTCTTCTTATTCAAGCTATAGGGACGGAATTGAAATACAGATTGACACAAAGTTGGAATACAGAAGAAAAGGACTTGCGTCTGTCAGCGGTGCCGCATTAATTCTTGCATGTCTGGAGAGAGGACTTTATCCCAGCTGGGATGCGCAAAATAAAGAGTCGGTCATCCTTGCGGAAAAGCTGGGTTATCATTATGACCATGATTATCCGGCATATGAAATATGGGGATATTGATTTAGGGTAGATTAAGTGTATTAACTACCGTTTGTCCTCCAACGGAGAGAGTGGTAATGCTTTGGACCATTCTTCTTTAAATCTCTTTGAAAAAATACAATATAACCCAAGGCAGCCGCAAAAGAACATTTTAGTATATCGAATTGTCATGCCGATCTCAGTGGAATATGGAGAAAGGAGCTGACTTCCCAATAAATTACCAAACATGTGGACCAATGCTCCTGCTAAAATACTTCTTCTTGTTTTAATGTAAACATAGGAAACAGCAAAATTAAGAACTATAACACTGGGTATATACATGATGGCATCAAATAGAGAATTTTGAAGCAGATCGTATTGTGCCTGTCCCGGTGTAAAGTACCACGGCAAATGCCAAATTCCCCAAATAAAACCCAAAAGCAATGTGGCCCCTGTAAACCCGTATCTGACAAATAATCTGTCCAAAGCATAACCTCTCCATCCGAATTCTTCATTTAGAGGACCGGAAATAACAGAAAAAAACAATACCGGAAACAGGTTTAACGGATTTTGTACAATTGCATGAATATACATCATTTCCGGCATTGCATAGCCTAATAAATATACACCTATCCAGATTCCTATAATGGAAATCAATGTGAAGAATAGGATTATTAAAATAAGCCACTTTATCCCCATATACCGAAAACTAAAACAGCGCATAAAATAATCTCTTTTCTGTTCTTTTGAATATGTTAAAAATACCATAAACAATGCGGTAACAGACGGTGCGCCGCCACCGAAATAAAATAAAAATGTCCCTGATGAAGTTCCCTCTATTCCCATAAAAACAGGGGCGAATCCAAATGCCCATGTCCATGTAAGCGTGATAATAAAAAATAGAAACAACTGTTTTTCGTTACTGGATTTTATCATTGTTTTCCCGCCTCCTTTGCAGTTGTGTATTTATATAGTTAATATCTTTTTTCACAACTGCCATATCAAGAAAGTAAACCGGAACATATACAATTGCCACATATACAAATGCCATCCACCAATTTGATTTGTAAAACCATTCAACAAAATATCCATATAGGAAAACAAAAACAGAAACAGAAAAATATTCAATCATAACATTTACAAAAAAACAGGTACATATGGCTTGTTTTACAAGATGCTGAATGACAGTAACAAAAAAGGACAGGATAAAAATCTCAAACACAAGCATGATCTCCGGTTTCATTCCAATCATCAAAAATGAAAAGAAAAATACTACTAAAATTATGATTGCTGCAAATATAAATGTTTTTTTCAGAATTTCTTTTAACACCTTATGCCCTCCTTGAAAATATTCTTAATATTTTTTAAATAAGTCCTTGCAACAATCAGCTTTTCTCCATTGAGCAAGGTCGCTTCAAGCTGGCTGTTCATCAGTTGCTTTATGCTATACAGCATATCCGCATTCATCAGGCAGGATTTACTGATTCGTATAATCCCTGTCTCTCTTAACAGTTCTTCCAATTCGTATAATTTCATATCCGTCATGTAGACTTCATCTTTCGTGTAAAAAAATGTTTTTCTTTCCACTGATTCCATGTAGTATATATCCGATATATGCACTTGAAAGGCTTTTCCTTTGCTATTGCCGCTGACCATAAAATCAAGAGCTTCAATTTTTTTGATCAGTTTTTTTGTTTTAGTATCTAATATGGGATATTCAATAATTATGGTTAATGGTTTATCCTCTATTTGTCTTGTCTTTATCTCCATGATCTTCCCTCCGTATGGTATCTTAGCATAAAAAGAAATAAATAAAAGGTTTGTAAACACGACTTGCAAATATGGTAACATTAATTACAATTTATTATCAAATTTTTGTACGTTTTTATTTTCTACAAATTTTCCGGTTTGTTTTACTTAAACTTTGAAAATAGAATGCCATGGAGAGATGCTCGTAATATGACAAACAGATGTCGTATTATGAGTATTATAATTTTTCATAAATAAAGCATTGGTTGACGGTATGAAACATTTTAACAAAAATAATCCTGCAAAAGGAGGTGATACCGGCTGATAATGCTGAATATAGAAAGGAGCATTCCTATGGCTTTTGATTACAAGAAAGAATACAAAGAGTTTTACATGCCGGGAAAAACCCCGCAAATAGTTGAGATTCCCCCTATGAACTATATTGCAGTAAGAGGGCAGGGAAACCCCAATGATGAGAATGGCGATTATAAGCAGGCAGTAGGTCTTCTTTATGCCCTTGCTTATACCATTAAAATGAGTCCTAAGACAGGTTACAAAATAGAAGGCTGGTTTGATTATGTTGTACCGCCTTTAGAAGGCTTCTGGTGGCTGGCGGGAGCGGATGAAATTGACTACAGTCATAAGGAAAAATACCAGTGGATTTCTGTCATCAGGCTGCCGGATTTTGTTTCGCAGAAGGATTTCGAATGGGCAGTAAAGGAAGTAAAACGGAAGAAAAAGATGGACTGCTCCAAGGCGGAATTTATGACAGTATGTGAAGGCCTGTGCCTGCAGGTTATGCATATAGGACCTTATGATGATGAGGCTGCTACAATTGCTTTAATGGATGACTTTTTAGAAAAAAACGGTTATGATAAGGATATTACAGATGAGAGGCGTCATCATGAAATCTATCTTTCTGACCCGAGAAAGGTGGCGCCTGAGCGATGCAAAACAGTGATACGTCATCCCATCAGGAAAAGAGAGAATTAAATGCAGATCAACAGACTTTTTGAGATTATTTATATTCTTTTGGAAAAAGAAAAAGTTACCGCAAGGGAGTTAGCAGAGCGTTTCGAGGTGTCCACAAGAACGGTCTACAGGGATATTGAAGCTCTGTCCGGTGCAGGAATCCCTGTCTATATGAGTAAAGGAAAAGGCGGCGGAGTGTCCCTGCTGCCGGGATTTACTTTAAATAAAGCGGTCATTACCGAAGGGGAAAAGGCGGAAATTTTGTCCGCCTTAAAAGCGGTGGACGCAGTGAAACCGGAAGGGGAAACCGCTGCTTTGCGGAAGCTGGGAAGTCTGTTTGGAGAATCCGACTATGACTGGATCGAGGTGGATTTTGGAGCATGGTCTGATAATCATAATGAGGAAGTACTGTTTCATAGCATAAAGAAAGCGGTAATTGAAAAAAAGGTCATCCGCTTTTCTTATGCCAACTCAAAAGGCAAAACATCGGAACGGGAGGTAGAGCCTCTAAAGCTCTGCTTCAAGGGGGAGGCATGGTATTTGTATGCCTGGTGCAGAAAGCATGAGGAAGAACGGTTTTTTAAACTGAAACGAATCCGTAAGCTTAAGCTGACGGAAGAAGTTTTCCGAAGAACCTGCAGGGAAGCGGTTTTAAAGAAAGAACCTGAAAATTATTGGACAGATAGCATCCAATTAAAATTGAAGATTGCAAAAGAAGCAGCTTTCCGGGTTTATGAGGAATTTGAAGATTACGAAGAACTGGAAGACGGAAGCTTTCTGGTGGAAATCTCTTTCCCCAGAGGGGAATGGCTGTTTTATTATCTGCTTGGCTTTGGACAGGCGGTGGAAGTGCTGGAACCTGCTGAAGTGAGGGAACAGTTAAAAAGAGAATTGGAAAAGATGCTGGAAAAGTATTTGGATTAACAAAGCTATTTTCTTAAGATGCAACGAATTCCTTACATTTTTGCAATTCTCAAGCGGTAGCAAATTACCATACTTTCTTTATAATCTATTTTAGAAGTTAATATATTAAAGAACAGGAGGAATGCGTTTTGGCATTGCATGACAACCTTTGCAAATTGAGAAAAATAAAAGGCTATTCTCAGGAAGATTTAGCATATGAACTCGGAATTGCCAGGCAGACTGTGGGAAAATGGGAAAACGGACAGGCAATCCCGGAACTGGCAGGATTGATAAAGCTGAGTGAAATTTATGGAGTTACCATAGACAGCATGGTAAAAGATAATGATGGATGCAGCCTTCTCCCTGAGAAACAGCAGAAGACGGATGCAAATAAAATCATACCGTTTCTGATTCGCGGAAAACAGAAAACATATGCCGGAAAAGGAAAAGAAGAAACCCCTACCAGACCGGCATCCCATGATTTGAAATACCAGGAAGGAGAATACCTGTATTACGATACTTATTTGGGCGGAGAAAATTTTTCGGGAGAAGAAGGAATCTGGATAAATGATACTCCCATCTGGTGTATGAACTATTCAGGACGGGTAACAGGAGAATATTTTAGTGGAGACTTTTTAAAAAGTGCATTGCTGCTGGCATCAGAAGATATGCCTTACAGGGGACCAAGCATCTATACAGATGGAGATTACCACTATCACTGCAGAATAGAAGGACAGTTTTCCTGGTTTCAGGGCTATGAAGAAATATTCTACAGAAATCAAAGAATATACGAGTGTTTCTTCCATGGCGGAGAAGTTAAGTAAAGGATTTTAATAAACAAATTTTAAATTCCACGAAAGAGCCGCTTGGGTTTTAGGCTATGGTTTGGGAGCTGAGAAAACAAAAGTATTAAAGGAGCCCTTTAGAAAGGCGTCAGTGCTTGGCGAGGTTTTTTCGAGCCTAGCACTGCTACGCCTTTCTCAGAGCGAGAGCGTGGCGACGTAATATTTTGTTTTCTCAGCTCCCAAACCATAGCCTAAAACCCAAGCGTATTCCTACCAATAACAGGAAACCCCATATTATTGAAAATCAGACAGAGGAAGTGTTAAAATAAAATCAAAAAGGTAACATACAAACGATGATTCAAAAAACAATAGACAACTTCAATCTGAACCAAATCTGCAACTCCGGCCAATGCTTCCGCATGAGCCCCAAAAGCCCTGAAAAATACACCCTGATTGCCGGAGACAAATATCTGGAACTGGAACAGCACGGAAAAGAATGCATATTCCATTGCGACAAAGGCGAATTTGAAAATTTCTGGAAGAACTACTTCGATTTGGAAGGCGACTACCCCGCCTATATTGAAAAAATCAACCCCAAAGACGCCTATCTTGTTTCCGCATCGGCTTTCGGAAAGGGAATCAGGATTCTGCGCCAGGATTTGTGGGAAATGATAGTTTCCTTTCTAATTTCCCAGCAAAATAACATTATACGGATTCGCCGCTGCATTCAAAACATCTGTGAGTCCTATGGAGAAAAGAAAATAAATGCAAAAGGAGAAGTCTACTATGCTTTCCCTGTCCCCGAAGCTTTGGCGGGATTAAATGAAGATGCGTTAAAAGCTTGCAATCTGGGATACCGCAGTAAATATGTAGTGCGTACAGCAAAGAGCATTGCATCCGGTAAGACTGATTTAGAATATATCCGCAGTCTGCCCTATGAAAAAGCAAAAGAAGAATTGCTGCAGCTTTTCGGTGTAGGAGAAAAAGTAGCGGATTGCATCTGCCTTTTCGCCCTCCATCACTTACAGGCTTTTCCTGTAGATACTCATATCAACCAGGCTCTGGAAAAGCATTACAAAAAAGGATTCCCCGAAAGCCGTTATCACGGCTGTCAGGGAATTATGCAGCAATACATATTCTATTACGAATTATACAAAGATAAATGTTAGGATAAATAGTCTCGTTATCTTATTGGATACTGATACAGTCTCCAATTCCTGCAACGGTATTTGATGTGTTGCTGGTATCTTTTTTGCCGGTCTGGTCTGTTGTAGTAATCCACATGGCAAGAGGATTTTTAAAACCTCCCTGATATGCCAGATAAATTTCACAGCCCGAGGAATGGGCGGATCTTAGGTGTGCTTCGTAGGTGTTCTGGTTTAAATCGGTCCACCCGATAGTATCCAGAATCTCGTTGTATAATTTAGAACCTGCAGGAATGCTTTCCAAAGTACAGGGGGTTGTGAGACTGTCTATAAAAGCTTTGGAAGCAGGGTCATCTGCAATGTCAGGGTCCGCCATGCCATAAACAGCTGCCTGATATATGGCATCCAGCATCTGCTGGTCAGAAGCAATATTTGCTTTTTCAACATATTTAATCATAATCGGGGTTAATAAACCGATAAGTACTGCCATAATGGCGATAACAATAATCAACTCTACCAGTGAAAATCCCTTGTTATCTCTGTTTTTCATCATAATTCCCCCCTTTTTATAATATTTATTATATGATTAATTATTCTACTTTCAGAATAACAGAGAGTGTGAATAAAATCAACACAAAAAAACGTTGTATTGAAACTGAAATTTAGTTGTGCCCGGATGGCGTGGGATTGTAAGGAAACAATGGAATATAAGAGCAGGACAATGAGAGATATTTTGCGTTGGAGAAATTGAAAATTATATTGTGAGTATAATGACAAAACTAATTTCTTGTGTTATATTAGGAATTAGATTAAAGAAAAAGCGGTCTTAAAATGACCCGGAAAGGAAACAATGACGATGAACACAATTATTCGATTTGATTATCTGAGAATAGAAAGTTATCAGGCACTGAGAAAAGATCAGAGCTTAACTTTTATGCGCTCATGTAAGATAAGGCGAAGATGCAGAATTGTGTGATGTTCGAATATTCATAGATTTCATGGATTTTAGGAACCGCTTATCTTATATGGAAGATAGGCGGTTTTATTATGTTAAAAAATGTGAATCACAGAATACATTGTAATAAAACAGCAGAATAAAAAACAATAATAAAGAAATGAAGAAGAGAAAGACGAGGAAAAGGAAATGTTTGAAATTAAAGGAAAAATGAATACCGCCATCTGCTATGCAAAAGTGGTGGAGGATGAAGCTATAGAGCAGATCAGACGGATGTGCGATTATGAATTTAGTGAAGGGAGCAGAATCAGAATCATGCCCGATGTCCATGCGGGCAAGGGCTGCACTATCGGAACTACCATGACTGTTACGGATAAAGCCGTTCCCAATATTGTAGGAGTGGATATCGGATGCGGTATGTACACGGTAAATCTCGGAAAAGGCGATATTGATTTTGAAAAACTGGATGAAGCCGCACACTTTGTGCCCTCCGGCATGAACGTATGGGAAGGCAGACAGGAGAGATTTGATTTAATGGAGCTTCGGTGCTACAGAAGCTTGAAAGATACCAAAAGACTGGAAAGAAGTCTCGGTACGTTAGGCGGAGGAAACCATTTTATAGAAGTGGACCGGGCAGAAGACGGAACCAACTATCTTGTAATACACAGCGGTAGCAGAAACCTTGGAAAACAGGTGGCGGAAATCTATCAGCAGTTAGCAATTGATTTGAACAAAGGAAAGGAAACTTACTTTAAAGAAAGAGACGCCATCATCCGTGAATACAAAGCTGCAGGCAGGAGAAAAGAAATCCAGGCGGCTTTAGAGGCAATTTCCTGGAATAAAAGAGAAGCTACCATGCCGGAAGACTTATGTTTCTTGTATGGAAGCTATCTGGAAGACTATCTTGCCGATGTGGAAATCTGCCAGACCTTTGCCAAAAGAAACCGTGAAAAAATAGCGGAAGTATTATTGGAGAGAACGGGTATGAGCGGTACAGATTCCTTTCATACCATTCACAATTACATTGATACGGAAGAGATGATTTTGAGAAAAGGCGCGATTGCCGCCCACGAAGGGGAAAAAGTATTGATCCCCATTAACATGAGAGACGGAAGCGTCTTAGCTGTAGGGAAAGGCAATCCCGAATGGAACTATTCCGCACCTCACGGCGCAGGAAGAATCATGTCCAGAAAAAAAGCAAAAGAAAACTTAAATCTGGATGACTACAAACATGAAATGAAAGGCATCTACACCACTTCCGTAAACGAAGCAACATTAGACGAAGCACCTATGGCATACAAATCCTTAGAAGACATCATCGATGTCATCAAAGAATCCGTAACCGTCATAGATGTTATGAAACCGATTTATAACTTTAAGGCAAACTGAGACGTGCAAGCTGTAGTTATCAAGCCTCTGAAGGGAAGCTTGCTTACCGGCAGAGGCTTGATGACTACGGCTTATAGGGCGAAGCCCTATAATCGCATGATTGCCTCGCAATTATGCGATTAAGGCACGTCGGGAGAAGCTATTACCCCCTCTTGAAGAGCAACTCACTTACGGGTAACCATTAAGCCACACCGCACTCCCCCCTCATTTGCCGGAACAGGAGGACCCAGAAATGATACAAATTCCCACCATCGACATGGTTAAAACAGGACAGAATATTATACAGTTACGAAAAGAAAAAGGCCTATCCGTAAAAGATATCCAGAACATTTTCGGCTTTTCCACACCCCAGGCAATTTACAAATGGCAGCAGGGTACAGCCTTACCTTCCGTGGATAATCTTGTGATACTGGCAGTGATTTTTCAGGTACAGGTAGATGATATTCTTGTTATAAATATTGCGGCATCTACACAGATTGGCGCATAAATTCAAAGGACTCCGGCATTCTTCAACCGGGAATGCCGGGAAGCCCCATTAAAAACAATAAGGATGGGTATGCCTAGCGGCGAGGGCAGGGGTCTGTAAAACCCTGACATGAGAAACAACGCAGGTTCGAGTCCTGCCCCATCCACTTTAATGGAAAGGTGGTCCTTTCCGTTTTGAATACAACTTCTTTTAATAAATTGGATATATAAAGACGTAATTGGAGTAGCAAAGTCTATAAAATCATGCTATAATTTGGGTACTAAAAACGAAGTAAAGCAATAGAAATTTTAGATAATACTAACAAATAAGTCTGAAGAAATTGATATATAATAACAATATGTACTTTGCAATAAATGTGTTGAGATGTTAAAAGGAGGTTTCCTATGGAAGTTGTGCGAAAATATGTTGATGCAAGCAGTTTACTGCCTATTATGTCATTACCTGAAAATTTCAGAAATCGAAAGTTAGAGGTTATTGTACTTCCCGCAGAAGAAACCCAGGCGATGAAAAGAAATGTAGATATAAAAGGTGTGGTAGAGTCATTGGTTGGTGCAATTCCTCCTATAGATATGCCATTATCCGAACTTCGGGAAGAAAGGTTGAAAAAGTATGAAGATATTGATTGATACAAATATTGTATTGGATATTCTTTTGAAACGAGAACCTTTTTATAAAGATGCGGTAGAAGTAATGAATTTGGTACAACATGATGATGTACAGGAATATATATCTGCATCTGCAATAACAGATATATATTATATTGCTAACAGACAGATTAATGACAAAGAGTTAGTCAAAGAACTATTAAGAAAACTTCTTATGGTAGTATCGGTTGCGGCAGTTTCTGAACAAGAAATTAAAAGTGCTTTAGAACTTTCATGGAGTGATTTTGAGGATGCGGTTCAATATTCTGTTGCATTGCTGAATGAAATGGAAGGAGTTGTTACAAGGAATCCCAAAGATTATAAAGATGCAAATATAAATATTTGGCTTCCGGAACAGATTTTACAAAAATTCAACTCTTAGTAGAAATTTTCCCATATATTCAAGTATCCGGTTATTGCACCAATGTTTTCTGTTTTATACAATAAAAGCAGGAAAGGTTGGTGTTTTATATTGGATAATCAGAAAATAGCAAAATTCATTTCACATAGAAGAAAAGCATTAGGACTGACTCAGGCGGATGTGGCTGAAAAATTAAAAGTTTCCTTTCAGGCTGTTTCCAAATGGGAAAACGGAACCCTGCCCAATGTGGAAATGCTTGTGGAGCTGGCAAAGCTTTTGCAGGTCAGTGTGGATGAAATCTTAAACGGGGAAGAAAGGAAAAATGAGAGCTACTCTTATAGCAAGGCAGGAGTGGATATTTCTTATACCGATGCCATGAAAAGGGAAATGGCAGTTTATCTGAAGACGGAAAATCAGCGGGTCCTAAACGGATTCGGCCCATTTGCCTCTCTGTATGATATTCATTTTCCGGAAATGAAAAATCCTGTTCTTGTTTTGAAGGCGGAAGAACCGGGATCAAAACAAAAGTTAGCCATGGAATACGGCTATAGTGAATCCATCTGTCATGACATGATAAATCATCTGGTTAATGACATTGCGGTTATGGGCGCCAGGCCCCTGGCAGTATTGGACACCATTGTGTGCGGCAATGCGGAAAAAGAAACCATTAAATCTTTTGTAAAAGGAATTTCGGACGCATGCAGAGAAAATGAATGTGATTTAGTAGGTGGCGAGACCTCCATCCAGCCACAGGTGGTTGAGAAAGGCGTCTACATTCTCACATCAGGCATTGCGGGAATCGTAGAAAGAGAAAATATCATTGACGGTTCAGCAATCAGGGAAGGAGATATGGTGTTAGCTGTTGCTTCTAACGGACTTCATACGAACGGTTATTCACTGGTACGCATGCTTATGGATAAAATGCCCCAGATTAAACTTGATAAAATCCAGGGAGAAACCTTTATTGAACAAATTATGAAACCTCATACACCCTATTATAAGGCGATTAAAAATTTATTCGGATGTCCCTATATTCATGGAATGGCCCACATTACCGGCGGCGGAATAGAAGGAAACCTTAGCAGGATAATTCCCGATGGATTAAGTGCAGAAATTGATTTAACAAAAATAAAACCCCTGCCTGTTTTTTCCTATATTCAGAACAAAGGAAATATCGGGCAGGAGGAAATGCTTTCCACTTTTAATTGCGGTGTGGGATTTATGATTGTAGTTAAAAGAGAAATGGAGAAAAAGGTTATAGAAGCAGTAAAAGAATATTACGACTGCTATGAGGTTGGAGAAATCAGGAGAGGAGATAAAAAAGTAGTTTTTAGCGGAGATATTGACTGGAAATAAAATGTTTTACAAGCCTTCCGCAATTTATTAAAATAGTAGTGCAAAGATAAAAACACAATGTACTCAGTACAGTTCCGATTGGTAGTCCGGACGCAGCGACAGTTTGATCTGAAACAGCAGAAGAAAAAGGAAAAGCACAAAGGCAGGTAGAAATACCTGCTTTTGTGATATTTGTATATTAAATGGCAAGGGTACAGTGGTTTAAAAACAGAGAATTTAGATTGTAATAAAATGCCGATTTACCATATACGGAATGGAAGGAAGGTAAAATGTATTGTATAATTGTGTCAGATATTACAGGAATTACTAAATATTAAGGACAAATTGTATGCAGGCTGGTGCAGAAGGTTTGTCAACAGATAGAGAAGATAGTGAAGAGATGCAGGCACTGAAGGAAAAAGCGGCAGGAAATAGTTACATTATATAAAAATAAGAGGGAGGAAGTTAAATGATACAGATGCTTACGTGCAGAAAACCGGACAAGAATTTTGCGGGGTGTGATATGGTAATTAATACATTTCATGATGCCCAGTCTTTGGATGAATTTGATATAAATATTATAAATCTAAATAGTGAGGCAGTATGGAGAAATGCAGGAAATAACAAAAGTACGGTTGATATTGAGAAAGACTTAATAAGCTTATCCAGTATGATACAAAATAGTTCCAGCACTCAAATTGTTATTATATTTCCTCAAAATGTAAATTTTAACTACTACTATTATGATGGAAAATATATTAGAGCGTGTGAATTAAAAGATATGCTTGAGTCTATGATAACTTATATATTACCTTTATTACATTATCCCCTTAGTAGTCTCACGATGTATTATGAAAACACGAAAACAAAGATTGATTCCCAAGAAATAGAGGCTTCCTTTCATTTTTATAACTATGAGTCAACATTGCTGACTTCTGTAAAAAGTAATAAAGCTACAGTAATAGAATGGTATGACATGATTATAACAACGTTAAATCTCAAAAATTATGATGATGTCATGGCCTTTTTGTCAGCAATAAATTTATTAAATAAAAAAGAAGTAATCCCCGAGTGGATAAAAACAATCAAAATGTTTGATGATAACGCTCAGTCATCTATCATTGAAGCCAATCGACTGACTATTCAGGAAGCAGAAGAAAATATAGGAAAAGCGCAAGAAGTGTTGGACAAAAATAACGAGTACAAATCCATTCTTTATACACAGGGCGACGAACTGGCAGAGGTTGTTTTTGAAATCATTGAGCAGATGTTTGGCTGTGATTTAAGTAATTTTGAGGATAAATATGACGAGGACTTTTTATTTCAGGCTGGCGGTGTTACTTTTATCGGGGAAATAAAGGGCGTAACGCCTAATGTTAAAAATGACAATATCTCTCAAATAGACAGGCATTGTCAGAATTATGTGGAGGACCATGAAGAAGAGGACGGCAAAATAAAAGGTCTTTTAATTATAAATCATCAGAGGAACAAACCCCTGCAGGAAAGGGAGCCTGTTCATGAGCGGCAGGTAAGCCTGGCTGAACGGTATGAGGTTCTTATTATCGAAACTCCTGTTTTATTGAAGCTGTTTGAAAAATACCGTTCGGGAGAATTAAGCCGCGAAAAATGGTTGGAAACAGTAAAAGGCGCTACAGGTTTGCTTCGTATAGAAGAAATAAGTTGATAAATATTTTACTCCTGCATTGGCAATACAAGTGTCACAGAGAAACCACCATATGAGCTATGCTCGATACTGGTTGTACCGCCATGTGCTGCCACAATCTGCTTTACAATGAGCAGTCCTAAGCCATGGCGCTGCTGTGCTGTATTTTCATCGCAGATCATATAATGGGGAGAATTATTAAGTTTTTCAATCTGTTCATCTGTAGCTCCCCTACCGTCATCTGCAACGACTATCATACAGTGACCATCCCCGGTCATAACACGGATAAAGATATGACATCCTTGTTCGTTATGGTTAATACAGTTTTGGATAAGATTGCTTACTGCTCTTTTAATCAGGTCTTTATCAATATCTGCAAAGCAAACTTTTAGAGTCTCATCTGTTTTCCATTCAATGGGATGCTTATCATCGATATCCATATTGATAAAATCTACCACTACCTGACGGACAACAGCAACAAGATTATGTCTTGCAGGATTTATGGGCTGCATATTATATTCTAATTTAGATGCAAGATTAAGGTCGTTGATTAAATTTCTCATTCTCTGACTCTGTTTTACAATAACCGTAGCCTTTTTGCGGTCATTTTCCGATAAACGATTATCACTCTCTAACTGACTTGCGTAACCCATAACCATTGACAACGGGGTGCGTATGTCGTGGGATACTCCGGCAATCCAGTTTGCCCTTGCAGTTTCCTTTTTGCGGAGCTGTCTGCGTTGAGACTGCAGAATTTCCGAGGTCTTGTTGATATTTATTGCAAGCTCG
This sequence comes from uncultured Lachnospiraceae bacterium, assembly GCA_964507745.1. Taxonomy (GTDB): domain Bacteria; phylum Bacillota; class Clostridia; order Lachnospirales; family Lachnospiraceae; genus UBA2882. Next base: position 16,492 of record CAZDRM010000007.1, read on the forward strand.
GACAACAATCCTTTTTCTTTAATATGAACGGCTTCTGCTGTGGGCAAAGATTGTATTCCGTCTACAATGGGTTTTACCGATTTCAGCAGTCTGGAGTTGGCAATCACATAAATTATAAAAATCAGCATGACATTAATTACCAAAACAGAAAGGATGGTTTTAGGTAAATTTGCAATTAAATTGTAATCCCAGCTTGGCCACATATGTTTCCAAAAGCTGTCTTTAGGGTAGCCTAATACAACCAGTCCATTCTCTGATTCTCCTGTAAATGTGGGATACCCGTCTATATAACCGCGAGTCAGATGCGCAATATCCGAAAGGGAATATGACATAGGCACGGATTCGGGCAGATTATCTGTTTTCCATACTACTTTCATCACTGCATTGTCAATAAAAATAGCCCATGCACCCGTTTCATTCAATTCAAGCGCTATATCTTCCGGCAAAATATATCCGTTATCATTTTGGAATAAGTTATCAGCAACTTCCTGAGCAGTCTGCCAGGGATGGGAATTTGGTATCTGGCTTACAGTATAAATAAATAACAATATGACATTCAAAATAATAAGCAGAGTCGAGGATAAGAGCATGATGCCCACAAAACGCCGTATCAGCTTTAATACGTTTTTCATATCACTTTCCCTCCACTATGAGTTTATAGCCAAGTCCTTTAATAGTTATCAAAGCAACAGGCGAAGACGGGTTGACTTCAATCTTTTCCCTGATACGTCGAATATGTGCCATAAGGGAGTTTTCATAACCGAAAGGATTATCGCCCCAGGCGGCTTCACATAGAGCGTCAATGGTAACAATCCGCCCTGCGTTCCGATATAAAGCAGCAAGAATGTTGTGTTCTTTTGCTGTAAGTGAAATATGTTTCCCGTCCTTTATGACCTCGGCACGGTCAAAATCAATTTCGCTGCCCGGCAATTTTACAAGAGGATTTTCATCCTTGTAACTCCTGCGAAGAATGGCATTGATACGAAACAGAAGTTCTTTCGGTAAAAACGGTTTTACCATATAGTCATCCGCTCCAAGACCGAAGGCGCGAAATTTATCATCATCCTCTCCACGGGCTGTTAAAAACAATACGGGATAATCAAAAGTGCTTTTAAGCCGTTCCATAAGGTCGAAACCACTGCCATCGGGAAGCATCACATCAAGAATTGCAAACTCCGGCTCATAGTTTTCTGAAATAGTAACCGCTTCTGTAACTGTTTTTGCAGTCTTAATGTTTTGAAATCCGTCTTCATTTAAAATAGATACTACCATATCTAAAAGCTCCTGCTCATCGTCCACAAGCAAAATGCGTTTTTGTTTCAAATAATCAGAGTTCATAAGAATACCTCCCTTGTATTTTCTATTATACCATGTAAATACGATTTTTTATGTTTTGCGAAAAAATGTAAGGTAAATGTAAGGATACGAGAAGGTTAGCATAAGGTTGGGAACGTACAATGTATTTACAATCATGAGAAAGGAGCAAAACGTAATGAATATCATTGAAACTAAAAATTTAACAAAATCTTATGCTGATTTTACGGCAGTTTCAGGTGTCAGTCTGCATATTCCCAAAGGTGTTGTCTATGGCTTTCTCGGGCCGAACGGCGCCGGAAAGTCCACCACAATGAAAATGTTTCTGGGACTTACTAAGCCTACAAGCGGTTCATTTACCGTTGACGGAAAGACGTATCCCGAAAACAGAGTGGAAATTCTGAAAGAAATCGGTTCATTTATTGAAGCCCCTGCTTTCTATGGAAATTTAAGCGGCGAGGAAAATCTTGAAATCATCCGCAGGATATTGGGACTTCCGAAATCTTCAGTAGCAGAAGCCCTTGAAATTGTGGGACTGACGCAGTTTAAGAAACGACTTGCTAAAAATTATTCTCTTGGAATGAAGCAGAGATTAGGTCTTGCAAGCGCATTAATAGGAAAGCCGCCGATTTTGATTCTGGATGAGCCCACAAACGGACTTGATCCTGTAGGTATCCATGAAATCAGAACGCTTATCCGCTCATTGCCGGAGAAATTTGACTGCACTGTTTTAGTATCGTCACACCTGCTGTCCGAAATAGAACTGATGGCTGATAATATCGGCATCCTGAATCAGGGGCATCTGTTATTTGAGGGAACCCTTGATGAGTTAAAAATGAATGCCGATTTGCAAGGTTACCCCACAGATAATCTCGAAGATACTTTTCTTGCCCTGATTGACGATGACAACCGGAAAAGAGGTGCTGTAAGATGAGTGTTTCCCTGGAATGTAAGAAGATAAAACGGACCGGCTTTTTACCGGCATTTATAGGCGGCGGTATTTTAGCTGCGGCCGTTCCTGTTGTCAATATGTCCGTCCGTTCAGAAATGTATCAGACACAACAAGGTAATCCCATACAAATCCTGCTTAGCGCCAATTGGCAGATGATGGCGATGCTGAATGTGCTGCTTGTGGTTACGGGTGCCTGTCTTTTATATCATACTGAATATGCCGACAATGCCATGCAGAAAATGAAGTCACTCCCCATTCGGGAAAGTTCCATTTTCTTAGGTAAAGTGATTTTGACGATTTTTATGAGCTTTCTGGTACTTGCCATGGAGGCGGGAGCAATTGCATTTTGCTCATACCACTGGTTTGAAATCGGAAACGGTTTTTGGAATGGGCTATGTAAAAATTTCGGGTATGCATTTCTGCTGATGCTGCCTTGTGTCATCCTATCGATTCTTATTTCGGAGGCTTGCAAAAATATGTGGATATCTCTTGGTATCGGAGTGGTTTGCGTATTTACTGCAACCCTGATGCCGCCGGACCACTTTGTGCTTTCGCTATTTCCTTTTGCAACACCTTTTCAGATATTTGCAGGTACTGATATTGCACAGGCAATGCGTTATATTTATGCGGCAGCTGCGGAGTTATTCGTTTTTGGTCTGGCAGAGTTGATATTTATAAAGGTAAGGAGGTCCTTCGAATGAACTTTTTATCACTTGTGGGCATTGAATTTAAGAAAACAAAACGCTCAAAAATGCTTTTCATTCTGCTTGTGGCAACAGTCATTTTATGGATACCCTCCATTTTAAATGCTCATATGAACTTTGAAATGCAGGCGGAGGGTATTTCTCCGGAAAATAATTTCTTTATTCAAGGCTTTATGGGAATGGCGTGGTTTATGTTTCCCGCAAGCATGGTAGTCGGAACAGTCCTTCTGAGCCAGACGGAAAGGATGAATAAAGGAATTCTGAAAATGCTGGCATTGCCTGTCAGCACTGCAAAGCTCTGTCTGGCCAAGTTTGTTGTATTGCTTGCACTGGCGGCAGCACAAATTTTTATGATGACGGGCATGTACTATATCAGTGCCGCTATTTGTTCCACAACGCAGGAATATAGTTTTATCTTATCGCCATTGTTTGTTGCAAAAGAAATTACTATGCTGTTTCTGTCCGCTATACCGATGATTGCATTTTTCTGGATGTTGTCTGTATGCATCCAGACTCCGATTTTTGCCATTGGCATGGGATTGGCGTCGATTGTGCCGTCTGTATTGATGATCAACACAAAGATTTGGTTTGTCTATCCTATGTCGTATCCGTTTTTCGTAATCACTTCGGAATATGGAAAGCTTGCAACAAATCTCAATACAGATCAGGTAAAGCTAATACCGTGGATACCTGTTGCTGCCTTTATTACAATTATATGTTTAACTGTTTCCTGTATCCGTTTCGGGCAGGCTGAAAGGAGATAATAATTATGAAAACTAAAATTTTAACTACCATCAATACTCTTATGCTTTTCGTACCGTGGACTATTTTACCCTTAAGGTCTTTTGACTGGGCTTTGGAATCGCCTGTTGCCGAAATCATGATTTCCTGTTATGCAGCATTTATGATTTTCAGCGGAGTGTTTACGGGGCTTTCCTATGTCAAGGCAAAGGTGCAAAATAATTTAATGAAGGTTTGCCTGATTGTGAACGGTCTTTATGCAGTGGGAGGTGCTGTGGCATTAGCAATGATGGCTAACACATATATTATGAAATAAAGAGTTTTACAATTATTCCGTAATTTATTAAAATAGTACTGCAAAGATAAAAGCATAGCGTATCCGGTAAAGTTCCGGCTGGCAGTCCGAACGCGGCAAATAAAATCGGAGGAATTGGATATGGTTAAAAGTGAGAATGAATGTTGTGATGACAGATATTCAAAATACCTTGCAGATATAGAAATTGCAAGGGATGCCATAATCAATCAAAAGCTTTATCCTGGAGATGAAATTATTTATGATTTATATGCAATTCCATCACACAATTTTCAGACATATTATGCTTTGATTTATAAACATAATGATCATTACGAAATGGTATATGCAAAGCCGGTCATATACACGGCACAATCTACTGAACCGATTATAATGTATTCATTTTCCTGTTGTTTAAAAGCAGAAAAATCTTTAGACAGAAATGAAAAAATTGTAGTGGGGATAAAACATCTGTCAAAAGATTTTGTGAATATGCTTGATAAAGTGAATGACAGTATATCGGAAAATTGTTTAGTAGAAGAACATTCTTCGGTTATTGATGGTGTGTTCCAGGCTATCAGGTTTTTTGACAAGAATCGGGCAGCTAAAACAATCATGTATACGGAATCGAAGCAGATTTCGATACCGGATTTTGACATGGAAATAGCAAAATTTTTGGATGATTTATATATTTATATTGGCAATATGATTAGTTAAGTATTATTGATGCATAGAATATTTGTTCAGAATAATATGTTTTGAGGTGGTCGAATGAAAGTTCTTTCGGTAAGCGGATGTCCATATGAGGATCACGAAGGAGAAGTCCTTAATCTGCATGTTCAGTTAGAAGAAGGGGAAATTGTCACAAAAGGCGGTAATGTCAAAATTGAGATGATGGATGATAGCTTTATTGAGCGGGAAGTGAAGATTATCAATCCTAAAAAGGCGGGAGATTATGCTGAAGTTTCGGAAAAGATTAGAAACAGCGATAATAAACCGTCTATAAAGACTGTTGATGAGGTAAAAGGTAAATGCACCTGTGAACTGGTGGTATTAAATGTGAAGTATCATGAAGTAAAGACTGATGAAGAAATTAGGAGCAGAGCTTTTATAGAAGAAATTCAAAAAATGGTTTGTATTACTCCTTATAAAGAAATATGCTGTGGAGATAAGAGCATTTATCATAATGTGGAAGACGGATATTCTGTACCCGACAAAGTAATTTCATATTTACGTATGGGAAATCCGTATGTAATGAGTCCCGGAATATATGTGCATCCGTTTAAAAAGGATATGAATCTGTCAGGACCATATATGTATACGGACGGTCACTTTTATTGGGATAGAGATACATGGAAATATGTGGTAAAGTATGGATTAAAGCTTCCACAGGATTTCATAGATCATGTTATGTCGGAGGAAGGAACGCAATTTTTAGAAAGCTGTAAAGCTGATAACGATTCATGGTCTGATATTATAAAAGAGTGGAAGAAGAAACAAGTCTGTTGGTTGCCGGACAACGTCGGGGACGAAGAATTAGAAGGGTTCTAAAGTGGAAACAATAATGCGTAATTTTCAATATACTTTTAGATTTTAAAAGAGTTAAAATATGGCCTTGAAAATTGTCACTTTTTTAGCGAATAAATATGTTGACAATGTGACAGATGCGTTGTATATTAAGATAACAAAAGATGATTAGATAATCGGAGGAAATTCATATGGCAGACAAAGAGAGAAATGAAATGCTGGCAAATGCCGGGAGGCGTTTTAAAGAAATCAGAAAGCAAAATGATTTTACTCAAGAACAGATTGCACAATTTCTTCAAGTAGACCGCTCTTTGATTGCAAAATTTGAAGTTGGAGAAAGAAGTCTTGGAATGGCATTGCTTGAGAAGGCGTGCAAGTTATTTGGATGTGAGGTAAATGCGATTTTGGAAGAACAGGAATACCAGCCTCTTGCAGTTGCTTATCGGGCAAAAGATTTAACATTGGATGATATTGAAGTAGTTTCAAAGGTACAGAGGATTGCGCTGAATTTGAGACGGATTAAGGCTAGTTTAGAGAGTGAGTGATATTGTAATGAAAGATGATTTACAATTACAGACGGAAGCAGTTAAACAGAGAAGAATAAACGGTTATGGAAGCACAGAACCGATTGATGTGATTGGGTTATTGATGGCTCAGGAACATTATACTCTTATCAGACTGCCCATGACGGACAATATCAGCGGGATGTGCATTATTGACGGAGATTCTAAAATAATTGCCGTAAATTCCATGATGTCTTTGGGCAGGCAAAGATTTACCATTGCCCATGAGTTGTATCATATTGAAATTGAATGCAGGGGGCGGGGAGTTATCTGCAAAAAGGGGACTAAAACTGATTCTGAAAAAGAGGCGGATCGTTTTGCATCCTATTTTCTGCTTCCCTGTGATGCTTTAGAATGGTTTATTGAAAAATATGAAGTGAAAGAGTGGACATTGGAACAGATTGTAAGATTAAGTCAGTTTTTCCGCATGAGCTTTCAGGCAATTGTATACAGGTTGCATCAGGAAGGGAAAATCAACGACCTTCGTTATCATGAACTAATGAATGAAAATATTTTAGAGAAAGTTAAGGATACAGGAATAGATATGTCCTTGTATATGAAATCTCCTGAAGAAGATATGGAAAAGTCATATGGACAGTACAGCCAGCTCCTTGAGCGGGCGCATAAAGAAGAACGGATTTCGGACAGTCTTTACAAACAATTTGCTCTTGAGGGATTTTGTGATGAGCGCTGGGACAAAATGGTTAAGGAGGCGCTTATATATGACTAATCAGAGTAAAAGAGTGAATGATGCGGCGGATGAAGGCGCAATTGTCATTTCCGATACAGATTTTTTGTCAAGTTTTTTATGGAGGAATCAATTTGGAATTGTGACAAGACTTTTTGAAAAGTTGAAAATGGATATAGTAGTTCCCCAAGTAGTAATAGAAGAATTGGGGTATAGCGTTAGGACAAAAGAGCGCCTACAAACACCGCTAATTCAACTAAATAATAAAAAAGAAAAAGCGCATGGCGCCGGTAATGTATATATTAGAGATATCGATCCCTTTTCCGATATGGGAATACGGTATGAAGAATTAAAGAAAAGTATGGGGCAGGGAGAGTCGGCAGCTATAAGTATGGTGCTTTATGCGGAAGAGAATACTGCTTGTCTGGCAAGTAACAATTTAAAGGATGTCAGTCAATATGTACAACGTTACGGAATTGCTTTATGGACTACGGCAGATGTACTGGTAAAAGCGGAAGAACTTGGAATCATTACTCATGAATCAGCAGTAAAACTGTGGGACAAGATGTACGAAGATAATTTGCAACTGCCGGAAAGAACATACGAAGAATATATAAAACATAAAAAAGCAGTAGTATGAATTTGATGTAACAGAATTTATTCTTTACATAAATAGAACCAGATAAAATATCTGGTTCTGATGTCAAAAGATTATCTTTCAACATTTAAATATAAGCAATTTAAATATAACAGAGAAGATAATCTTTTGCAAGAGTTGTTAAAAATTGCAAAGGAGGGAAATATTATGCCAGTACATCATGGTGGTAAAGTCGGCAAAGCGGGTAAAACCCTTGCTTCTAACACATCAAGTAAAAGTGCTAAGAGCAACGCAGGTAAAACATTAGCTGCGCACAAAGCGGCAAAGCATTAATAAAATGGCGGAGGAAACTCCGCCGTTTTTATGCACGGCATAGCAGTACAAATGTAAAGTTAGAGACAACATGAACTTTTTTTAGTAAAATAGGGTCTATATAATAAGTCAGAAGAAAGTGTGGACTTAAAATGCAGATTCTCATCGATGCCGATGCGGTGGACTTTTTGGCATATGAGCAGTCCTTGAGAAAGTTAGTGAAGGAGATAAAAGGAAATTAAGAATGAAACTGGACAGAAGCTTTTACACCTGCGGCGTTTTAGAGGCATCGGAAAAGCTGTTGGGGAAAATGCTGGTGCATCGGACAGCAGAAGGCATTACAAAGGGAAGGATTGTGGAACTGGAAGCCTATAACGGAGCCATAGACAAGGCGGCCCATTCTTATCCCAATCTGTACACTGAGCGGACCAAAATACAGTTCGGGGAAGGCGGCTATGCCTATATTTATTTTATATATGGTATGTACTATTGCATGAACATTGTGACCGGTCATAGTAATGAGCCGGAATCGGTGCTGTTACGCGCCTTGGAGCCGGTTGAGGGCATAGAACTGATGCAAAAGAGGAGAGGAACGGATAAGCTTCGTAATCTATGCAGCGGTCCGGGAAAGCTGTGTCAGGCAATGGGAATTACCAGAGAGCAGTACGGAATGGATTTGTGCGGGGATATTCTGTATCTGGAGGACGCAGAGCCGGTTGCGCCGGAAAACATTCTGCGGACGAAACGGATTAATGTGGATTATGCCGAAGAAGCAAAGGATTTTTTGTGGAGATATACGATAAAGGATAATTCTTTTGTTTCTGTTAAGAAAGCTATTGAAGCATAATATCTTATTGAACAACAGATTCCTATTACAGGTATAATGAGTAAAAAGGCAAGGAGCATGGAATATGGCGTTTTCAATGACTACGAGAAAGCAGGCAGTTGATTTCTGCATGAAATTTAAAGATACCTATGAGGATTATCCATTTCATGATGCTAACTGGACATGTATACGTATAAAAACCAACAAGCGCATTTTTGCATGGATTTATGAGAGAAATGATTATATCTGGGTCAATGTTAAATGCGACCCGGAATGGCGGGATTTTTGGAGGGACGCCTATGAATCTGTGCTTCCGGCTTATCATATGAATAAAGAGCATTGGAATTCCATTATTTTGGACGGCACGATCCCTGATGAGGAAATCCAGAGGATGATAGGGGAAAGCTATGACTTATGTATGGGCCGGAAAAATGCCGGCAGGAACAAAGAAAACGGAAATAAAGAGAGCGGAAAAAAGGCAAATGGAAATAAAAAGCCTGCCACAAAAAAATCTCCCGGAAAGGATAGGTAAAACTATTCTTTCTAAGAGATTTTTAAATACATTCTGCCAATCAGAACACTTTAAAGAGATGTCCCGCTTTTGCGGCGGAATACTGCATTATACTTTAATCCATCCCATTGCCTCGGAAATAGCAAAGATTAATATCAAAACAAGGCAGATGGGAGCAATCCATTTTAACATGACGGTATAGAATTTCTTCATTTTAAAAGGACTGTTTGATTCTATTTCATCATAAATAACCTGAGGCTTAATGAAATATCCGATGCTGATACAGGTCAGGATTGCCACGATAGGCATGAGCACGCTGTTACTGAGGAAATCAAAGAAATCCAAAAGTCCCATTCCGATAATCTGGATAAAGTCTAAAACTCCAAAACATAAAGATACAATCGAGCCTATAATCAGAACATAAACGGTTACTATGATCGTTGTCTTTTTGCGTTCCCATTTCAGCTTGTCATTCAAAATGGATACGTTGGTTTCCATCAATGAAATGGCGGAGGTCAGAGCGGCAAACAGAACCAGGACAAAAAACACAGATCCGATAAAACCGCCCATCTTCATGCTGTCAAATACCTTGGGAAGAGTAATGAACATTAAGGAAGGTCCTTTGCCCAGCGCTTCTTCGTTTCCGCCCGAGAAAACAAATACGGAAGGAACAATCATCAGACCGGCAAAAAAAGCAATGGCGGTGTCGAAGATTTCAATCTGGTGTACTGATTTTTCCAGACTGACTTCCTTTTTTATATAGGAACCGTAGGTAATCATAATTCCCATGGCAAGGGACATGGAGTAAAACAGCTGTCCCATTGCTGCCAGAACGGTTGTGGGGGAAAAATGATTTATATCCGGAAGCAGGTAATATTTTACGCCTTCTAATGCTCCCGGCCGCGTAATACAGAATATGGAAATGCCGATTGTCAGGATAATGAGAATGGGCATAAGTATACAGCTGGCCTTTTCAATTCCCTTTTCCACGCCGATAATAACTACCAGAGAGGTAAGCAGTACAAAAACCGCAAACCAGATTACCGGCTGGGCAGGTTCTGTGATAAATCCCGTAAAATACTCATCTCCTGCGGCAGCTGTTACATTTCCGCTGACAAAGGTAAGCAGATATTTAATAACCCAGCCTCCGATGACACAATAATAAGGGGTAATGATAAACGGAACCGCACAGGCAAGATAGCCTACGAATCCAAATCGTTTATCCAATTTCTTGAATGCGCCCACAGCGCTTAATCGTGTGTTTCTTCCAAGTGCAACTTCGGTAATCATCAAAGTAAAGCCTAAGGTAACCGCCAGGATTAAGTAAATCAGTATGAAAATACCTCCTCCGTATTTGGCGGCCAGATACGGGAATCTCCAAAGATTTCCCAGACCTACTGCTGAGCCGGCAGCAGCTAAAACAAACCCCAGCTTATTGGAAAATGCACCTCTCTTTTTTTCCATATTTACGTCCTTTTCACATTACAAAATGTCTCTTTTTTCGTATATGAATGTAATTATGCCATGACAGCGCTGAAAAAACAAGGCAAAAAACGAAAAGCAATTAGATTAACTTGTCTTACAGGAATTTTTATAGTAAAATAACACTTATAAATCGATACCGAATATATTGGGCTGAGGTATTGATTTATTGCCCAAAGAATGAAAGGGAGTAACCCTTTCTTTGGCAGCTCTTACTCATATGGACAGCCTTCCGGTCTGGATGGTTGATTTTACCTGTAAACTTTATCTATCAATTCTGGTTATGGTAGCCTTAAGCGGTGTACTGTATGTTTGTGTTGACATTTGTAATAAGAGAAAGGATGAAGGACATTAATGGGATTTATTTTTAACCGTAAAAAGAAGGTTTCCAAAGATGGAACCAAAGTTGATATTATCAGATATGGAAATGAAGAGCGAAAGGAATGGACGCCTCCGGCAGAAGCAGGGGTTTACCTGGATGAGATTCAGGCGCATATTGATAAAATATATCCCTGTAAGGAAACAGAACCTTATGTATATCACGAGATGGTTTCTGATATTGTGCATATTGATGTAAATGTGATACCGCCGGAGGGAGACAGGGATTATTATGTGCTATGGACCAGCGGCATGAGCGATCTGCCTATGGATCTTCCTGATGGAAGCAAGAATCCAAAGGAATACAACAGGGCGGAGCTTTTGATGTACCTGCCGGGCAATTGGGAATTAGGGAAACCGGGAGAAGTAACGTCTGAAATAAAGGATGAATTTAAGTGGCCTGTTTTCTGGATAAAATATCTGGCAAGATTTCCCCACGAATATCATACCTGGTTAGGCACGGGACATACTCTTCCAAATGGGGAAGAATATGCGCCTTTAGGCGCAGGAACCAAAATGGGAGGCTTTTTCTTTATTCCTCCGGTTTCGTTAGGACCGGCTTACCCCGGAGTAGACAGTCTGATCTGTAAAGACGGAACGAAAATCAATTTTCTCTGGGCGATTCCCATGTACAAAGAGGAGATTGAATTCAAACTGGAAGCAGGCTTCGATGCTATGATGGATTTGTTTTCCGAGAAGCAATTTCCAAGAGTGCTGGACCCCAAGCGTGAGAACTATAAAAAATGAAAAGACAGAAAAATGCGGATGGGAACAGCTGACATGTGCCGAATGCCGCAAAATATATAAGAAAGTATAGAGAGAAAAATATGTTATTTATTCAATATCCAAAATGCACCACTTGCCAGAAGGCAAAAAAATGGCTGGATGAAAAGAAGATTCCATATGATGAACGTCATATAAAAGAAGAGAACCCGAGTTATGAGGAACTTAAAAAATGGCATAAAATCAGTGGTCAGCCTTTAAAGAAATTTTTTAACACAAGCGGGCTCCTTTATAAGGAGATGCAGCTGAAAGACAAGCTGCCGGATATGAGCGAGGAAGAGCAATACCGCCTGCTTGCCACCGATGGTATGCTGGTAAAAAGACCCTTGATGGTGGGAGATGATTTTGTGCTCATCGGTTTTAAAGAAAAAGAATGGGAGGGAAAGCTTTGATACAGCCTGTTCAAATCTTAAAGAAGTATTTCGGCTATGATTCTTTCAGGGAAGGACAGGAGTTATTGATTCACAGTATATTGGAGGGGAAGGATGTGCTGGGCATTATGCCCACAGGGGCCGGAAAGTCTATCTGCTATCAGATTCCGGCATTGATGCTTCCCGGCATTACTGTTGTAATCTCTCCTCTGATTTCCCTTATGAAGGACCAGGTCAGGGCTTTAAATGAAGCCGGCGTCCATGCGGCATATATCAACAGTTCTTTAACAGAAAGTCAAATCTCAAAAGCTCTTTATAATGCACGATGCGGACAATATAAAATCATATACATAGCGCCGGAACGGCTGGAATCTTCCCTGTTCCGTGATTTTGCCATGCATACGGATATTTCCATGATAACGGTGGACGAGGCCCACTGTATTTCCCAGTGGGGACAGGATTTCAGACCCAGCTACTTAAATATTTTAAATCTAATTCATTGTCTGCCCCGCCGTCCCGTTATCAGTGCCTTTACGGCCACGGCAACGAGTAAGGTAAAGGAGGATATCATCAGCGTTTTAGGTCTGATAAATCCCAAAGTGCTGATTACCGGTTTTGACAGACAGAATTTGTATTTTGAAGTAAAGGAATCCAAGAAAAAAGACGCCGCACTTTTAAATTATCTCAACGGACATACCATGGAAAGCGGCATCATTTACTGCGCCACCCGCAAGAATGTGGATGCAGTATTTGAACTTCTGGTTAAAAAAGGATATCCCGTGGCAAAATATCATGCAGGAATGGGCAGTGAGGAACGGAAAAAGAACCAGGATGATTTCATTTATGATAATAAGCCTCTGATTGTTGCTACCAATGCTTTCGGAATGGGAATTGACAAATCGAATGTCCGATTTGTTATCCATTACAATATGCCCCAGAGCATGGAGAATTACTATCAGGAGGCAGGAAGGGCCGGTCGTGACGGCGAAAAAGCGGACTGCATTCTCCTCTATTCTCCACAGGATGTAGTCATCAACCAGTTTTTGATAGACAGTAAAGAAGTACGGGCGGAGTTAGATGACCGGGAGGCCTATGCCCTGCGGGAGCGGGATGCCCTTAAGCTGCGTCAGATGGCAAATTACTGCATGTCCAAGGAATGTCTGAGAGCGTATATTCTGCGGTATTTCGGAGAGGAAGCCAAAAGCGGCTGCGGCAATTGTTCTAACTGTCTGGGAGAATTTGAAGACAAGGATGTTACCAGGGAATGCCTTCACGTTATCAACTGCGTCATGGAGACCCGCCAGCGTTTCGGCATCAATATGATTATCAGCATATTGCGAGGGGAGAAAAATGCAAAGCTCCTTTCCTATCGGTTTGACAGACTGGACAGCTATGGTAAAGAGAAGGGCACGAACAAGGATTATCTGAAGCAGATTATCCATCAGATGATTATTGAAAACATTGCCCGTACCACCGAAGACCAGTATCCCATACTGAAGCTGACAGGTGCGGCAGAGGACTATTTATGGGGCGAAGAGCATCTGGTTATGAAGGTGCCGAAAATTTTGGAACCTGCCATTGAAGAGACTCCTAAGAAGTTACGCTCAGGAAGCAGAACGAAGGCAAAAAGTAAAGTGGCAGTAAAAATTCAAGCAGAAGCCGGCAGCACAGGTGTCACAAGTGCGGCAGGAGTTAATCGTAATTCAGATATGCAGACAGGCTTGTTTGAAAAGCTGCGGCAGCTCCGTCTGGAGATTGCAAGGGAAGAGCATATGCCGCCTTATATTGTATTTTCTGATAAAACGCTGGTAGATATGTGTGCGAAGCTTCCGGAGACAAAAGAGGAAATGCTGACTGTTATGGGAGTGGGAGAGGTAAAATATCAGAAGTATGGGGAGAGGTTTTTGGAGGTTTTGCAGAGGGAAAAGGAGTAGAAATTTGTTGTCGGGAAGATCTCGGCGGGAGTAGAGCAGCTGGCGTAGTGGCTTTGGTTTTTTCGGGCAGGTGGCAGGGACTTTTTTCTGCAAAACATTATATTTATTTCAGGAACTTAGTTTACACTCTTTAGAGTGCTTCCGCTCGGGCAAAGGACGTAGCAGCACATAAGATTGCAAAGGACGCAATCTAAGTGCTGACGCCTTTGCAACGGTTCCTTCAATTAAATATAATTTTTGCAGAAAAAAGTCCCTGCCACCTGCCCGAAACAACCAAAGCCACTACGCCAACTGCTCTATTCCCGCCGGGATATTACCTGCAATAAATTTCTAG
>CAZDRM010000008.1:0-30168 GCA_964507745.1 uncultured Lachnospiraceae bacterium
GCATAGCTCTGGAACCACTCTCCAATCTGGTAAAACAGCATAACCGCAACCGCTTCCGTATAACCGCCTTCGCCATGTCCTGCTTCCACTCCCGCAAGACTAAGCCTTTCATAAATGGCAATGGCAAGGGCTCCTACCGTAGCAACTGCCATAAGGAAATTTTCATCAAATACCTGTTTATTTAAAATGCCCTTCCAGGCTTTCAGTAAAATATCATATCCTATGATAAGATAAGCGACCATATATAAAGCAAATTCCAAATAGCTATTGCTAACCGGGAATAGCATTAATGCCGCCACAAGCAAAGCGGAAATAATAATCCGTATTAACATCTTTCTTTGCTTTTTATTCATGAAACTCACCTGCTCCCGTATTCACTTCTAGATGTAGATTTCACAATCATCCTCTACCTTTTTACAATTTTTCAAAACATCCTGCATAACCGCTTTCGGTTCCTGACCGTCTTCAAACTCCACAATCATTTTTAATGTCATAAAATTTACTGTGGCATCCTTAACTCCTGCAGTCTTTTTTGCAGCTTCCTCCATTTTGTTGGCACAGTTTGCACAATCCACATCAATTTTATAAGTCTTTTTCATATTAAAATCATCCTTTCTTTTTATATCATTATTCAAACATATGAATAATTGTTCATATGTTTGAATTAATTATAGCACCTGACACAGGAATGTCAAGTGCTATCTACATTTTTACTATTAATTTTAAAGCAGTTTACCCTTATAAGTTTCCCTAGTAAACTACCTTTACATCAAATACTTCTTTAAAAAACCGGTAATATGCCTGACTCAATATAAGTCCCGGCTGCTGGCTGTCCGACACCCATAATTTACCAGCCCTCTTTTCAAAGGAGATCTCCATTAAGACGTCTCCACCCTGCTGTGTACATTTGATCCGATACGTTGCACCAATATTCATATCGCTTTTCACATTTAAGTTATAAGCAACTCCCCCGAACGTCAGAATCCCTTCACTGTCACTTATTTTCTCAAAAGAAGTTTCTTTGATATTTCTACTGATAATGGTCGAGCCCAGCTTATACATAATATATTTCACATCCGTATTATTTACCAGATATTTTATGCCATCTATAGTCTCCACTCCGTCAATCTTTTCCCTAATTTTTATGTGATTGATTATGTAATGTGTCCAAAATACAATCAGCCCTACCACAATTACAATATTCCAAACCAAACTTTCTTCTCCTTTAACATTATCCCCAGATAATGATTTCCATCGTAACAATTAATATGAAAATATGCTAAATCCATCCCTTAACTCTAAAATCACTATATAGAACTGATGCCCAAAAAGCAAGAAATTCTTTTGCTAAAAGATATTTAACCACATAATCTTTGACAAATGTACCAAATACATATATTATTTTATTTATTAAGCAAAGGAGGAAATTCTTATGAGGAAAAAAATTTTATTAAGCGTAACTACCATGGCAGTATGCCTTGCCATGTTAACCGGCTGTGGTACAAAATTAACCGCAAACTCTCTTACACTGGAACTGGGCGATTCCATTCCCGATGACATTTTTGAATATGTAACGGTTTCCAGCGGCGATTCCGAAAAAGTTCTGGAAAATGCCACCTTATCCACAGAGGATATTGACAATATGACTGTGGGACAGTATACCGCCACCGTTACTTACAAGAGGCAGACCGTGGACGTAGATGTTGAAGTTGTAGATACCGTTGCACCCGTCTTGGAAGCAAAGGATGAATCCTTCGCTGTAGGCGACATCATCACTGCAGACGACCTTGTAACCATAGAAGACTTCGACGATGTAACCTGTGTATTGATTGATGAGGATGGAGATGAACAGGATTCCGTTATTGCAGAAATAGGCATGACGATTACAGTCAAGGCTACGGATGCTTCCGATAATTCTGCTAAATTAAAAGTATCGCCTGAAATTAGTAATATTTCAGAATTATACGGAACATGGGAAACCTCCGTTGACCTTTCCAGCTATATTGAATCTGAACTGGACAGCGACTTTAACGGATTTCACGAGGACTTTTATATTAAATTTCTGATAGATTTCAATGAAGACGGCACCTTCAAAATGTATACAGATGAAGAAGCATTAACAGACTCTTTTAATACCTATATTGAAAGTCTGGCAGCATTTGGAGCAGAACTATTGTACAAACAATTTACAAGTGAAGGCTATAGCCGTAAACAAATTAATTCCGTATTCAGGCAGGAATATGGTATGGGAATCGAAGAGTATATGCTCAAGGAACTTCGGAAAAGCGTAGATGTTAAAGAACTTGTAGACGCTATCGAAACAACGGGCGTTTATGAAGTAAAAGGAAACCGGCTTTACATGAACGAATATGCAATGTCTTCTTTTGCATATGATTTATTCTCCATTGACGGCGATGTGCTGACAATTGATTCCTCATTAGATGCAGATTCCTTAGAACTTTTTGAAGACTTGGGTTACCCTTACGTATTCAACAGAGTAAAATAATTTGGAGTAATATACGGGGAGTGTCGCAAAATCACTGAAATCCAGATGTTTTGCAACACTCCCTTTTTAATGCAGTTACGCCTTTTTCTGTTCCGGCACAAAAAACACAAACACTAATGTACTTATCAGTAACATATAAGGATAAAACAGATTGGGAATAATCTGGAATGCCGACACCTCATATCCCAACTGGTTTGAAATCATGACCGCCATGAGCATTTGAGCCCCGTAAGGAATAATTCCCTGAAAAATACAGGAAAAGGTATCCAGTATGGAAGCCGCTTTTCTTGGAGAAATATCATAATCCTCGGCCATTTCTTTTGCAATGGGATTTGCCATAACTATAGCTACCGTATTGTTTGCTGTAGCAATATCCATAGCGCCAACCAAAAGCCCCATACCCAGCTTGCCGCCTTTCTTCCCCTTAAAGATTCTCTTAATCAGGGATAAAAGGGCATCAAAACCTCCGTATTCATCTATTAAAGCACAAATTGCGGAAACCAGTATTGCAACCATGGCTGTTTCAAACATTCCCGAAACTCCTGAACCCATGTTGGAAAGCATGTCCGTTACGGTAACCGCACCTGTGGCGAGCATGACCACCGCTCCACAGGCAATTCCCATTAACAAAACCACAAATACATTGGTACCGACAATTCCCCCGAAAAGAACCAGCAGGTAAGGCACTACTTGCAGAAGACGCTGTCCCTCTACCGCATTTTCCCCTGCCTCCGCAATTACTCCCCAGGATTTTATAAGAATAATTATCATAGTAACTATAGCAGCGGGAAGCGCAATCCCGAAATTCTCCCGGAATTTATCCTTCATTTCGCAACCCTGACCGTTGCAGGCGGCAATTGTGGTATCCGATATGAAAGACAGATTGTCGCCAAACATAGCTCCCCCTACAATCGAACCAATACAAAGAGGAAGTGCAAATCCCGAATCGTTAGCCACTGCTACTCCAATGGGTACAATCAGTGTGATCGTTCCTACAGAGGTTCCTATGGAGAGAGCCACAAAAGCACTTACCACAAACAAAACCAGAACGGCAAACCTTGCGGGAACCAGAGAAAGCAGAAAATAAGCCACGCTCTCTGCACTGCTTCTTCCCACCACTCCTACAAAAATACCTGCGGTCAGAAAGATTAAGACCATGGTAATAATATTTTTATCGCTTATGCCTTTTGCCATAACTTCCAGTTTATCATCAAATTTCAAGGCCGGATTTTGAAAGCATGCCACTAACAATGCTGCCAGAAATACAACAACAATGGGAATATTATAAAATCCCATGGTAATTTTCAATACATATTCAAATACAATTCCCAGTCCCAGATAAAGAACCAGAAACACTCCGATAGGCAGTAATGCCTTATAATTTGGCTTCTCCATAAAATACCTCCCAATTCAATGCTGTTACCTGATACTCATTGTATATAATACCCTAAGTCCTGTATCCTGCGGGCTTGTTTCCTTTCATATCTGCGTTTATCCACCTTTTGAATCATTGCCTGTCGGTTTTTCCGATATTCCTTTTGGTATTCCGGGATATACCCATAATAAAAATACGGGTGTGTCTGCCTCAGCCACATATATATATCGTCATAAGCTCTTTTGTTTTTCATTTTTATCTTCAATTTCCTGCCACTCTTCATCCGAAAAATAATAGCACGAGTGCGAATAATCGGTACTAAATAAACAGAATGTGTCCATTGATATTGATAAATCCAGACAATCTGGTCAACATCAAATAAAATTACATTATATACGGTATAAATTGCAATTAAGTCTTTAGAAATCCGAATATCTTTATATTTCATGGGACGGGCAAAAAGTTGTTCCACTTTTCTGTATGCAAGCTCCGGATTTTCCGCTGTACCACAATATTTTTCTATTTGCCTCAAATAACTTCCCATAAAATACCGGATGAAAACAGATATGCCAAAAAGAACAAACAGGCCTCCCAGACTCAGAAAGAATATAATGCCTCCCTTTCCAAGCCTACCCACGTCATTTACATACAGACCATAAGGCAGAAAAGGCGTTTTTTCACCGGTTTTCTCCTTCGCTAAATAAGCATATTCTCTATAAGCATCAAGACCCATTTCTATCTTTCTTATAGTCCCTTCAACTTCAATGGGTTCCATCTGTTCCTTTTCCTCTTCATTCCCATCCGAATATTCCTTTGTAAGGTACATATTATAAACCCGGTCCTCTAAATCCCCTGCATAAGGTAGGATAAGTGCAATATAATTCCCATTTACAAGAATAACAAATACTCTTTCCGCTTTTTCGGAGTCAGCGTCCGTTCCTATCCAATACTGGTATTCGCCTGCAACATCTGTTATGGTTGCCTTTACTTTAACATTATTCTGCCGTATATCTTCTGTCTCTAAATCCTCCAGATTAACTGCCGGTTTCATCCATATTTTTATATTTCCATATTGAGTTGCCATAATCAGAATACCTATTAATATGGAAATTACGGCTTCTGTAATATATCTGCACTTGTATCTTTTTTTAAGTTCCTCTTTCATACTTTTTAATATTCCTATTATCTTTAGTCCTATTTATAAAATTTCTTCCCTACTGCCCGCTGACCGTCTCTTCCTCCTCAATCAGCCCTTCCTTAGGATAACGGTTAACCGCATTCCACAAAATCCACTCATCATAGCCCGCATCATAAACCGCCTGTATCTGTTTTTTTATTTCCGCTTCCCCGTAAGTAATATGTCCGGGAACCCATGTAGCGGTAAAGCTTTGAAGCCACGGCCTTACAATTGCCCTGTTCTTCTCATTCACAGGCTTCAATTCTTTAGAAGACGCCTCCAAAGCATGCAATATTGTCTCATAGGGCTGGGCATCCGGTACGTTTAGTCCATACACGCCGTTTCTATAATGGGAAGGATAAATCATAGGGCTGAGCACATCCACTACGCCTCCCAATGCCTGATAATCCTGCCCCGTATATTCCTGGTCTATTTTGTTGTCAATAACCGTTCCGAATACATCCGCACCTACCACTACATTCTTTTCATGAAGCTTATCAGCGGCATAAGAAAGAAAACCTTCTATAGCCTGCTCCTTTCTGTAAGTATTCACATCTACTCCGTAATCTGCCGCAGCCGCATTTTTTCCCACAGGAAATCTCACGTAATCAAACTGTATTTCATCAAAGCCCATATCGGCGGCAGCCAGAGCAATATCCGTTAAATATTCCCATACGTCCTCTTCATAAGGATTTACCCAGGGAATGTCATCCGTATCCGTAACAAAGCTTCCGTCGGCTTTTTTCAATGCCAGCTCAGGGCGCTCCATGGCAAGGTAAGGATCCTTAAAACAGGAAATTCTGGCTATGGTATAAATATGGTGCTCATCAAGCTTTTCCATCAGTCCTTCCATATCAGAAACATAATTTTGGGACGCCCCTAAATCATTTGCGCTTAAATCCATTTGACAGGTAATATTTCCCCGGTCATCTTTGATATCAATAACCATTGTATTCAGGCAAGTCTCATCTACCAGTTCAATCAGGTTATCCATATGGGGGCTTCCGGCCATTGGCCCCGTCACATAAATCCCCTTTACCTTTTCGCGCCTAACAAGATTTTCCGACACAGCTGCAGCTTCATCATTTTGGGATACAGTTTTATCCGCCAGATTCATTCCCGAAACAGTCTCTTCGGAATCCGGAGCGTTTGCAGAAATCTCCAAATTTCCGCTGACCGTGGCACTGGCCTCTGCGGTATCCTGATCCGCCGTCATATAACTCCCTGCCCCGATGCCTAAAACAACAACTATGATGAAAACAATGATGAAAGTTTTTTTATCCTTTATCATTAGAGCATGCCACTCCTTTAATTAATGAAAATATATTCTCTTTCCCCTGAAATTTCCTTTACGTATTGATAACCCATTCCTTCAAAGCTTTTTAACTGCTCCAAATCGGTAACATTATTTTCGGCCATATACCTGACCATTTCTCCTCTGGCCATCTTTGCCAAGGTGCCCTTCTGAATAACCTTCCCCTCTTTTAATTCTCCAAACACACAGGTAATAAAAATATCCTCCGGCTTCAAATAATGTTCCACACACTTAGAATATTCTTTTGATGCCAGATTAATGATTATTCTGTCTTTATCACAAACATTCCCATAAATTTTACTGCCCCAAAAATCATACAGGTTATCGCTGCCTTCCACTTGAGCCTTTGCCTGCATTTCCAGTCTGTAGGGCACTACTCCGTCCAAGGGCTTAAGCACTCCGTAAAATCCCGATAGAATGCATAAATGCTCCTGAATATATGACAACGCCTTATCCGTAAATACAATTGGCGACATATATTGATATTGAATACCTTCATAAGACAAAATAGCCGGCGTCAGATTCCTATGTATATCCATTTCCCGGAATCTGGCAAAATTCAATTCCGCAATTTTGTCATTACAGCCCCATAGCTTTTTTGCTTCTCCATATGACAGTGCCTGCATAAAGTTTTTTATCTTTTCCGTGTCTTTCAAAAAGACTGGCTTTGATTGTACCGGCAGACTGTCAGTATCTACCACCATTTTCTTTGCTGGGGAAATAATTATTTTCATTTCTGCTTTTAAATCTCCTTCAACATCTGCTCCGGATTTTCCGCCGCTTTTACTTTATCCAGTGCTTTAACAATCATTCCCTTTTCATCGATCAGATAGGTGGTCCTCACTACGCCCATGGTCTTTTTTCCATACATATTCTTCTCTTTCCATACGTCATAAGCCTGAATCGCCTTCAACTCCGTATCCGAAAGCAACACAAAAGGCAGATTAAATTTTTCTTTAAATTTCTTATGGGAAGCTACGCTGTCCTTGCTGATGCCAATTACCACAGCATCCTTTTCCAAAAACTGCGGGTAAAGCTCTGCAAAACCGCATGCCTGCTTTGTACATCCCGGTGTATTATCCTTGGGATAAAAATAAAGAATTACTTTCTTTCCCTGAAACTCTTCCAATGTACGGGTTTCTCCGTTCTGATCCGGCAGTAAAATTGCCGGGGCTTTTGTTCCTATTTCTAACATAATTTTTTATCCTCTCTTTTCTCTTAACTTTTTAATCTGCATTTCAATAATTACACACAATATAGGCATTAAAGTATTATTTTTATCTAGTATTATATATAATTCGACTATGAATATCAATTTTTTCATTTATAAATAAAAACTAAAGGTATGTTTACTTAAACACTACCTTTAGTTAATAGTAGATTTTCTAAAATAGAAAGTAGCAATTTTTATTATTTTTTAGACACATTATCCTTTGTCACGTTTTTTAAAAACAAATTTGTATATTGTTTTAAAATATCCTCTGCTCCTATTGTTTTTAATTTACAAAAATCCTGTTCAAAAATCTTAAATAACTGAAATCCCATCAGAACTCCTACCTCTAGATAAACATTTCCACATGTTAATCCAAAATCAAATAAAATATCATTAATTTTCTCAGAATCTTCTTTACCATCTATATCTAAACATTTTATGTTTTTTAGAGCTTTTTTAAATGATTTATTAAGTTTTTGTTCATAATCCATAGTTGTTTCTTCAATAGAATCCCCTCCATATAGAAAATACGGTGCCAACTCTTCTATTTTTATTCTTTCAAAAATATCTCTAAACTTATCCATTTCTTTTCCTCCTACAGAAACATATTGTTGAATTAATTATATTAAGCCGTCACTATGCCGTCAATACATATTTTGACGGCTTTTTGACATTATAATAAAGTCATCTTTATTTTAGGAGTGCTTATGGAATTCAAATTATCAAAATTTACCGTTCGAATTGATTCAGAGTTATTAAAAAAGTTTCGTTATGTTGCTGAATACAATGCACGTTCTGCCAATCGTGAAATAGAAGTGCTGATAAAACAGCATATTTCAGAGTTTGAGCAAGCGCATGGTAAAATTGAGTGTGAAGATTAACCTACTCTTATAAATTAATTTTAATGTATTCAAATTTCCCGACACAATTCTTAAATCCTTTCTGGATGTCCATAATACACATTGCTTTT
The DNA here is from genome assembly GCA_964507745.1 of uncultured Lachnospiraceae bacterium. Taxonomy (GTDB): domain Bacteria; phylum Bacillota; class Clostridia; order Lachnospirales; family Lachnospiraceae; genus UBA2882. The sequence goes on from CAZDRM010000008.1 coordinate 8,557, forward strand.
TTCAAACTTAAAATTCGAATAATACCGTTGACAAAACTTTATTTCAAGTTATATAATCCACTTATATAAACAGTTTATATAAGTGGATTATATTTTGGGGAGGTACTTTATGCCCAAACAGCGAATTACAAAAGAAATGGTTGTTGATGCCGCCTTTGAAATAGCCAGAACCCAAGGTACGGAACAAATTCTGATTAAAAATATCGCCAATAAGCTGGGCTGTTCTGTTCAACCCATCTACAGCTATTGCAATAATATGGAAGGGCTTTACCGGGATGTGGAAGAAAAAGCCGCCTGCTTTATACAGGAATATCTTTCTTCCCATATTGATAAAAAAAACTTTTTTCAAAGCACCGGTCATACCTATATTCAATTAGCAAAGGAAGAACCCAATATATTCAGAATGTTTATTCTTCGCAAAAGGGAATCCATTCATTCATTGGAAGATTTATACCAAAACGAGACCAATCCACAGATGGCACAATTTATTGCCGATGACTTGGGTGTCAGTCTTACCAAAGCAAAGGAACTCCATCTGAATATGCTGATTTACACGATAGGAATAGGTACGATTCTGGCAACTGCAGCGCCGGATATTATTACTGATGAAATTTTTGTCCGGCAAGAAGCGGCTTATACAGCATTTTTAAAACAAGTATCGGAAAGTAAGGAGAAAAAATTATGAAAGAAAATAAAACTATACTAATTTATAAGAGCAGCACCGGATTTACAAAAAAATATGCGGAAATGATAGCCAAAGAGGTAGAATGTACTCTGATTGATTATAAAGCAGTAACTGCTAAAATGCTTTCCGAATACGACACAGTTGTTTTTGGAAGCCGGGCATATGCAGGCATGATTGACGGTTATAAAAAATTTAAGAAACTGTTGGAAAAAAGCGGAACCCGTAAATTTATTCTATTCGTAACAGGCGCAACACCCAACGAGGCCAAAGATGTGATAGAAGCATTCTGGAAACAGAATCTTACAGCAGATGAACTGTCAGAAATACCCCATTTCTTTATGCAAAGCGGCTTGTGTTATGAGAAAATGTCTTTCCTAGATAAGTTAATGATGAAGGCGGCAGCAGCTATGGTAAAAAACAAAAAAGACAAAACTCCTTCTGATGTAGAATTTGAAAAGGCAATTGCAAAGTCTTATGATATCTCATCCGAAACATACATTGAACCTCTGGTTTCTTTCCTAAAAGGAACTGATAAATAGGGAATGCCCATTACCAGCATTCCCTCAATTCCTTATATTTCCGAAGCAGCATTTCATTTGCTGCTTCTTCATTGCGCAACGCCTGCGTCAATTTTTTTATCATCATTTTCTCTTCAACATATTCTTCCACACGTTCCTTTTTTTCCATCCGTTTCCTGCGCAGCTTTTTATAAATCTTTTTCCTTATATATCTTCTGCTTTTACGGTAGCTGACAGTGTTTACTGGCCAGGAAGACGCCCGATAATCTTTCAGATCAGCCCCTACTGTTATAAGAACTTTATATTTTCTGGGGCCACAGAAATTTCCCCAGTCCCGCCTGATTAAAGAAAGGACCTTTTCTCTGTATTCCGGATTCTTTTTCATTTCCAGAAATGCGGCTTCCGATATGATAAGCGTCGTATCTCTTGTTGTTCTATAAGGAACTATTTTAGATAAATCATCATAAAATTTCCTTTTAAATTCTGCCAGCTCTGCCGCTTCTAAAAGCTTCTGCTCACTATTAGTCTTTTTGTCGGCAGTTTTTTTCTCCTCATTTACATGCTGCCCGTTGACTGTTGTCTGACAATTATAATGAAATATAGAACTCGTCTCCATTTTAAGCCACCTCTTCTTTTATCAAATTACGCTCTGCACTTTTTGCCTTATCTGCTTTAATAGAACCGATTTGCAAATGGTCATTTTCCATTTATATACTTTTAACTTATCCTTCTATGTTAAATTATCGGCTTATTAAAAAAACTAATTTGGAGGATTGTAACGAATTCACTTTAAAATGTAACCAAAAAAATAAAGCCCGAAACATATGCTTCAGACTTTACTTTATGAAATATGCGTGCCGCAGACCGGAATCGAACCGGTACGATGTCGCCACCACAGGATTTTAAGTCCTGCGCGTCTGCCAGTTCCGCCACTGCGGCATCTAATGGATGGAGGTGGATTCGAACCACCGAAGCAATTTGCAGCAGATTTACAGTCTGTCCCCTTTGGCCACTCGGGAATCCATCCACGCAAGGCAATTTAAGCTTATCCTGAATTGCCCTGACAATATAAATTTATATCACAGTTTCTTATCAATTGCAAGGAGTTTTTTTACTCTCTTTACAAGCCGTTTCGGTCCTTCGCCTTCCCTGCTTCTTTTGGCATTTTATCTCTACAATTTTCCTAATTAATGCAGCTCTTCCCTATGTCTTAGAATAATTACAGAGGTTTTGGGAAGCTTCAACCTTAATTTTCCTCCCTGAACAGTATGTTGCATTATCTTGGTGGTATATCCCGTGTCATCCGTCAGCATAATCTGTTCAACCTGACATTCTCTGGGAATTCCTGATTCCCACACAGAAAATTCTCTCTCGATTTCGTGGGCGTTATTATTAACGACAATAACATAATGGTCCCTTTCGCAAAATCTCACATAGGCTATAAGATTGTAATCGGAAGCGAGATATTTTAAACTGCCGTATAAAAATGCATTGCTCTCCTTATGAATTTTAATCATATCCTTATGAAATCTGATCAATTCCTGATCTTCATGTCCCCATGGATATGTCCTGCGGTTATCGGGATCTGTAAAGCCACAGACGCCTGCCTCATCTCCATAATAAATGGTAGGAGCTCCCGTCCATGTCATCTGAATGGCAACTGCCTCCCGCAAAACTGCTTTATTTACGCCTTCATTTGCCGCTTGAGAGCCCAGAGTATTTACCCTTCCGACTTTTCTGTTGGTTCTGGTTAAAAAACGGGAATGGTCATGATTGGACAATTCATTCATGGCAATATGAGAAGACTCCCCGGAAAAAGCCGTACTGTGATAATGCATGGCGCCCCAGAAGCTGTCTGCATTTCCATACAAATCTTCCCTGTAATCGTCACTGTGCTTCTGCATACCCGTCAGAAACCAGGTTACCGGCTCCATAAAAGCATCATAGTTCATAACGGTATCCCATTCTCCGTTTTGAATCCACTCTCTGGGACTTCCATAATGCTCTGCCAAAACAATGGCTTCCGGATTTGCTTCCCTTACCGCTTTTCTGAAATCCTTCCAAAACTTATGGTTAAACTCGGGAGAATGCCCCAAGTCCGCCGCTACATCCAGTCTCCAGCCATCGGCATTAAAAGGAGGAGAAACCCACTTTTTCCCGATATACAAAATATAGTCATAAAGCTCTTTGGATGCTTCATAGTTTAATTTGGGCAGTGTGTCATGCCCCCACCAGCCGTCATAAGAAGAATTATAGGGCCATCTGTGTTCATCAAAAAAATGAAAGTATTTCCTGTAAGGACTGTCCGCAGATATATAAGCGCCCTTTTCATATCCCTCAAATTCCTCATAAATCCTTTCACGGTCAATCCATTTATTAAAGGAGCCGCAATGATTGAAAACACCATCCAAAATTACCCGCATGCCTCTTTTATGGGCTTCTTCAACCACACGGATAAACATTTCATTGGAAGCTTCCAGATTCTTCTTGTTTGCCACACGATTTATATAGCGGGAAGCAAAACGGTTCTCCTGCTGTCCCGGTCCTAAAAGTTCTCCTTTATCATCCACAATTTTTCCAAAATGAGGATCGATATAGTCATAGTCCTGAATATCATATTTGTGATTGGACGGCGATACAAACAGAGGATTGAAATAAATAACATCAATTCCCAAATCCTGGAGATAATCCATCTTATCTATAACACCCTGTAAATCTCCTCCATAAAACTCCCGTACACCCATCATGGCAGGATATTTATTCCAGTCATCCACTCTTGTGACATGCTCGCCGATATAATTATATTCGTCTGTCAGCACATCATTGTCAGGGTCTCCGTTGTAGAACCGGTCCACATAAATCTGATACATAACAGCTCCCTTGGCCCATCTTGGCACATGCTGTCCGGGAACAAGCACAAACTTGTAATAATCCTGTACGTCCTTTGCCACGCCGCGGAAATCATAATTACATACGATTCGTCCCGCAGTAACTTCAAAATAATAAGCTACTTTTTCATCATCCAGCTGCAGGTCATACTCATAGTAGTCAAACAAATCATCACTCTTGAATTTCATCATCAAATGTTTTTCGCCCTTGCAGACAAAATAAACCTTATCAATATTATTTTTTGCAGAGCGGAATTTGATAGTAACGATGCTATAGGGATTCGGATCCGGCGGACTGACAAATTCAGACGACATATCCGAAAATAAAGCCCTTTTATTCAAAACGGGACGCATCGTAGAAATGTACTGCTGTTTTTGTTCCAATTTGGATAGCTGATTGTAAAACATATATGAACCTCCCATGATTCATCTACTACATTTTATTCTATCATAATCAGTTTTGACAATCCACATATTTTTAGACAGGAAAATGGACAGGAAAAAAGACAGCAGTCGCACAGCTGTCTTTTTCGAGAAGGTATTTCTTTCTTTTGGGGTATAGCAAAAAACTATGTAATGTATTGGGGGGTTACAAGTACATTATAGCAACACCCCCCTGCCACGTCTAGACTCACCATTCACAAATATTACAAAATAAACAGTTCATTTTTGGTCAATTTGCACAAAATCAAAACAGGTCTTCAAATTCCCTCATGGTTATACGTTCTTTCTCTAACAAAAGATCCGCACATTTATGAAGCACTTTTTCATTTTCCAGAATAATTTCTTTTGCCTTTTCGTAGCAATCGTCTACAATGGCCTTGATTTCCGCATCAATGCGGCCTGCAACCAGTTCACTATGGTTTCTGGCATGAGCAAGATCACGTCCGATAAAGACGTCCTCCCCTTCCTCATCATAGTTGATAACACCGATATTTTCAGACATACCATAACGGGTAACCATCTTTCTGGCAATTTCAGTGGCTTTTTTGATATCGCTGGATGCCCCCGTTGTAATGTCGTCAAAAATCAACTGCTCCGCAATCCTGCCTCCTAAGGCAACCATAATCTCATGAAGCATTTTCCCTCTGGTTAAAAACATTTCGTCCCTTGCCGGCAGAGGCATGGTATAACCTGCCGCACCCTGTCCCGTAGGAATAATGGAAACCGTATAAACAGGTCCCACATCCGGCAGTTTATGATATAAAATAGCGTGGCCCGCCTCGTGATATGCGGTAATCTTTCTTTCTTCTCTGGAAACGACCCGGCTTCTTTTTTCCGTTCCGATGCCTGTTTTAATAAAGGCTTTCTTCACATCTTCCGGATTGATATATTCCCTGCGGGATTTTGCCGCCATAATGGCCGCTTCATTCAGGAGATTTTCCAGATCAGCACCGGTAAATCCCGCCGTGGTCTGCGCCACATGCTCCAGATCCACATTGTCTGCCAAAGGCTTGTTTCTGGCATGGACCTTCAAAATGGCCTCCCTGCCTCCCACATCGGGAACACCAATAGCAATCTTTCTGTCAAAACGTCCCGGCCTTAAAATCGCCGGATCTAAAATATCCACACGGTTGGTAGCCGCTAATACAATAATTCCTTCGTTTTCCCCGAAACCGTCCATTTCTACAAGCAGCTGGTTTAAGGTCTGTTCCCTTTCATCATGGCTACCGCCCATACCGGTTCCGCGCTTTCTCGCCACCGCATCAATTTCATCAATAAATACAATACAGGGATGGTTCTTTTGGGCTTCTTCAAATAAATCCCTAACGCGGGAAGCGCCCACACCTACGAACATCTCCACAAAATCCGAACCGGAAATAGAAAAGAAGGGGACCTCTGCTTCGCCTGCTATGGCTTTTGCCAGCATGGTTTTACCTGTTCCTGGCGGTCCTTCCAGCAAAACTCCTTTGGGAATTCTGGCTCCTACTCTGGTATATCTTCCGGGCTCCCTCAGGAAATCCACAATCTCTTCCAGTTCTTCCTTTTCCTCTTTCAACCCCGCCACATCTGCAAGAGTCATTTTATCCCGCCCGCCTACATTAAGCCTTGCGCGGCTTTTGCCGAAATTCATGGCACGGGTTCCGTTGTTGTTATTCATCTGGTTATTCATAAGAACCATAACAAATACAATGCCGATGACCACAATCAAAATGGGCATGGCAAGTGACCGAAACCAGGAATCCTGCGGAATGTTATTCATTAAAACGGGAATCTGGTTTTCCTCTAAAAGGCTTTCCATCTTCTCCACATCAGCCACATACAGAACCGTTCTGTTACCGTCATTGAACTGAATGTCCAGACGCCCTGTAGGAGTCTGCTCATTGGGCTGGATTTCTACCTGATAAATATTTCCCTCTGCCACATCCGCAAGAAACTGTACCTTTGTGTATGCCCTGGCGTTGCTTTTGGTCATTTCCAGATAGATACAAAATAAAAGTAAAATAATGATGGGAATCAAAAAAAATCCCATGTTGACTGTTCTCTTTTTCAATGCTGCCTCCTGTTATACATCTAATTCCAATACGCCGATATAGGGAAGATTCCTGTATTTCTGCGCATAATCCAGACCATAGCCTACTACAAACAAATCAGGAACCTCAAATCCCCTATAATCCACTTTTACATCCACAACTCTTCTTTCCGGCTTATCCAGAAGAGAGCAAAGCTTCAGGGATTTGGGATTTCTTTTCCTCATGATCTCTAAAAGATAGCTTAAGGTTCTTCCCGTATCCACAATATCCTCTACCACTATAACATTTTTTCCTTCGATGGATTCGTCCAGATCCTTGATCATCCTGACTTCCCCGCTGGACTGAGTTCCGCTTCCGTAGCTGGCCACGGCGATAAAGTCAAGGGTCAGGGGCAGATCAATTCTCTTTGCCAGCTCACAGGCAAAAAAGCTGGCGCCCTTTAAGGTACAAACCAGAGAGACTTCTTCATGGGAATAATCCTCTGTAATCTGTTTTCCTAGTTGTCTGATGCGTTCCTCAACTTCTTCTTCCGGTAATAAAACTTTAATTTTATCACTCATTCTCGTCTCCTCCACATATGGTAACTTCCAAAACCTGTTTTGTCTCCTCCGTAACTTTATAAAAAGCGCTGATTCGAAATCCCGGAATCCATATAATATGATTTCCGTCCGCAATCACTAAAATCCGGTCCCGCATACCCACAGGAACCTTTTCGTTGACAAAATAATCCTTCAGCTTTTTTCTATGGGCATCGCTATAATAAAAATAATCTCCTCTGCGCCGGGTTCTGACTATCGGACAATTATTTATTTTATCATAATCAAACCATTTCGTATACGTTTTATTAGGAATAGACGCTTCTTTTTTGTAAGGAAAAATTCTGCAGCGGATGGTTTTAGATAAAAATGAATCATCTTTTGGCTCCTTTACCCCAATCTCTCCTTCAAGATTCAAGGAATATTCCTCTGTTGATATCTCTTCTTCCAGGGACTTCTTTCCGATATGAAGTCTGTGCTGATCCACGGCCGCCGTCAGCCCGTACAGCAGGGTAATCTGTTTTCCGCTCTGCCCCTCTAAAAGCCTTAGGACGCTTTCCACATGGACATTTGATAAATCCCGCCTTCTGCCGCAGGTCTGTACCAGCATTTCATAAATGACGGCGGATTTTAAATAAGGATGCAGATTATTTAATTTTTCCTTATCTATATAATACCCGTAGTTGTCTTTTTGTACAATCAGTTTATATTCTTCTTTCAGCTTCTCATCCAGAAAATCAACTGCCTCTCTTACCAGTTCCGCATTGCGGGCAATATGGGCAGCGCTCCCTTCGCAGATTTCCTTTTCCGCTGCAGGAAGTATATCCTGACGGATTTTATTTCTGGCATAGGTCGTATCAAAATTACTGGTATCGGTAACAAATTTCAGATGATTTTCTTTTATGAATGCAAGGATCTCTTCTTTATTCACACACAATAAGGGACGGATATAACGGTCTCTTACCGGCCGCATTCCCGTAAGCCCTCTTATGCCGCTTCCTCTAAATAAATGAAAAAGAACCGTTTCCGCCTGATCATTTTCATGATGGGCAAGGGCAATTTTAGCTCCTTCATATTCTTCAAAAACCTGATACCGCAAAGCCCTGGCAGCCTCTTCTAAACACAAATGCTTTGCTGCCGCATATTCCTTTACATCAACTTCTGCGGTTTTACAGGGAATTTCCCATCTGCCGCAAAGCTCTTTTACAAATTCCGCCTCAGAATCCGCTTCTTCTCTCAATTTGTGATTAATATGAACTGCCTCTAAGGAAAAATACATTTCTTCCCGTAATTTTTGCAATAAAAAGAGAAGGCAGACAGAATCCGCCCCTCCCGAAAGCCCTACTACCACTTTATCACCGGCATGAACCATATGATGTTTTTCCATATATTTTTTTACTTTTGTAATCATTCCGTCTCCCGGAGCAGTTTTTCCATACGTGCCGACTAATTTTCGATTGATTCTAATATACCGTCAATATTTGTAAAAGTCAATTGCCCGGCCTTTTACCCTGACTTTTCTATCAGTTATTGGACCAGATTCCCAAAACGATTACCGTCATGTCATCATTTACCTTTCCTCCCGCGTTGGTAATTGCCATATTCAACAACAGGCTTGCCATCTGTCTGGGGTTTTCGTATTCCAGCTGCCCGATAAACTCCTGCAGGGAGATTGTGCTCCGGCTGCTTTCATATGCGTCTACCACGCCGTCTGTCATCATAATAATGTAGTCGCCGTCCTCCACACCATAGACAAATTCCTCCGGCTCCGTTTTGGCAAATACTCCCAGAGGAAGGGTATTAGCCCCTATTCGAAAGACCTTTCTGCCCCTCTTTAAAAAGGAAGCTGCGGCTCCGCACTTTAAAAACCTGCTTGTCCCCTGGTACAAATCCAGCTCGCAGGAATCCAGCGTAAGGGTACGTTCCTTTACTCCCCTTAAAAACATCATGGTATTAAGGAGAGCGGTTGCCTTTTCCATGTGAAAACCTGTCTCCATAAACTTGTCCAACAAGTCCATCATTTTTTCGCTGTCCCTTGCGGCCTCCTCCCCGGAGCCCATACCATCGGACAATGCCGCTAAGTACATACCTTTACCGAATTCCTTCAACAGATAACTGTCTCCCGAGTGGCTTTCCCCCTCCTTTGTTGCCTTTCCGATTCCTTCTATTATAAAATAATTTACTTCTTCTTCAAAAATCAGGGTAACCGGTTCTTCATGTACATAAGAAGCATTGGCGCTGTTATGGCGCAGTTTTCTGTGGCAGATTTCCGACACAAATTCCATTAAGTCATCTGTATGATAAATTTCTTCATCCGAAGCCCGAATATTCATTCCCACTTCCAGATGCTCCTTTGCTTCCACAACATACAAATCTTTTACGATCAGACCGTTTTCCTTTAATCCCTTTAATATTTTTTTCCTGAGCCTGTCCATTAAATAGGAGGTCGCATAGGTTTCACTTGCCAATTCGCTTAATACTCTGGCCGTTTCGTCCAACTGTCCCGCCAGAAGCACGTTCTGCTCCTGCCTTGTTTTATATAAATAAAGCTGAAGCTGGGATTTCCCTTCGGTTTCTGAAAGCTCTTCAAAGCTTTCTGCGATTTCTTTTAAGGTATCCGCATACAATATCAGCCTTTTTCTTCCATACTCCGGCATCACGCTGTGGCTGATATCTTCCCGCTCTATAATATTCCACTTCATAATACACCACTCTTTTCCACTTGTTTTTGCCCCCATTATATAACATCTTCTCTGCGCTATTTGTCGAAATAAAGGGGCAATAACAAAAAATATTTACTTTTTCTCCATACAAAAAGGACATCTGCTATCCGCACTTTTAAACGCTTCTAACCGATGTCCTAATTCATCTTAAATACAATCTCGCCTTCTTTAACGAGCCCCAGCTTCTCCTTTGCTACCTCTTCTACGTACGCCTGAGTCTGGGTGTATCTCCTCAAGTCCTCTAATTCAGTTGTTCTTTGTTCTTCAGCGGCAATCAGCTCATCCAGCTCCGCTTCCCTTTCCCTGTAAGTATCCTGCTTCTGCTTTAATAGGACACTGTTAACAGACACCACCACCAAAAGCATAACAACCACTACAGAAACCAGAAACATGCCGAGACGATTTTGCCTTTTCCCCCGAAATGCAACTCTACGGCTCATGGCTATCCCTCTTATCCTTCTGCTTTTTGTGTTTACATAATACCATCTTAACCTCTTTTATGTCGCCCGTCAACTTCTTTTTTAATTGTTTTTTCATTTTTTTCCTATGTTTCTTCCATTTGTTCAAAGCCTTGTTAATCAGCCGTTTGAACGGTCTGAAGAGCCATTTTAAAAACCTCGCCACCATATCTTGTATGCGGTTTAATATTGTTGACATAATTTCTACAAGATGTTCTCCTATGGTATATTTATATATCAACATTCCGACCCCTGCTCCCGCAATGGAAAACCACCTGATGACGCCGTTATTGGTTTCATAAAGCATATAAAATAAAAAAGCCGCTGCCGCAAACCAGAAAATCAAATCCTCTAATGCCACAAATCCCGTGCTGTGTTTTTTCACTCTGCGGAAAATTCTCAGACAATCATAGACAATGGTAATGCAAATACCTGACAGGAAACAGTAAAGCAGGAACCTTCCTTCACTAACAATCTGGCCGCTCATTATTTAAACAGCTTTCCTAAAAGAGATTCTCCCTTATTTCCGTATCCTGACACTTCCGAATAAGTCAGGCTGTCGATTTTTCCTTCTACGTCGACTTCTCCTTTTTCTAAAGTAAGCCTGTTTACATGTAAATCGCTTCCCTTAATCATTAACATTCCCTGGTCGGTTTCTAATAAAATTTCCGCTAAATCAAAAGAAAGCACATCGGACACTCCGCTGACCATACATGTCCTTCTGTTGGTCAGCATCAGTTTATGCGCTCTCTGTTTTGTATTCATATCTTCCATCTGCATACCTCCTCCTGATACGGTACAGATATACAAAGCTTCCTCTGCTACATCTGCATATTAAAGTATATTAGGAGGGCTTTAAAATATGCCTATAAATAACGAAACATTTCTTTCGCTTCCTCTTTTCTTACTGTATCCGTAATGGAAAGCACTTCTATCTTTATAACCCTGTTTCCGAAGCTGACGGTAACTTCATCCCCTTCTTTTACCTCTGCCCCTGCTTTTGCCACTTTTCCGTTAATCATTACCCGTCCGGCGTCACAGGCTTCATTTGCTACCGTTCTCCTTTTGATCAATCTGGAAACCTTTAAATATTTGTCCAATCTCATAATGGATATCCTTTCATTTTATTTGTACAGTCCGAAAAATGAAAACGAGCCCTTTTGCAGGATACAAAAGGGCTCTGTGCATTCATTCACAATTAAGCGTTTACTAAATCCTTTAATGCTTTACCAGCTTTGAACTTAGGTGCTTTGGATGCAGCAATCTTCATTGCCTTACCTGTCTGAGGATTTCTTCCCTCTCTTGCTGCTCTTTCGGATACTTCGAATGTTCCAAATCCAACTAACTGAATTTTACCGCCTTTTTTCAGTTCTTCTCCTACTACATCTGTAAAAGCTTTTAATGCCTTCTCTGCATCTTTTTTAGAGATACCTGCCTGATCAGCGATAGCTGCAACTAATTCTGTTTTGTTCATTGTGAACTCCTCCTACTTTACTAAATATATCATAATATTTTCGCGTTACCTACAAACGCCTACACATATTTATAATATTTTTTCATCCGTTTGTCAAGGAATAATTGCGAAAAATAGGCATTTTTAGGCATTTTTTCCATTTTGTCATATTATAAAATAGTTTTATAAAATTTCGCAAAGATTTTTCTCAATCGTTTTTTTACAGACGACTCTTCATAATTCAGGCTTTTCTTTTCCAAAGCTTTGATTTCTTTCCATGATTTTATTGTATCCGGACGGGGGGTTCTGCCGTTTAAAGGAGTTCCGTCAGGCTCAAATACATGGGGATGCCTGCGAATCATCTTTTGACTGATTCCTCCGATAACATCCGCCAACGTAAAAAGCCCTTCTTCCTCCGCAATCTGCGCATGAAGCACTACCTGCATCAGCACATCCCCCAGCTCCTCCTGCATGCCTTCCTTATTTCCGGTCTTTTCATAAACCTTAATGGCCGAAACCGCTTCCGCCGCTTCTTCAATCATGCATCCTGTAAGAGAGCCGTGGGTCTGAGCCCTGTCCCAGGGGCAGCCGTGCTCACTGCGCAAAACCTTTATAATCTCTTTAAAATCATCTAAAGAATATTTTTCCCGTTCTTCTTTCTCTTTATTCATTTAACATCCCGTTTATCATGGCAAGCACTTCTTCTCCCAAAGCTGCCGATTTTTCATTAGCATCCTCTAAGGAACTGCCCTTAATTCCATAGTAGAATTTTACTTTGGGCTCCGTACCCGAAGGACGAACACAAAGCCATGCATCCTCTGTCAGGTCATAATAAAGAACATTGGATGAGGGAAGTCCTGTAGGTTTTTCCTCTCCTGTCTTTACATCTCTTATGGTACCCGCTTTATAATCTCTTGCGGATAAAACAGTGTAAGAGCCGATTTTTTCGGGAGTGTTTTCTCTTAAGGTATTTAAGATCTCCTGAATCTTGGCAAGGCCTTCAATTCCTTTTAAGGTAATAGATTTAATGTCATCCTTGTAATAGCCGTATTTTTCATACATATCCATCATGGCATCCCAAAGAGTTTTTCCCTGGGTCTTATAGTATGCCGCAGCCTCGCAAAGAGCCATGGTAGCCACAATGGCATCCTTATCCCTTGCATGGGTTCCGATTAAGCAGCCGTAGCTCTCCTCAAAACCGAAAAGATAAGTGCCCTTTCCCTTTTGCTCAAAGCCCAGAATCTGCTGTCCGATATATTTAAAGCCGGTCAGCACTTCGATTAATTCCACACCGTAGGCCTTGGCAATGGCGTCCGCCATATTGGTTGTAACAATGGTCTTGATCAAGGCGCCGTCCTCAGGCAGTCCTTTTGTGGCTTTCCTCTGTCCGATTTCATAATCTGCCAGAAGACATCCCGACATATTTCCTGTCAGGGTAATGTATTCCCCGCTCTTAGCATCCTTTACGTATACGCCCAAACGGTCTGCATCCGGGTCTGTTGCCAGCACTAAGTCCGCATCCACTTCCTTTGCCAGCTTAAGTCCCAGTTCAAAGGCTTCCGCCGCTTCGGGATTGGGATAGGAAACGGTGGGGAATTCTCCGTCAGGAAGCTCCTGCTCGGGAACCACATAAACATTTTCAAAGCCCAGCTCCTTCATGACACGCCTTGCAGGAATGTTTCCCGTTCCGTGTAAAGGAGAATATACGATTTTGATGTCCTTCTGTGCTTCCTTAATAGCATCCCAGTGGATAACCTGACTTTTCAGCTCTTCAATATAAGGATCGTCAATATCTGCGCCGATGATTTTGTAAAGTCCTGCTGCCTTTGCCGCTTCCTTATCCATGGTTTTTACGGTATTGTAATCGGTAATAGCGGCAACCTCCGCCATAATGCCTCCGTCGTGAGGCGGCGTGATCTGTGCGCCGTCCTCCCAGTAAACCTTATATCCGTTGTATTCCGGCGGGTTATGGCTTGCGGTAATGTTGATACCCGCAATACATCCTAATTTGCGAACCGCATAGGATAACTCCGGTGTGGGACGCAGGGATTCAAAAACATATGCCTTTATACCGTTAGCTGCCAGACATAAAGCCGCTTCATCGGCAAATTCGGGGCTCATTCTTCTGGAATCAAAGGCGATTGCCACGCCCTTTCCGCTTTCGTTCTGCTTTAAAATATAATTGGCAAGTCCCTGGGTGGCCTTACGAACCGTATAAATATTCATACGGTTTGTTCCCGCTCCGATCACTCCGCGAAGTCCTGCGGTTCCGAACTCCAGCTCCCTGTAAAAGCGATCTTCGATTTCCTTTTCATTTCCGGACAAGCTCTTTAACTCGTCCTTTGTAGCCTCATCAAAATAGGGGTTTGATAACCAGCTTTCATACACTTCCTTGTAACTCATGATTGTCCTCCTTTTTGTTTATCTGTTTTACTGGGCTTCAAGCTCTGAGAAAGAATAGCTGATATCCTTATTGCTGCTATCTATCTGCAGAGTATAGCTTCTGGTCTGATATCCGTCCCTTCGAAGGGAAATAACATAAATTCCCGCTTTTTTCTCAAAATTGGCAGGAACAACTCCCACATAATTTCCGTTTAAATACAATTCCGCCCCTACAGGCGCATCAACGTATACCCGATAATCGGAAGCGCCGGTTGTAGTGGTATTTGCACTGACCGCGGGCTTGGTTTCTTCCGTCTTTGTATCGTCCTCGTCCTCTTTGGAACCGTTCGATTCTTCCAGCGTAATGTTGAGATTCGCCATAGGCTGCCCAACCTTAATATACTGGGTCAAAGTGCTGTAGCCTTCTTCCCTGACGCTGATCTGATGGATTCCGTAATCGAGCTCCACTTCGCCGCTGTAGTCTGTTTCATTTCCGTCAACATAGAGCTTTGCGGTACCGGGCGTAATGGTAAAAATAATTTTTCCCGTTTTTTTAATTTTTTCCGTCTGAAGCTCGGATACATCCACCAAAGTCTCTTCGTCACTGGTAACGACGATTTCCTTACTCCCTGCAACGCCGTTATTGCTGATAAACAAGCTGTACTCTCCCTCGGGAACTACGATCAGCATTTCATCCGTAACTTCCCTAATGACGGATTGTCCTATTTCTATCCAGCCGCCCACAAAGGATTCATGCCCCGTAAGCCGCACATAACCATGTCCCTTTTCTACGGTTATGGCATATACCTCATGATCCCTTGTTATAATCTTTAGCCCGTCAACAGGGTTGATTTCCTCCATTTGAATCTGCTTGCCCTGAGACAGCACTGCCACATTTTTGTGAAGGGAGTATTGATTTCCTCCAAAGTTCATGGTATATGCCGCTTTGTTTATTTCATAACCGGAATCTATCCGGCTGACTGATACACTATCCAGAAGCTGAAGGGATTTAGCCGCCTTCTGGTCCTTAATAAAGGTTACCCTGACCATATCTCCGCTGGCAAACTGGCCCGCCACTATTTCATCCCCGAACTTGTTTTTCATTCCTGTGGTTCCGTCATAGGACAAGGTATATGTTCTTCCTATGGTCAGATTATAAAACTGAATCTGACTCTTCTCTTCATCCACCGACATAATTACGGCTTCATCCATGGAATCCGCAAGAGTTTCTTTATAGGTTCCCTGTATTATGATTTCTTCTTCCGCCTCCGGTAACCCGGGGTTTTCCTGACAGCCTGTAAGTACACAGGTGCAAAGCCCCAGAACCAAAGCGCATTTTAACATAAATTTTTTCATTCCGTACCTCTTTACCTAAACTAAAGTATACCACTATTTTCTGAAATCCTAAAGTAAATCCTTTTCCAAATTTCTTAAAAATTCTATCCTCTCCGCCTCAATGACCATCAACGCATCCAGCTTCTCAAGCTGCCTTCTGGGAGGCAGGGATTTCCTTTTATTTAAATAAGCGTTGGCTATTTTCCAATATCTTTCGGGATAGAGCAGCCTTGCATAAAGATACCTTTTCTCATCCATATTCAAAGGCTTGTTTTTTTCATATTCCGCCAAAATAGATAAGCCCAGGGAAACCGACCAGTTGTTTTTTTCCAGAATCTTTCTTAAAAACAGATATAAATCCCGAACCTGTACGTCCATACAGCATTTCTCAAAATGCGTCGCCGCAATTTTCTTTCCGCTTATGAGAATATTATGCTGGTTGCACTCCCCATGGCAGTACATTCCTCTTTCCTTAACCATTTTTGACAGCCCTGCAAGGCAGCTTTCATCCAGCAGGTCTGCCGCTTCCTTTGCAAGATTTTCAAAATAGGAATATTCCTTTAAAAAACTCAATTCAAATTCGCCCTTCTTGGACTGCTTGCGGATAAAAGAACGGACTCTGTTTAATTCTGCTTCCCTTTTGGAAAAATCCCTGATGGATGGCTCCGCTCCCTGGTTTTCCGGAATTTCCCCAAACTCCATAATCCGGTGCAGCTTTGCGATTTCCCCTATAATATAGCGGCTCTCCCTGCCATCGGTTACATCGCACTCCCTGCCTTCCACATATTTCTTTACAACATAATTCTTCCCGTCGGTATCCGTTACAAAAAGACCTTCTTCCTTGTTTGGAATCAGGTTGTCTATACCGCAAAAGCCGCTCTCTTCCATTCGGTCACAAACGGCCTTACACAAAAGAAGTCTCTCGGTTTTTCCCGCATATTCCCACAAACTGACAATTCCCTTGTCCGTTTCCGCAATAATGGCTCCTCTGGCTTTTCTGGTACTATTTACATTCAAATCATATTGTTCAAGCACAGCTACCGCTCTATCATTCACTTCTACTCATCCCCCTTAATAGGTCATACCTATCTTATGAAAGGGAAAGGCAAGATATGCCAATGCCGGCTTTTCCAATTTTGAAAATTTACAGCAATTCAGCTTTTATTTTCTATGATTTTCAAATAGCATTCATACAATTTATCCTTATCATTTAAGGAAGGGGTTTCCAGCACCTCATCCAAAAGCAGGGAAAGCATTTCTCCCATTTCTTTTCCGGGCTTCATTCCCCAGGCAATCAAATCGCTGCCCTTTACGGCAAGACTGTGAAGGCTGACACACTCCCGGTCTTTCAGAATTTCCTCATAGAGCCTGCGGACTTCATAAAGCTTTTGTTCTTTTTCTTCCCGCAGATAATCGCTTTGGGCTTCCATGTCCGCCTGTTTTACCTTCAAAAGCAGGGGAAATATCTCTTCTCCCAAACGGTTTATGGCCCTGCGCACATATTTCTTTTCCGGCTCTACATCATAATCGTGATTTTTAACCAGCCTGCTGACCCGATGAATGGTATCGTTGTCAAATTTCAGCCTTTTCAAAATATCGATACACAACTCCTCGGATTTTAGGCAATGTCCGTGGAAATGGTCGATTCCCTCCTCATCGGTAGTCTTGCACAGGGGCTTTCCGAAATCATGAAACAGCATGGTAAGCCTTAAATCCTTATCCGCCTCTATAGCCGTCATACCATGGATGGTATGCTCTCCTACGCTGAATTTGTGATGGGGATTATTTTGCTCTGTTTCCATAACCGCATCAAATTCCGGCATAATAACTGCCGTTATGCCCGTCTCATACAAATCCCTGATTTTTTCGGGATGAGGGGATTTGACCAGCTTTACCAGTTCCACCTGAATTCTTTCCGCACTGATATATTTTAAATTTTTAGCAAGCTTTTTAACGGCTGCTTTCGTATCTTCCTCTATTTCATATCCCAATTGTGCACAAAAACGGACAGCCCGCATAATGCGCAAAGCATCCTCTTCAAAACGCTCTATGGGATTTCCTACCGCCCGAATGATACCCTGCTCCAGATCCTCCATGCCGTGAAACAAATCCACAATACCGCTTCGTTCATTGTAAGCCATAGCATTAATGGTAAAATCTCTGCGGCGCAGATCCTCTTTTAAATCGGGAGTAAAAATAACTTCTTTGGGGTGTCTTGCATCCTCATATTCCCCGTCAATCCGATAGGTTGTTACTTCATAGCCTACGTGGTGCATCATGACAGTTACGGTTCCGTGGGCAATTCCCGTATCTATGGTTTTACGAAACAATTCCTTAATCTGCTCCGGTTTTGCCGAAGTAGTAATATCCCAGTCATCCGGAGTGCGGGAAAGCAGACAGTCCCTGACGCAGCCGCCTACTGCATAGGCTTCATAGCCCGCTTCTTCTATTTTATTAATGATTTCCCTCACATCTTCAGGAAGCGAAATTTTCCTTATATTTTTCATCATAACCTCTTTTATCGGCCTTCCAGACCATCAAACACCCTGCCTCTATAATTTTACACATAGTTCCCTTCGTCCGCAAGTACTATAGCCCAATGCGTTCAGGAAAAACCTGCCATCATCTTATTGATCCGCCTTCCTTATTCCGTCGGAAAATGATATACTAGGGTTATGATTTTTTAAGTTTTTCCATAAATTTACTGCCTTTTATTCGTATTATAATTATGAGAGAAAACTACAAATACTAAAATATCAATATGAATTTGCGAGGTAACCATTATGAAAAAACATTTATTATTACCAATCCTTCTATTTTCTGCTTTTCTTCTGTCTGCCTGCGGCAAACAGACGGCAGGAGAACAGCCCCTGCCGGAACAGTCTCCGGTTACAGCTCCTTCGGAGAATGCTTCTTTGGAAAGCACCCCTTCGGATGACGCTGCTTCTGAAGATATTTCTTCGGAAACTCCTGCTTTGGAATCCGGTGCTTCGGAGGTATATTCCTCTGCTGCTGACAGCATCAACGCTTTGGGCTATGATTTATTTGCCAAAATATCTTCCGAAAATAAAAATACCTGCATTTCTCCTTACAGCATAGAGCTTGCCCTTGGCATGGCAGCAAACGGCTCTTCAGGCACAACCAGAGATGAAATGCTTAATGTCATGCATATAAAAGACCTGGTTGCTTTCAATCAGGCTGTTACCGCCTCCGAAGAAAAACTGGAAAGCGATGCCATGGATATCCGCATCGCCAATTCCGCCTGGTACGATGAAAATATGATTTTCAGTGACAGCTTTGAGGCGACTTATCTGCCTTTATTAAAAGATTCCTATAACGCTGAAACCTTTGAGAGCGATTTTGCCGATAATTCCACGCTTTCTACCATGAACGACTGGATTGCCCGGGCAACCAATGATAAAATAACCAATATCATTGCGGAAATCCCCCAGGATACGATTTTAATTTTGCTCAATACCGTCTACTTTAATGCCCACTGGGAGGTACCCTTTCCAAAGGATGGCACCATTGATGAAGCATTCCACAGCCCTTCGGGAGATCAGATGGTTCCTTTTATGCATTTAAGCGAAGGTTATTTTCGGTATGTGGAATATAAAGGAATTCAGGCCCTTCGTATGAATTATGAAAACAGCGATATGGCCATGGATATTTTAATTCCCGCAGATAAAGAACAGAACGTAACAGCGCTTTTTAACAATCTTACCTTTGAAGAAAAACAGGAATTATACCAAAAACTTTCAGATTCGGAAGAAATATTGATCTCCACTTTAAGAATTCCCCGATTTGAATTTTCCACAGAGAGTATTTCTTTAAATGATTACCTTATTCAGCTGGGAATGGCGGAAGCTTTTTCCTCCGGCGCCGATTTTCCCTTAATCAGTAAACAGGCCTTTATCAGCCAGGTTTATCACAAAACCTTTATCCGGGTGGATGAAAACGGCACGGAAGCGGCGGCAGTTACTTCCATTATGATGGACAAAATGGCCTTGATAGAAGGAGATTTCATTTCCTTTGAAGCGGATGTTCCTTTCATGTATTATATCAGTGATACCAGTAATGGAACCGTTTTATTTATAGGAAGCATGGAAAGCATCAATTAGTCAAGATAAAAGCTGTCCGCAGCTTTGCCCTGAACAGCAGAGTTGCGGACTCTTAAAAAAGTCAATACCCCGCGGCATTCGCCAACTGTCCGTGCAAGCACGGCCGCTTGGCTCATTGCTCGCAGGAATAAAGAACGAAAGGACAATAGATATGAAGCAGCGCATTGAATCCTATATGGCGTATATGGATCGTCTTCTCCAAAATAACGACAGCGGTCTTACTTATGAAGAGTTGGCCATCCAGCACGAAAAACAACTTGCCTATTTTATGCACGAAAGGCTGATACATCTTTTGGTTACCCTGACCTTTGCCATTCTGGCTTTCGGAACTTTTTTTATGATTTGCTTTGCTTTTTCCATAGGTCTGCTGCTTTTATTCGCCGCCTTCCTCGTGTTGCTTATTCCTTACATCATGCACTATTATCTTCTTGAAAATTCCGTACAGTACATGTATAAGCAGTATGACGCCCTTCAGGCAAAAATTTATCCCAAGGCCAAAATCTATCCTGAATCCAAAAACCTTAGTTGACAATAATTTCCAAAATGATAAAATACTAAAATAATAATAATTACTGATTTGAAAAGGAAAATGATATGGCAAATTTAAAAGGAACCAAAACAATTGTTATGAAAAAAAGAAATTTGTTATTGCTCTTTTTTATCCCCATACTTCTTTTGTCTGCCTGTGGAAAACAGCCTGCTGTTTCCCAAAGCACTAATGCATTGGGATTTGACCTGTTTGCGGCGATGTCCGGCGAAGAAAATGTCTGCATTTCTCCCTACAGCATCGAAACAGCTCTGGGAATGGCTGCTAACGGTGCAACGGGAACTACTCTGGATGAAATGCTTGGGACTATGCACGTAACAGATATGGATACTTTTAATGCCGATATATACGCTTCCAGAAAAAAACTGAAAAAAGATACCATGGATATCAGAATTGCCAATTCCGTATGGCAAGACGAAAATATGCAGTTTAGTGACAGTTTTGATTCCGCTTATATTCCTCTGTTGGAAAAAACCTACGGCGCTGAAAACTTTAAATGCAGCCTTACAGACGATGCTACTATAGAAGCCATGAATAACTGGATTTCAGAAGCTACCAACGGCAAAATTGACAATATGGCTTCTGAACTTCCGAAAGATGCCAGCCTTATTCTGTTTAATGCCGTTTACTTTAATGCACAATGGGAGGTTCCCTTTCCTAAAAGAGGCACTTATGACGGAGAATTTCACGGTACTAACGGAACACAGATGGTTCCTTTTATGCATTTAAGTGATTGCAATTTTAAATATTACCAGTATAAAGGCATTAGCGCTTTACGTATGTACTATAAAAACAGCGACATGGCAATGGATATTCTGATTCCTTCCGAAGAAGGCCAGAGTGTTACCGAGCTTTTTAATGCCCTCTCCCTTGAGGAAAAACAAGAGTTGTATCAAGGTCTTTCGGACGCAAAAAAAACTATGTTTGACTCATTGCAAATGCCCCGGTTTGAATTTTCTTCCGAAAGCATTCAGTTAAATGATTATCTGGTGTCTCTTGGCATGGTGGAGGCTTTTTCTGATAATGCCCAATTTGATACCATCAGTGACGAGGCCTATATCAGCGATGTTTTACACAAAACATATATCCGCGTAGATGAAGACGGGACAGAAGCTGCTGCCGTTACTTCTAATGAGGTTGCTGCGACTTCTATAATTGAAAATCCCGTTTGCTTCATAGTGGATGTTCCTTTTATGTACTATATCAGCGATACAAGCAACGGAACAATTCTATTTATCGGCAGTATGAATTATATAGACTAAAGAAAAGAGGAATTTTATGAAATACCGTATTGAATCTTACATAGCATACATGGACCGGCTTTTCATTTTCCTTTGGATTTGACATTTTGGGGAAAATGATGGAGTATTGAAATAGTAACTATAATTTATATTATAAAGGAGAACAATTATGACAAATTTAAAAGGAACCAAAACTGAAGCTAATTTACAGGCTGCATTTGCAGGAGAATCACAGGCAAGAAATAAGTATA